>CAJFOZ010000068.1 GCA_904397895.1 uncultured Clostridia bacterium
GCGGTATCCACCCAAGGCGACAAGGACGTCACCTTCAAAGTCGGAGATAAAGACGTCACCGTCAATGTAGGCGACTACAAGGAGAACGTTGGCTGTTGGGATCAATACGATCTAGGCCTCCGGGGTTATGTAAAAGAACAGGATCCCGCCTTTATCGCTACCCACCGTCATACCGCGGGCATCGACAACATCGCTGCCACAACCTACATGTTCGCTTATGATCTGGATGTGACCGGCGCTTCTAGCATCACATTGCCGGACGACGACAGCGTCATCATCTTTGCCGCCACCGCTGAGAACGACGCGGCCAAGACCCAAGCTGCCAGCGAACTATACGACCACAAGGATCGTGCCAATGAGGCCCACGGCTTTGCCGGAACCTCCGGCTTTGAGGCGGTAGAGGACGAGATGCCGTCGGAATCCTGGTCGGAAAACTACAAGAATATCGACAATCTGAATTGTACCGTTACCGATGAAGATGCTGCATCCGGCGCTCAGTCCCTGAAAGTATCCGGTACCGACTCCCAAGACTCCGATTCTTTTGTGTATTACAATGTCTATAAAGCCGCACATATGAAGGTGGTACCCGGTACCATTCTTACCTATAAGTTTAAGCCTCTCAATGAACTGGGACGTTATGTCTCCATGGACTTGCAGTTCAATGAAGGCGACCCGCTGCGGGACATCGAATCGGCTGTGGATCAAAACGGCATTCAGATGCATCCCTCGAAAGGGAGGGGGACGGTAGGAGAGTGGACCACCGTTACCTGTGATTTGTATGCGGCGGTAGGAGATAAGACCATCACCAACGTCATGGCGGCCTACGACCACAGTGCCGATACTGGTGATTTTGCCGCCCTGATTGACGATGTATATATTGGTATTCCGGCTGATCGCGCTTCTTTGGAAGCGGCGTTTGAAGAGGCCGAAGGCTTAGACACCAGCATCTATTCCCAAGAGGACGTCAAGGAACTCCAACGCTTAACTTCCCTGGCGCAGGATCTGTTGGACGATCCGGATGCTTATGACGGCGATATTGCCTATGTATCGCAACAGCTGCACAGTTTGTTGAGTTCCTTGGTGGCTCGCGATGCCTTCTCAAACATCGAGGCCGAAACATTTGATAGCGCCTTTAAATCGGGTGACGGCGTCAAAAATGAGGGGAACAACATCGGATATCTTAACGATGGCGACTGGGTTATCTACCGCAACGTAGATTTTGGCGCAGGCGGGGCCGAAGCCATTGAACTATTTTACTCCGGTGAAGTCCGCGATACCACTGGGACCATCCAAGTCCGTCTGGATAATGCATCCGGCCCGTTGCTGGGCACCATCTCGACCCCGGGTACTGCCGGATGGAGCAACTATACCTTGACCACCGCCGCTTTGGATCAGAAAATTACAGGCGTACATGATATCTGCCTGGTGTTTGATTGCAGCCGAAATGTGGACTATTTCCGCTTTGTGGAAAAGGTGGACAAAGCGCCTTTGACTAGTTTAATCCTCCAGGCCGAAGCGGTGGACCGCAGCAATAAAACCCCCGCAAGCCTTCAGATCCTGGACGAGGCGACCCAGGAGGCCCGGGCCATTGTGGATAATCCCGATGCCACTGCAAAGGAAATTATCGATTCTATGCAGCGAATGAAGGATGCCCTGGCAGGACTGGAAACCATCAAGCCGGCCTATAGCCGTATGGAAGCCGAGCACTTTGACGATTGTACCACCCAAGGCGACGGCGTAAAAGACGAGGGCAATAATTTAGGCTACACCAACAACGGCGACTGGGTCATGTATAAAAACGTAGACTTTGCCGATGGCTGTGCGGTACAGGTGGAGATGTTCTATTCCGGAGAAGGAACTGGGGACGACAGCCGTGTGGAGATACGTGCCGACTCGGTAGACGGACCCCTGCTTGCCACCGTTGAGACACCTCCCACCGGGACTTGGTCCAATTACCAGACGGCCACGGCCGACATCCAGTATATTCCCGAAGACGTGGAAAACATCTACTTTGTTTTCCTTGGCAGCAAAAACAATATCTGCAACATCGACTATTTCCTCTTCCATCAAGGCGAGGCGAGCACTGTGTTGGAGAAAACCATCCAGCGAGCCGAGTCCCAGGATCTAAGCGATAAAACACCCGATTCTGTCCAAGCGTTTCAGCAGGCGCTTGCCCAGGCAAAACAGGTGTACAACAATCCCGAGAGCACCTCTCAAGATGAAATCGCCGCCAACAATCAGCTGAATCAGGCAATGTCCTCATTGGAAGTTATTCGCGATCCCTTTAGCCGTATTGAGGCTGAGAAGTTCGACCAAGCCACTACCGTGGGTAACGGTGTTGCAATCCAAGGGGATTACATCGGCTATATCAACGACAGCGACTGGGTTATGTATCAAAACGTGGACTTTAGAGGCAAGCAATCCGTCCAAATTGAAATGCGTTATGCCGGTGAAGGCACTGCCGACGACAGCCGCGTAGAGGTCCGTTTGGACAGCGTGGATGGGCCGCTGCTCACCACCCTTTCCACACCGCCCACAGGCACCTGGTCTGACTGGGAGACTATCTTTGCCGACATCCCTGCCGATGTTATGCCGGATGGCATCCGGGATGTGTATCTAGTATTCCACGGCAGCAAAGAAAGCATCTGCAATGTGGACTACTTCCTCTTCCACGGTGACGATCTGAAGGCCGGTTTAGAATCGGTTTTGGCAGAGGCCCAAGGCTACGATGCTTTGGATTATACTGAGGAATCCTACGCCGTCCTAAACGAGGCTGTGGAATCCGCGAAAGCTGTCCAAGCCGATCCCAATGCTACCAATGCTCAGTACGTAGAGGCCATATCTGCCGTACGCGACGCCATTGATGGACTGGCCGAAAAGACCTATGTGCTCTCCGCTTCAGCCGATAAAGCAGTTTATGAACCCAATGAGACCATCACATTGACCGTCAAGACCACGGCTGACAGGAACCGAATTGCCCTGCTCAATGAAAACGGACGTTATGTCAGCATCCTGGGGTTGAAATCCACCTACAATCCACAGGACAATACCAAAACCTGGACGGTCAAGACATCGGTGGCGTCCTTGGGTGAAAACCGTAGCTTGACCATCGCCACTGCCGGAGCTTCCGGCAACATAGTGGAATCCTCCACTTCTGTTACATTTTCCATCCAGGCCAAACCGTCTGGGGCGAAACTCATCTCTGTTTCGGCCAACGGTACGGCAAAGGTCAATGAGTCGTTTGTAATCGAAGTGGAAACCACCACAAATGTGGAGCAAATCGGCATCTTTAACGAGAGAGGCAATGTCATCTCGCAACAGGCGGTGGAAACCTCTGTGAAGGGGGATGTCAAAACCTTCAAGATCACTTTGTCGGTTGGATCGACTGGCAACCGTATCTTTATGATCAAGGCCAAGGATCCCGCAACAGGACGTTACATGGATCATATGACCTTGAGCCTGCCTATTGCGATCACGAAATAAGAAGAAGCGATTGTTCCAGCATTTCCAGCCCTGTGATATTCACAGGGCTGGTTTTTTATGAAACACAAAAACAAATCCCTCTGCACGAAACATCATGCAGGGGGATTGTTTGTCTCAGCTTATTATACAACGACGATAGGTTGCTATCTACACGAAGATATTCTGCTTCACCGTTTAACTGGTGGATGTAAAAATTCAACGTAACGGTCTTGGCTTCACCGGGCAGGATGGAAAAAGTCAATTGATCGGTGGGGCTGTGGAGGGAGACGATGGCATACTGCTTTTCCCTCCGGAAATCCAGCTGAGAGGCTAGTTCTAGCTTGGCACCTCCACTATTGCGTAGGGCGGAGAAATCGCCGCCAGAGCCGTATTTGTCGCCGTTGTGAGCCCGTCAATAGATCATGCCAGCGGTTGGTGGTCGATTCTGTTCTTGCGTAGTTGGAAAGCAACGTGCCCAGGACGACGGCTCCCGGCCCATAATCCGATTTGTTCCCCTGTGTCATTAAATCCGTTGGTGCGCTTTAGAAGCCAACCGGACGAAAAATTTATTTTTGATTAAGAATTGTTTTTAGAAAAATAGTGGAGATAAAAACAGGACAAAATAAAAGCAAGGGGAATATGTTCAAAAATTAAAATGAAAGAAATGAAATGAACAAAATGTTTGGAGATAGCACACAGGATTTCGTTCTTAAAAAAGTCATACATTTTTTGGTAAGGTAGCCAATTATACAAGGGGAATCCCTTGGAGTTGTTATAATTTGCTATCTTTTTTTCCAGGATCTTGGTGTGTCTTGACTTTTTTACCTCGGGATTATATAATAGACAGAGTTTAAATAAACTCAAGACTGAAAAGTATGTCCAATAACCTTTTGTGCGGTTTTCATTGAAAAAGTGGGGCATGCTATTGGTAGCAAAGTGACAAACATAGCCCGTATTAACCATAGGGGGATGTATACATGAAAATTTATCCTGCCGTAAAACGTGTGTTGGATATTGTGTTTTCCAGTTTGGCTTTGGTTTTGCTTTCCCCGGTGCTGCTGATTTTAGCGGTGGCCATAAAACTAGACTCGTCGGGTCCCATCTTCTTGCGTCAAAAGAGAATGGGCCGTTATAAAAAAGAATTTGTTATTTTTAAGTTTCGCACCATGCGGGCTGATACGCCCCGTTATGTGCCTACCCATTTGCTTGATAATCCCGATCAGTACATCACCCGCGTAGGCCGGTTCTTGAGAAAGACCAGCTTGGATGAGCTCCCTCAGTTGCTGAATATTGTCCGCGGGGATATGAGTATTATCGGCCCCCGCCCGGTTATTAAAAATGAGTTTGATCTCATTGAGCTGCGGGATAAATACGGCGCCAACGATATCCGTCCCGGTTTGACCGGCTGGGCTCAGATCAATGGCCGCGATGATCTTCCCAATGATGTCAAAGCCGCTTACGATGGGGAATATGCAAAGAATTTAAGTTTTGCTTTTGATGCAAAGGTGTTTTTCAAATCCTTTTCCTATGTGGCCAAAGGCAGCGGCAACCGCGAGGGTGAGAAGGTCGTGTCAGAGTTCCGCCGCAATGCATAAAGCTAAATAAGAAACATCAAAAAATAGCCGAAAGGCTATTTTTTTTGCCCATAGATGGACAGACAAAAAAAGAAGGTAGGGGGATTTAGAACTTGCATTTTTGGCAAAAAGACTAAGACTGCATGGATGAAACGAAAAATGCATAGGTATTTGTGAGATATTGATTGCATCCCTTGGCAAAACAGGCAAAATCATTTATAATAAGGCTTGTACTCGACAAATTTTGCGGATTTAACGCAGGATGGGCGCTGTTGACTTGCAAAAGAACGGTTATCGCACCAGAAAAAGCCTGCGATTGATATGGGGAGTGATGGTGTTGTTTAAGATTATCGACAAAAAACGGCTCAACGATTCCATGACATGGATGACCCTTGAGGCACCGCTCATTGCTAAAAAGGTAAAGCCGGGCCAATTTATCATCTTGCGCATCGATGAGAAGGGGGAGCGTATCCCTTTGACCGTGGCCGATTTTGATCGGGAAAAGGGATTGGTGTCCATCATCTTCCAAAAGGTGGGCCTGACCACCATGCGGTTGGATGAATTGGAAGTAGGAGAGAGTATCCAGGACTTTGTAGGCCCGTTGGGACGCCCGACTGAACTGGAAGGGTATCATAAAGCGGCGGTCATCGGCGGCGGCGCCGGCTGCGCCATCGCTTATCCCCAGGCCAAAGCGCTACATAATATGGGCGTGGACGTGGACGTCATCGCCGGATTCCGCAACAAGGATATTATTATCCTGGAAGATGAAATGGACAAAGTTTCCAATCATCTTTATGTCATGACCGACGACGGCTCCAACGGCAACAAGGGGTTCGTTACCGTCAAGCTGGAGGAGCTCTTGAAGGAAGGCGCTGATTACGATTTGGTGATCGCTATCGGCCCCATGCCCATGATGCGGGCGGTGTGCGAGGTCACGAAGAAGTGGGATATAAAGACCATCGTCAGCCTCAACCCCATCATGATCGACGGCACAGGGATGTGTGGCGGCTGCCGGGTGAAGGTAGGCGGCGAGATGAAATTTGCCTGTGTGGATGGCCCGGACTTTGACGGCCATCAAGTGGATTTTGAAGAAGCCATGCGCCGCCTCTCCATCTATAAGGATCAGGAGAAGCGCGCTGTGGAGGATCATAAGTGTAAGTTAGGAGGCTTTGGTCACCATGCCTAATATGTCGATGAAAAAAGTGCCCATGCCCGAGCAGGAGCCAAACGTCCGCAACCACAATTTTGAGGAGGTCGCCACCGGCTATACGGAAGAGATGGCGGTGGAGGAGGCGGGGAGATGTTTGCAATGCAAGCATCATCCTTGCGTCAATGGATGCCCGGTCAATGTCCGCATTCCGGAGTTTATCCAGGCCGTCGGCCAGAGAAGGTTTGAGGACGCGTATCATATTTTGAAATCCACCAATTCCTTACCCGCTATTTGTGGACGTGTTTGTCCCCAGGAAAACCAATGCGAATCCAAATGCGTCCGGGGCATCAAGGGCGAACCGGTGGCCATCGGCCGTCTGGAGCGTTTTGTAGCCGACTGGTTTATGCAACACGGGGAGGAAACGGTGGAGAAACCCGCATCCAACGGCCACAAGGTGGCGGTGGTGGGTTCCGGACCTGCGGGACTGACCTGTGCGGGAGACTTGGCCCGCAAGGGATACGAAGTAACCGTGTTTGAAGCGCTGCATACAGCCGGCGGCGTATTGATGTACGGCATCCCGGAATTCCGTCTGCCCAAGGACATTGTGCAAAAAGAGATCCAGCAGCTCAAGCAGTGGGGGGTGGATATCCAGACCAACATGGTCATCGGCAAGATCCTTTCCTTGGACGAGCTGATGGAGGAAGGCTATGAAGCGGTATTTGTAGGTTCCGGGGCAGGGCTTCCCAACTTCATGGGAATCGAAGGAGAAGATCTGCTGGGTGTTTATTCGGCCAATGAATTCCTTACCCGCGTCAATCTGATGAAGGGATACAAAGAGGATTACGACACCCCCCTTCTGAAGGTAAAAAAGGTGGCCGTAGTGGGCGGCGGCAACGTAGCCATGGACGCAGCGCGCTGTGCCAAACGTCTGGGAGCTGAGGAAGTTTCCATCATCTACCGCCGTTCAGAAGCAGAAATGCCGGCCCGCTTGGAAGAAGTGCACCATGCCAAAGAGGAGGGTATCCAGTTTAGGATGCTGACCAACCCGGTGCGCGTGCTGGGGGATGAGAAGGGATTTGTAAGCGGTATTGAATGCGTCCAGATGGAATTGGGTGAACCCGATCAGTCGGGACGCCGCCGTCCCATCGCCAAGGAGGGCAGCGAGTTTGTGCTGGAGGCCGATTGTGTCATTATTGCCATCGGCAATTCCCCCAATCCGCTGATCCGTTCCACCACCAAGGGCCTGGAGGCCAATCGCAAGGGATGTTTGGTAGTGGATGAAGATACCCTTCAAACCACTCGCGAAGGCATCTATGCCGGCGGTGATACCGTCACAGGAGCGGCTACGGTTATCCTGGCCATGGGTGCAGGCAAACAGGCTGCCAAATCCATCGATGAGTATCTGCAAAAATAAAATTTCTTGATGATAAGAAAAGGGACGAAGTTTTTACTTCGTCCCTTTTGTTGTGGAAAGATTTTGGGTTTTATTTGATACCGGCATTTTGGATGTTTGCCTGGTGCTCCTCAAAGGTTTCAGCGTAATAGTAATTGGCATTTGCGTCGTTGACAAAGTAATAGTAGTTGGTATCGGCCGGATAGAGGGCGGCATCAAGGGCGCGGCGGCCGGGGTTGGCGATAGAACCGGAGGGCAGGGCATCGCACTTATAGGTATTGTAAAACGAATTATAGCGGTTGATGTCGCCGGTGATGTTGGGCTTGAGATAATTCTCTACATAGGTGATGGTGGCGTCTGCCTGGAGCTTTTGCCCAACTTTGAGACGGTTGTGAAACACAGAAGAGACGTTTTTCACTTCGTTTTTATTGCCGGCTTCCCGCTCAATGACCGATGCCAAAATAATGATCTGATCCATGGAGTAACCAAGCTCCTGGGCGCGGGCCTGGTCCTCGGCAGTGATTGCGCTTTCCATGCCGCGAAGCATTTTTCCCAATGCATCCTGGGGCTTCATGTTGACATAAAAATCGTATGTGTTGGGGAAAAGATATCCCTCCAGCTTAAAGCAGCGGTTGGGATCGTCGGGAATGGCCGCCACCAATGGATAATAACTGAAGTCGTAAGAATTGGCAGTTTCCAATAGGTCGGCTTTGGTGCACACGCCGTTTTGTTCCAAGCGTTCGCCAATTTGGGCCAGGGAGAACCCCTCCGGAATGGTGACGCGGACGGTTTCACGTTGTCCGGACGGCTGGCTGGTGTCAGAATCGTCGGACACCACAGGGGCATCGGTTTCTGAAACAGGTGTCTCAGATGGTTCAAGCGACGAGGAGAGGGGAGAGCTGGAATCCTCCGGCAAAGAAGATTCCGGCAGCGATACCGTGGATGACGTCGCTTGGGAAGATGCCGTGCTGCTTTCCGAGGAACCATCCTTTTGTGCGGGCGAACAGGATGCCAACGAAAGACACAGTGAAATAGCTAAAACTCCCCCAATTATTTGTTTCATCAAAAAAGTTCACATCCTTTGATTTGTATTGAAAATAAAACAGCAAAACAAGCCACATCTGAATCAATCAAATGTGGCTCTGTTTACAGTACGGTTATCGTTGTTTAATTTGTTCAATTCCCATTTCCTTGGTGTGATCGATGGGTTTCCAAACCTTGCTCTGGTAGTAGAGGCCCACAAAGTTGATGGCCATCCACGACAGAAGAAAGATGGGATAGTATAAAATAGCTTTCCACATAGGCTTAATGGGCTTTTTCTCCATCCAAAGGACAAGGATAGCCTGGCCCATAACAGCCAGCCATAAAGCGATACCCCCTAAGATCAGGAAGGGAATCACATGAAGGAAGGCTTCAAAATCGGTGGAGTAAATGAGGGCGTTGACCAGCATCCCAAAGACACCTACGCTGACGCTGGGGATGAAGAACAAAAATAGAAGGCCATCCAACGAACCCCAATTTCTTCTCTGGACCAATCCTTTGAGCAGATCGGTGAAACAGTAGCGGATGCACTGGAGATTACCTACCGACCAGCGGTGCCGTTGACGTACCGATTGGCTAAAAGACACCGGCTGTTCATCGTAAAATACCGCGTCATAAGCTAAAACCACTTTGCGTCCGGCCGCGATATTTTGCAGTGAAAATTCGCAATCTTCGCATAAGGAACTGGTGTGCCAACCATTGGTCTGGCGGATGATATCGGTGCGGAACATAAAACCTGTACCGCTTACCATAGCGGAAAGCCCCATATTGTTGCGTGCCACATGGAAGAAACGGGTCAGTGTCCACCAATAAAGGGAGTAACAGCCTGAGATGGCGGTATCGGTGGGATTTTTGGAATCCCGATATCCCTGGGCTAGTTGGGCACCGAAACAAAGTTGTTTGTTCATCTGGGTGAGATAATGGGTGTCCACTACATTGTCGGCGTCGAACACGCAGATGGCATCGTAATAATCCGGATCCTTTTCCAAAAGCTGTTGGAAAAGCCAATTGAGGGCAAAGCCTTTGCCAACCAGTGCGGTGTTAAAACGCTCGTACACAATGGCGCCGTGTTCGCGGGACACCTGGGCGGTATTGTCGGTACAATTGTCCGCAATGACGATGACGTCGAACAATTCTTTGGGATAATCCTGAGCCATAAGGCTGTCGATTAAGTAACCGATCACGCTTTGTTCATTCCGAGCCGATACCACAATGGCAAACCGATGTTTTTTGCTGGAGGTGGGCCGGGGAGGGGCGGCTTTTCGGAGCCCAAACAATGCGATGGCAAATTGATAAAGCATAAATCCTGTGGTGATAAAGGTAATGACGACACTAATAATCTTTAACGTTAAAATAAAAGCATACATAGGAAATTGAAAGCCTCCTTTGCGATCAACATAAAGAACCGGGAAAGGAAAGAGCTTTGGGAACCCGATATCTTAAAGCGATAGAGCAAATCATACGCCTCTGTTCACAATTTGTTTTTATTATTCATGAACTGTTTCAAATTATAACATACAAGCGTCTGAAACGCAATGCAATCTCCCTTACACTTTTGAAAGGAAACTGTGAAAAATTATGGAAACTACTCATGTTGTATCTTAGATGATGCGCTGAGGCCAAAAAATACGGACGGCTTGACAACACAATAAGATGCGGATATACTGATAAAGAATTGTCCATTTTTAATGAAAAAGATGGAAGAAGGAGAAGTGAAATATGAAAAGATTCGTCGCATTGATTCTTTGCCTCGTACTGGCCTTGTCGCTGGTGGCGTGCGGCAAAAAAGAAGACAGCAATAGTTCGTCCGGTGCTGCTGGACAGATTGCTACCGTTCAGAGGGAAAACGGCAAGGTAATTTTTACCATGTCTAAAAATATGCTGGACATTATTGGTATAAAAGCTGATGATATAGTGGCGTCTACTCAAAACTCAGATCAAATTACTAAAAATGATGATGGCTCGTTGACATATAATATGACTGAGGAAGAATATGATCAAGTATTAGCCAGCTTGAAGAAAACATTGGATAACTCCATTGAGGCATTTAAAACGGATGAGACTTTGTCTTGCATCAAAGACATTACTTATAATGATGATATTACTGAAATTGTTATCTCAGTGGATAAAGAATCTTATGAAAGTAATGCCAATGCTATCATGGTAGTTCCTACTTTAGGTATTTATGGAGGCATGATGTACCAAATGTACACCGGCGTGCCGGATGAGTCTATCAAATGCTCTGTGGTGGTGAAGGACGCATCCACCGGCGAACAATTCGAGTCGGTGACCTATCCCGACGCATTGCAGGAAACGGCTTCGGGGGCAGCCGCTTCGGAGACCGCCGTTTCTCAGTAATCATCCCGCCAAATAAATAAGGCACCAAAGCGCCGCTTTGGGAGAATTGTGCCGTCGGACGGCAATGTAGTTCTCCCAGGGCGGCATTTTTTGTGTAGACAATGTCGAAAGAGAGGGGACGAAAAGGGGGTTCCTAGGCGCATCAACCTTCCGGACAATGGCAATACTGGAAATGTACTACCATTGACGGGGGGCATTTTTTTCATGCAGTTCAATAAGGTGGAAATCTGTGGGGTCAATACATCCAAACTCAAGGTACTCAGCGAGGCCGAGAAAATGAGCCTTCTCAAGAAGTGCCATGAAGGGGACGCGAGGGCCAGGGAGGATCTGGTCAACGGCAATCTACGTCTCGTGCTCAGCGTCATCCAGCGCTTCACCCAACGGGGGGAAAATCTGGACGATTTATTCCAAGTGGGCTGCATTGGGCTGATCAAAGCCATCGACAACTTCGACACAAGTTTAAACGTCCGGTTTTCCACTTATGCCGTGCCCATGATCATCGGGGAGATAAGGCGCTACCTGCGGGACAACAATTCCGTGCGGGTCAGCCGATCCATGCGGGACACGGCCTACAAAGCCATGCAGGCCAAGGAGAAGCTGATGGAAAACGGCAATCACGAACCCACGG
This sequence comes from uncultured Clostridia bacterium, assembly GCA_904397895.1. Lineage (GTDB taxonomy): Bacteria > Bacillota > Clostridia > Oscillospirales > Acutalibacteraceae > Solibaculum. Next base: position 11,607 of record CAJFOZ010000068.1, read on the forward strand.
TGGACGAGATCGCAAAACAGCTGGATCTGCCCCGGGAAGAAGTGGTGATGGCCCTGGAATCCATTGTGGAACCGGTGTCCCTGTATGAACCGGTATATTCCGACGGCGGGGATACCATCTACGTCATGGATCAAATTGGCGACCGCAACGACGACTGCAACTGGCTGGACGAGATTGCCTTAAAGGAGGCTATTGGAAACTTAAGCGACCGGGAAAAACGCATCTTATCCCTGCGCTTCTTCCAAGGCAAGACCCAGATGGAAGTTGCTTCGGAAATCGGGATCTCTCAGGCCCAGGTTTCGCGTTTGGAAAAAGGAGCTTTGACCCGTATCAAAAGCCAGCTTTAGGAAATAGGATAAATTTTTTCCATAATGCCTGCCGGCTCTGCATATATATGATGCGGGGAGGTGGGCGTTTTGCGTTGTACTATTACCGATCTGTGCAACAAAGAGGTCATCAACGTCAAGGACGGCTGTCGAGTGGGCATGGTGTGCGATGTGACGGTGGATACCTGTACAGCCCAGATCATCAATTTAATTGTATATGGAAAACTAAAATGCTTCGGCCTGTTTGGCCGGGAGGACGATGTCATCATCCCCTGGTGCGACATCGAGGTCATAGGGGAGGATACCATCCTAGTGCGATGGCATGCTCCGGAATGTTGTGGCAAACGTCCGGGATTCTGGGACGGCATCTTCGGAAGGAAAAGACGATAAAGATGGTTCATGTTCTAGCGGAGACATACGCAGAAGATAGGAGGGGGTTATTTTGCAAAACCAAAAGCACTGGAACATCGATTGGCCGAAGTTGTTGATTAGTTTGTTGATCCCCGTTGCCGTGGGGGCGCTGGCGGGATGGCTCATCCAAGGCAGCGCCGATTTTTACAATGGACTCATCAAGCCGCCTTTTGCACCGCCGGCAGCGGTATTTCCACTGGTATGGACAGTTCTGTATCTCTTGATGGGGATTGCAGCTTATCGCATCCACCAGACGGAAGGGGAAGGGAAACAGACCTCCCTTCGGCTGTATTACATCCAGCTGGTAATCAATTTCCTGTGGCCGATTTCCTTCTTCCTTTGGAAAAATTTCTGGCTCGCCTTTTTGATTTTGATAGTGCTTTGGATCCTGGTAGGAGTATTGACCTTCCGGTTCTGGAAGCTGGATCGTCCGGCAGGGATTATCATGGCCCTGTATTGGATCTGGCTGACCTATGCAGCATATCTGAATCTATTTATTGCCATCCTGTACGGATAATAGGTGTAGGCAACTATACCGCGGACGCAAAAGAAATGCCGCATCCCGACATCTTATGTGCGGCGGGGAGGACTTTATGAAGATCGACCGCAAGACATTCTGGAAAAACTCCTGGTGGCTTAAGCTGTTTTTGGTAGCGGTGGCCGTTGTGGCGGTGTACAAGGCCTTTGACAATTTAGGAATGCTGTTTGGATGGATTGGTGTATTCTTTAAACTGCTGACCCCTTTTGTAGCTGGGTTTGTATTCGCCTATCTGCTTCATAAGCCGGTTTATTTACTGGAACGCAAGTTCAGCCGATCTAGGAGGGAGTTTATCGCCAAACGTTCTTTGTCCGTCAGTGTATTTGTGGTATACGCCATATTTTTGCTCTTTTTGGCGCTGATCCTCATTGTGCTCATCCCGGCGCTGGTGCAGAGCGTCATCCGGTTTATCGAGAAGGCCCCGGACTACCTCAATGCCCTCAAGAACTTTGCCCTGTCGTTGTACGAGCGGGGCGGCATCTTCCAGCTGGTCAACATCCCGGCACTGCTGGAGGGGTGGTCGGCCGACAACCTGATCCAAAACATCGATTTAAGCGACTTACAGCCTTATGCCCAAGGGGTCATTGATGTGACGTCCATGGTGGGTAATATCTGTTTTGGCGCCATTATCTCGGTGTATATGCTGCTGGAACGCAAATCATTGCTGGCGGTTTTGCAAAACTTTCTAGCGCTTTTTATCTCTAGGGAGAAAATCCAGCTGATGTGCGATTACTCCGGCCGCGTCAACGCCATAGTCTACCACTATTTTTTCGGCCAGTTTTTGGATAGCTTATTGGTCAGCATTCTGTCGTCCATCGCTTTGGCCATCGTGGGGGTACCCAGCCCTATGGCCATGGGATTCCTCTTCGGGATGTTTAACCTTATCCCGTACTTTGGCCCCATCATCAGCGGGGTGCTGGTGGTGGGACTCACCTTCCTTTCCAGCGGATGGGTGGTGGCGCTCACCACCGCCATCACTCTCCTGATCATCCAGCAGATCGACGCCAACATTATTAATCCCAGGATCTTGGGCAATCAGCTGGGGATGAGCCCCTTCTGGGTGATCTGCGCTTTGACGTTGGGAGGGGGGATCTTTGGGCTGTGGGGGATCTTGCTGGGAGTGCCGTTTACAGCCGTCATCCGTCAGATCGTGCGGGATTTTTACCTGTATCGTCATCGTAAGAAGAAGGGGGATTCTACGCCGGTAACAGAGGCGTCGACCAATACCCGATAAAGCAAGCCGACTTGTTTCCAAAGACGGAAATAAGCCGGCTTTTTTTGCAGGAATTTTGTCATGAACTTTCAAAAAATAGAGAGGGAAGCTTGATTTCTTCTAGGGATTCCGGTAAGATAAAATGGAAGGGATGATAGTATGAACCTCCATTTGTTGGACAAAATCAAGCAACAGATGCCTAGCTTTTCCAAAGGGCAAAAATCCATTGCCCATTATATTATTGAAGAATACGATAAAGCTGCCTTCATGACGGCTGCAAAATTGGGGCAGATGGTGGGGGTCAGCGAATCCACCGTCGTACGCTTTGCCACCGAGCTTGGGTACGATGGATATCCCCAGCTTCAAAAGGCCATGCAGGAGATGATCCGCTCCAAGCTCACCATTTTGCAGAGGATGGAGGTCAGCAACAACCGCATCGGCGACGACGTTCTGGCCCGGGTGCTGGAGCAGGATGTGGAGAAGATCAAAACCACCATGGAGGAAACCTCCCGACAAGACTTCAATCAAGCGGTGGAACTCATCACCCATGCCCGATGTATTTATATCTTTGGCGTGGGCAGCAGCGAGGCGTTGGCGGTGTTTTTGCGGTACTATTTCAGCCTGGTGTTTGACAACGTCATCCATGTCGTCACCAGCAGCGAGACCGCCATCTTTGAGCAGATGCTGCGCATCGGACATGAGGATGTACTCGTCGGTATCAGCTTTCCCCGGTATTCCCGCCGTGCCGTCAAGGCCGCCCGATTTGCCACCGACCGGGGCGCCAAGGTCATCGCCATCACCGACAGCATGGCTTCCCCCATGGCCCAGCAGGCTGGATGCGTCCTGCTGGCCCGCAGCGACATGGTGTCCTTTGCCGATTCACTGGTGGCGCCCTTGAGCCTCATCAACGCCTTGATCGCGGCGGTGGGCATCCAGATGCAGGATCAGGTCAACGATACCTTCACCGAGCTGGAACGTTTGTGGGAAGAGTATAACGTGTACGAAAAGCCGGAGAGTGAAACATGGTAAACAAAACCGATGTTATTGTAGTAGGAGGCGGCGCGGCCGGATTGATGGCGGCTGGAATGTGCGCCCAGCAGGGTCTTTCCACCATTTTGATGGAGCGAAACCAACGGTTGGGGAAAAAGCTGCTGATTACGGGAAAAGGACGCTGCAACGTTACCAACAATTGCGATATGGACCGGCTCATTGAATCGGTGCCGTCGGGAGGACGGTTCTTGTTCAGCGCTTTCTCCCGGTTTGGCCCCCAGGATGTCATGTCCTTTTTTGAAGAGCTGGGCGTCCCCCTCAAAACCGAACGGGGCGCCAGGGTATTCCCCCAGTCGGACAAAGCGATGGATATCGTGTCGGCGTTGGAACGGTTTGTAAAGCAAAGCGGATGCCGGATTGAAACCGGCCGGGTACGCAATCTCGTATGGGAGGACGGGACGCTTAACGGCGTCCAGACCGAGGACGGCCGCACCTGGCAGGCGAAAGCAGTGGTGGTGTGTACCGGCGGCAAATCCTATCCCCGCACCGGTTCCACCGGGGACGGCTATACCTTGGCAAAACAGGCGGGACATACCGTGACAGCTTTGTCGCCTTCTTTGGTGCCGCTGGTCGCCAGGGATGCTTGGTGCGCCGAGGCCCAAGGACTGTCTCTCAAAAATGTGGCATTGACCGTCACCGATACCGTCAAGAAAAAACAGGTGTACAGCGACTTTGGCGAGATGCTTTTTACCCATTACGGCATGTCCGGTCCCATGGTGCTCAGCGCCAGCGCCCACATGCGTCCCATGAGCGCGGGACGGTATGAAGTGGCCATTGATTTCAAACCAGCCCTCAGTATGGAGCAGTTGGACGCCCGTGTCCAACGGGATTTCTTAAAATATCAAAACCGGGATCTCAGCAATTCCCTGGGGGATCTCTTGCCTCGAAGCATCATTCCTGTTATCATAGAAAAAAGCTGTGTACCGGGGCATCGCAAGATCAACCAGATCACTCGGGAGAAACGTCAGTCCCTCTGCCGGACGGTCAAACATTTGACGGCTACCGTCCAGGGATTCCGTCCCATTGAGGAGGCTATTGTCACTTCGGGCGGCGTGTCCCTCAAGGAGGTCAGTCCCAAGACCATGGAATCCAAACTTGTGAAGGGGCTGTATTTCGCCGGCGAGGTGCTGGATCTGGACGCTTACACCGGCGGCTTTAATTTGCAGATTGCATTTTCCACGGCCTATGCCGCAGCGCAGGCCATCGGGGAGGTTTTATTACCATGATTGCCATTGCCATCGACGGCCCGGCCGGGGCCGGAAAAAGTTCCATCGCCCGGAAAGTGGCGGCTAATTTAGGATATATTTATGTGGATACCGGCGCATTGTACCGTACCATCGGATACGCCGCCCTACGTGACGGTTTGGATCCCAAGGACGAGGAAGCTGTCGTAGGGCTTCTTCCCGGCCTCAAGGTGGAGCTTGCCTTTGCGGATGGGGAACAACAGGTACTTCTCAATGGGGAGAATGTATCGGGATGTATCCGGACGCCGGAGGTGTCCATGGCAGCGTCGGCGGTGTCGGCCATGCCGCCGGTGCGGGATTTCCTGTTCTCTTTGCAGCAGGATATGGCTAAGACCAACAACGTGATCATGGACGGCCGGGACATCGGCACAAAGGTACTTCCTTGGGCCCAGGTCAAGATTTTTCTCACCGCATCCCCGGAGGAACGGGCCCGCCGCCGGTATGAAGAGCTGGTGGGCAAGGGGCAGGACGTCCGGTATGAAGACGTGCTGGAGGATATGCGCCAGCGGGATTACAACGATTCCCATCGGGCGGTGGCACCGCTGAAACCGGCGGAGGACGCGGTCATTGTGGATACCACCGGCAATGATTTTGAGCAGTCGGTGGATCTCCTCACCAATTTGATTAAGGAGCGTTTGGCATGAGCGCTTATATGTGGGCGGTGCCGGTGGCGAGACCCTTGTTTCGTTTCCTGTTCCGCATGAAGTTTTACGGATTTGAGAACATCCCAAAAGAGGGCGGGGTGCTGCTATGTTGCAATCACCGCACCTATTTTGATCCGGTGGCCTTGGCCATCGGCTGCAATAAACGGGTGATCCATTATATGGCCAAGGAAGAATTGTTCCACGGCCTATTTGGCAAATTGATTAAGGCTATCGGGGCATTCCCCGTCAACCGCCAGCACGCCGGGGCCGATACGATGAACACCGCTTATCAGCTCCTAAAAGACGGCGAGATCTTAGGGATGTTCCCGGAAGGGACCCGGTCCAAGGACGGCAAACTGTTAAAGTTTAAGGCAGGGGCCGTTATGATCGCCGCTAAGGAGAATGTCCCCATCCTGCCGGCAGCCGTCTGTTTTGGGGAGAAGTTGAGGCCCTTTAGCCGGGTAAGCGTCCGGTTTGGGAAACCGGTCATGCCGGCCGACTTGGGGATGGTCAACGGCACAGGAACCGAGATGCGAGCCGCCACCCGCCAGCTGATGGACAAGGTGGACGAATTGCTGGAGATGGGCGTATGAGCATCACGGTGGCAAAATCAGCGGGATTCTGTTTTGGCGTCACCCGGGCGGTGGACTTGGTTTATCAGCTGCTGGACGAAGGAAAAAAGGTGTGTACTTTAGGGCCAATTATTCACAACGACCATGTGGTTAAGGATCTGGAAGCCCGAGGGGTACGCATTGCCGGCAGCGTGGACGAGGTGCCGGATGGATACATGGTGGTCATCCGTTCCCATGGTGTGGGGAGACCTGTGTACGACGCCATTGAAAAGCGGGGGCTACACTTTGCCGACGCCACCTGTCCTTTTGTGGCTAAGATCCATCATATCGTGGCCGAACGGTCGGGGATGGGGGAGGTTATCCTCATCGCAGGGGATGAGAACCATCCGGAAGTCCAAGGCGTACGGGGCCATTGCAGAGGGGAATCCTATGTGTTCCGGGATGTAGAGCAGTTGGAAGAATTGGCAAAAAAACATCCGGAATTTGAGAAAAAAGGAATTTCAATCGTCGCACAGACTACTTTTTCGCTGAAAGAATGGAAAAAGTGTCTGGAAGGCGCAAAAAAGGTATATACAAACGCCGTGATTTTTGATACAATATGTAATGCTACGGGTACTCGGCAAATGGAGGCAGAGCAATTGGCCGCCAAGTCCGACCTGATGATTATCGTCGGAGGCCGTCAAAGCTCCAATACCGAAAAACTCCGCAGCGTCTGCGCCGCCCACTGCGATACTGTGCTGATTGAGGAAGCAAGCGAGCTTCCCGTGCAGCAGGTCAGGCGAGCAGGTTCCATTGGCGTTACGGCAGGCGCATCTACGCCCGCCAGCATCATAAAGGAGGTACTTCAGGCCATGTCGGAAATCGTAAACAATGAAATGGAAAAACAAGAACCTGTGGAACAGGAGGCTCCCCAGAAATCCTTTGACGAGATGACGTTTGAGGAAGCACTGGAAGCATCCCTGAAAAATTTAAATACAGGAGAAAAGGTCAAGGGTGTCGTTGTGAGCATTGCCCCCAACGAGATCCAGGTGGATGTAGGCCGCAAGCAGGCCGGCTATGTGCCGCTCAGCGAGCTGACCAGCGATCCCAATGCCAAGCCTGAGGACATCGTCAAGGTCGGCGATGAAATCGAGCTGCTCATCATGCGCACCAACGATCAGGAAGGCACCATCATGCTGTCCAAACGCCGTCTCGACGCTGCCAAGGGCTGGGAAGAGATCGTCGACGCCAGCGAAAACGGCACCGTTATGGAAGGCACCGTTACCGAGATCATCAAGGGTGGTCTACTGGCCGTATGCAACAACGTGAAGGTGTTTATCCCCGCTTCCCAGGCCACCATGTCCCGCGGTGAGCCGCTGGAGGATCTGCTGCGTAAAAAGGTAAAATTCCGCATTATTGAAATCAACCGCAACCGTAAGCGCGCCGTCGGCTCCATCCGCTCGGTACTCAAGGACGAGCGCAAAGCGCTGGAAGACAAGTTCTGGGAGAGCGTTGAGGTGGGCGCTCATTATACCGGTACTGTCAAGTCCCTCACTTCTTACGGTGCATTTGTGGACATCGGCGGTGTGGACGGTATGATCCACGTATCAGAGCTGTCCTGGTCCCGCATTAAGCATCCGTCCGAGGTCGTCAAGGTTGGCGACGTTGTGGATGTTTATATTAAAGACATCGATCCCGAGAAGAGACGCATCTCCTTGGGTTACCGCAAAGCGGAAGACAATCCCTGGGAGATCCTCAAGAGAGATTATCCTGTGGGCACTGTGTGCGACGTCAAGATCGTGGGTATGACCCAGTTTGGCGCTTTCGCCCAGATCATCCCCGGCATCGACGGTTTGATCCACATTTCCCAGATCGCCGACCGCCGCGTTGGCAAGCCTCAGGATGTGTTGTCCATCGGGCAGGTGGTCAAGGCCAAGATTACTGACATCGACTTTGAGAAGAAGCGCATCTCTCTCTCCATCCGTGTCCTGATCGAGGAGGGTATCCTGGACCCCGCCGACTTTGAGGACAAGCCCGAAGTGGCTGCCGAGAAGGCCGAGGAAGAGGCTAAGGCTGAGGAAGCTCCTGTAGAAGAAGCTGCCGAGGCTCCAGCAGAGGAATAATCCCAATCGGATTCTGCTACAATGATTTCAAAGGGACTGCTTTTGGCGGTCCCTTTTGTTTTGGCTTAGGAACAGAACAAAGCAGCCAAAAAGGTTTACTTTTATGCTTCAATGTGGTAAAATACAAAGCATAAAAGGAGGCATTTCTATGAATTCTAAAGTAAAAGATCCATCGGTGGATTTGTTGTTTCAGGCAATTTTGGCTTTGGAGTCAATGGATGAATGCTATGATTTTTTTGAGGATCTTTGTACCGTCCCGGAGATCAAAGCCATGTCGCAGCGTCTCGTAGTGGCTAAGATGCTCAGTGAAAAACATGTGTACAGCGATATTGTAGCCCAGACCGGTGCCAGCACCGCCACCATCAGCCGTGTCAACCGATCCTTAGCCTACGGCTGCGACGGATACCGTCTGGTGTTTGAAAGGATCAAAAACAAATGAGCTATGAGGCGTTTGCCGATTTCTACGATGTCTTAACCGGTAATATTGATTATGAGGCATGGGCCGGGCATCTGCTTCAGCTGTTTGAGCGGCATGGGCAAAGCCCAAAGCTCCTGTTGGATTTGGCATGTGGGACAGGCAGTTTGGCGCTGGAGCTCATGGACAAACAGCCGGATATGGAAATGATCTGTGCCGATGGGTCGGAGGCTATGCTGTCGGTTGCACGGCAGAAGTCCCTAGAGGCAGGGAAGGATATCCTGTTCCTACACCAGCCGATGCAGAGCATCGACCTTTATGGGACAGTGGATGGCGCGGTTTGCACGTTGGATAGCCTCAATCATTTGGTGCGGGAAGAAGATGTCCGCCGGACGCTTAAGAGGGTTTCGCTCTTTTTGGAGCCGGGATGCCTTTTTCTTTTTGACGTGAATACGCCTTATAAACATCGGGAGATTTTGGGCAATCATGCCTTTGTGTACGACCTGCCCGAGGTATACTGTGTGTGGCAGTGTTCCTATGAGGAAGAGAAGATGGAAGTGTCCATCGATATGGACTTTTTTGCTAAGCACGGCTTATCCTATACCCGGTCGGGCGAACACTTTAAGGAGCGGGCCTATGAGCATCAGATGCTTGGCAAATGGCTTCAGGAAGCAGGACTGGAAATACTGGAAGTGCTGGATGGCCTGACATTTGACGCTCCCCAAGAGCACACACAACGTATGGTTTATGTAACAAGAAAGATGTGACCAGAATGAAAAATTACATTCGCTGCATTACCAGCGACGGATCGATCGTGGCTTCGGCCGTTGATTCCACCGCCATTGTGGCGAGGGCTGAACAGATCCATAAGACGTCAGCGGTGGTAACTGCCGCGTTGGGACGGACTTTATCAGCCGCTTCCCTGATGGGCGCTATGCTCAAGGGGGAAGAGGATACCTTAACCATCCGCATCAATGGCGGAGGTCCGGCCGGTACTATTTTGGCTGTGACCGATAGCCGAGGCAATGTGCGGGGATATGCACAAAATCCAGTGGTAGAAATCCCTCTCAACAGCAAAGGAAAATTGGATGTTGCCGGCGCGGTAGGAACCGATGGAACTATTTCAGTGGCTCGTGATGTTGGCGGCCGGGAACCTTATGTGGGGCAATGCCCGTTAGTTTCAGGAGAAATCGCAGAGGATATCACAGGATATTATGCCACCAGTGAACAGATCCCGACCATCTGTGCATTAGGCGTTTTGGTGAACCCGGATTTGACGGTACAGGTGGCGGGCGGCCTTTTGGTGCAATTGCTCCCCTTTGCGGACAGCGCTGCTGTGGATCTCCTGGAGAAAAACGCGAAAGAACTGCCGTCGATAACACAGATGTTGTCAAAAGGCATGACGCCGGAGGATATGTGCCGCAGGGTGCTGGACGGCATGGAAGTAGAGGTGCTGGATCAGTGGGATACCCATTACCGATGCAATTGTAGCTTGGATCGAGTCAAAAGGGCTCTGTCTACGCTGAAAAGGGAGGAACTTTTGTCTTTGGCGGATGAAAGCGGCAAGGCGGAAGTAAACTGTCATTTCTGTGATCAGGTGTATACATTGACTCGTCAGGAACTGGAAAAATTAGCTGAAGAAGCAAAGTAATGGATGAAGTGATATAAATGGTTGGGCGGATGAAAGGTTTCTTTTGTCCGCCTGATATAGTTGGAGGATAGGTGGGAAAATTTAGAAAGGTTGTTGACAATTCGCTGAAATTGATGTATAATACTTTCTGCTGCTCTGGTTGTAAGGCAGATGTAAAAATGCGAGTGTGCTGGAATAGGCAGACAGGCACGTTTGAGGGGCGTGTGTCTTTGACGTACGGGTTCAAGTCCCGTCACTCGCACCAGCTCGAGTACCCATAAGGGTACTCGATTTTTTTATGCCTTTTTATATAGCAAAAACCTCATTGATCGCTATTCCATGTGTCAGTTTTTGTGCATCGGTCCACAGCAGTGGGAAGGTGCTTTAGATCTTATGCCCCTGTACCAGAAACGGCACAGATGGCCGTTTTTAAGATTGTTGTAGAGAATCTATAAAAAATATTTTGGTTTTATCTTGCTATGGACGACTTGACAAAAACAGATCTTTGCGTTAGACTATAACAGTGTTATATAACACTGTTATATCGAGGTGAACGTTTGACAGATAATATGATCTCCACCCATGAAAAAATTTTAGATGCCGGGAAACGTGAATTTTTATCCAAAGGATTTCGCGATGCGTCCCTTCGGAATATCGTTAAAGAAGCAGGTGTGACTACCGGTGCTTTTTACGGCTACTATAAGAGCAAAGAGGAGCTATTTGAGGCCTTAGTAGAATTACCCTATACCACCATGATGACGACGTACAACAAAGCTCAACAGACATTTGCTTCGCTTCCGCCTGAGGAACAGCCGGATCATATGGGAGACATCTCCGGAGACTGTATGGACTGGTTGACCGATTACATCTACGACCACTTGGATGCTTTCAAACTACTGTTGTGCTGCGCGGATGGGACAAAGTATGAGGGCTTTATCCATCAGATGGTGGAGATTGAAGTGGAGGCTACCAATCATTTTTTGGCTGTGCTGCGTTCCTTGGGACAGAACGTCCGGACAATGGATCCACAACTGGAACATATCTTAGTGAGCGGAATGTTTTCAGCTTTTTTTGAAATCGTCGTTCACGATATGCCCCAGGATCAAGCCCACGGCTATGTCAAAGAGCTGCGGGAGTTTTATACAGCGGGATGGAAGAAAATAATAGGGCTGTGACGCTCTATTATTTTTTACCATATGGTTAGTTTTAACTAACTAATTTTGAAAGGAGGATTTGCTTTGCAAAAACAATCCAATTTATCCAGGCTGATGGGATATGCGGGATCCCATCGCTATTTTACCTACGCCTCGTGGATCCTTTCCGCACTCAGCGCATTGATCGCGCTTGTACCTTTCTGGTACATCTGGAAGATCATCCATGAGGTGCTGGAAGTGGCGCCTAATTTTAGTCAGGCACAAGGGCTGACCTATAACGGTTGGATGGCGGTATTGTTTGCCGTTTTATCGGTGCTGATCTACATTGGAGGGTTGATGTGTTCTCATGTGGCAGCCTTCCGAATCGCCTCCAACATCCGCATCAAAGCCATGGAGCACATTGTACGGCTTCCATTGGGAGTGACCGAGACCTTTGGAAGCGGTAGATTACGGAAAATCGTCAATGAATCCAGCGCAGCAACAGAAACCTATCTGGCGCATCAGCTGCCGGATAAGGCAGGGGCAATCGCTACACCCTGTGGACTGCTCGTACTGTTGTTTGCCTTTGATTGGAGGTTGGGACTGCTCAGCCTGATCCCCGTAGCATTGGGCTTTCTCATCATGATGAGCATGACCGGCGCCAAAATGCGGGAAAAGATGAAGGAGTATCAAAATGCCCTGGACGACATGTCCAACGAAGCGGTGGAGTACGTACGAGGGATCCCGGTGGTCAAAACCTTTGGGCAGACCATCTTTTCGTTTAAGAAATTCAAAGATTCCATTGACCGTTATGGCGTATGGGTCATCGCCTACACCAAAGATCTACGCCTTCCCATGCTTTTTTACACGGCGGCCATCAACGGCGTATTTGTGTTTTTGATTGCGGGAGGGCTGCTGTTCACTCAAAATGGCGTAACCAGTACCTTTTTATTAAACCTTATTTTTTATATTATCATTACGCCGGTCATTTCCCTCACCTTGACGCGCATTATGTTCCAGAGCGAAAACGCCATGATCGTAGACGACGCATTGCAACGCATTGACAGTGTGTTACGTCTGGCGCCTCTTTCCGAGCCGGAACGTCCAGAGGATCCGAAGAACAGCGCCATCAAGGTGGAAGACGTGAGCTTCAGCTACGACGGGGAAAAGGATGCCTTGAAACATGTATCCCTGTCCATTGAACCGGGACAGACGGTGGCTTTTGTAGGTCCTTCCGGCGGAGGCAAAACCACCCTTGCCAGCCTGCTCTCCCGCTTTTTCGATGCCCAGAGCGGACGGATTTTGATTGGCGGTGTGGACATCCGGAATATTTCCAAGCAGACGCTGATGAACACCGTCTCCTTTGTGTTCCAAGACAGCCGGCTGATCAAAGCCTCCATTCTTGAAAATGTACGCATGGGAAGGCCGGGCGCCAGCCGCCAACAGGTGATGGACGCTTTGGAAGCGGCGCAGTGCATGGACATTATCGAAAAATTACCCAACGGTGTTGATACAGTGATCGGAACCAAGGGCGTGTATTTGTCCGGTGGCGAGCAACAACGCATTGCCATTGCAAGGGTGATGCTCAAAGATACCCCCATCGTCATCTTGGACGAGGCCACGGCTTTTGCCGATCCGGACAACGAAAACCGGGTACAAGCGGCTTTTACCCAGTTGTCCAAGGGGAAGACCGTCGTCATGATTGCCCATCGGTTGTCCACCGTGGCCCATGCCGACCGCATTTTTGTGCTCAAAGACGGCCAAATTGCTGAAAGCGGAACTTGCCAGAAGTTGATAGAGGGGGATGGTATCTTCCATCACATGTGGGAGGATTATCAGACTTCCGTCCAGTGGAAGGTCGCAAAGGAGGGGTAAAAGAATGATTGAAAAAATCCAAAAGAAATATGCATTGTCCAGGCAGGGGGCAAAGGACCTTGTAAAAGGATGCATCGCCTGTGCCCTGCAAAACATCTCCTTTATGTTCCCTGTGGGCCTGCTCTATTCTCTGGTGCAGGATTTGATGAACGGCGGCGTTTCCAGCGGCCATATGGTTTTTTACATTGTGGGATGTATCGTTTGCATCGGCTTGATCCTGTTGACAACATGGTTCCAGTACAACGCCACTTATTTTGCAACCTACACGGAAAGCGGCATCCGTCGCATCACTTTGGCGGAAAAGTTGCGTAAAATCCCCCTATCCTTTTTCGGGAAGAAGAATTTGGCCGATTTGACCAGCACCATCATGGCCGATTGTACCTTTTTGGAGCAGAGCTTTTCCCACTTTATTCCCGAACTGTTTGGCGCAATCGTATCCACTATTTTAGTGGCCATCGGCCTGTTTTTCTTCGACTGGCGTATGGCGTTGGCCGCGCTTTGGGTGGCGCCTATTTCCTTTGCCATTGTATGGCTGTCGGCCAAAGTGCAGGAACATCTCAGCCGCAAGTCCATGGATGCAAAAATGGCCTGTGCAGACGGCATTCAGGAGTGTATCGAGACGGTACGCGATTTGAAATCCTGCAATGCGGAACAGGATTATTTGACAGGGCTGAATCAGAAAATCAAAGCGGTAGAACGTCGAGCCGTCATCAGTGAATTTGGAACGGCAGTCTTTGTGGTTTCCGCATCGCTGCTGTTAAAACTGGGCATCGCCACGGTCGCACTGGTGGGGTCTGCACTGCTCATCCAGGGGGAACTGGATGTACTGACCTTCTTCCTATTTCTTTTGGTGGTGTCCCGGTTTTATGATCCCCTGCAAGGAGCGCTGCAAAATCTGGCCGCCATCATCAGCACCCGCACCAACATTGCCCGCATGAATGAGATCCTAGAGCATCCTGTCCAGGAGGGCGGCACGACCCTTACAAACCAGGGCTATGATATTGTTTTCGACCATGTACAATTTGCCTATAACAGCGGGGAGACCATTTTAAAAGACGTATCCTTCTCAGCCCGTCAGGGGGAAGTGACGGCATTGGTAGGGCCTTCCGGCGGAGGAAAAACCACGGTATCCCGCTTGGCCTCCCGGTTCTGGGATGCCAGCAGCGGCAGGATTACGGTCGGTGGCATGGACATTTCCAAAATCGATCCGGAAACCCTGCTTTCCCTCTATTCCATCGTCTTTCAGGACGTAACCCTGTTTGACAATACCATTTTGGAGAACATCCGCATTGGTCGAAAGGACGCCACAGATGAGGAAGTACTGGCAGCGGCGCGTCTTGCAAACTGCGACGAGTTTGCCGACAAGCTGCCTGAGAAATGGAATAGCCGCATTGGTGAAAATGGATGTGAACTATCCGGAGGCGAGCGGCAGCGCATTTCCATTGCCCGTGCGTTTTTGAAGAATGCCCCCATCATTTTACTGGACGAGGCCACAGCCTCCCTTGACGTGGAAAATGAGACGCTGATCCAGCAGGCGTTGTCCCGCTTGATCCAGGACAAAACGGTGCTGGTCATTGCCCATCGCATGCGGACGGTGGCGGGTGCGGATAAAATTGTTGTGCTGTCCGATGGACGTGTGGCGGAGCAAGGCGCGCCGGCTGATCTTCTGAAGAAAAATGGGATTTATACGCACATGGTCACTTTACAAACAGCAAGCCAAAACTGGTCGCTAGGGGAAAAGTAAGCATTTGGAACCGTGACGCTCCTCAAAAAAGCGAAGCTTTTTCCAACACCTCCTTGACAGCCTATACCCCTATAGGTATAATATATGTATACCTATAGGGGTATAAAGGAGGAAGGATTTATGAAGCAGGTTATGGAAAAGCTGGAGCAGCTGTTGGAGCTGGGCGGTACAAAGAAAGATATTGTACTGCTGGCCATTTCCGGCATCGCTTTACTAATCAGTCTATTTGACTTCGTATCATTGCCCTTTCATCCCGCTTGGATAGCTATTGTCCTATGCGGGATTCCCATTGTTTTAGAAGCAATCATAGGATTGGTGACGGCTTTTGACATCAAAGCCGACGTATTGGTATCCTTGGCGTTGATTGCATCCATTGTCATCGGGGAGGATTTTGCCGCAGGGGAAGTGGCCTTTATTATGCAGTTAGGTGCTTTGCTGGAGGACCTGACGGTGGCAAAGGCACGGGCCGGCATTGAAAGACTGGTCCATTTAACCCCTCAGACGGCAAGAATCATCTCTGGCGGCGTGGAACAAGTGGTTCCCGCCCAGAAGGTCAAAGTAAACGATATCCTGCGGGTCCTTCCTGGGGAAACCGTCCCGGTGGACGGGGTTATCCTATCGGGACAGACCTCCATTAACCAAGCCGTCATGACGGGGGAGTCGTTGCCGGTGGATAAAGCGGTTGGCGACGAGGTGTCCAGCGGGACGGTAAATCAATTTGGCGCCTTTGAGATGAAGGCCACCAAGGTGGGGGAGGATAGTTCCATCCAGAGGATGATCCGGCTGGTGCAGTCGGCCGATGCCGGTAAGGCAAAGATCGTGGGCCTTGCGGACCGTTGGGCCACTTGGATTGTGGTCATTGCCTTGACTGCAGCTGCTTTGACCTGGATTATCAGCGGTGAGATGATCCGGGCCGTGACGATTTTGGTGGTATTTTGCCCCTGTGCCCTGGTGCTGGCGACGCCTACGGCCATTATGGCGGCCATCGGCAACGCTACCAAACACGGTTTTTTAGTCCGCCAGGGCGACGCTTTGGAACGTCTTGCCAAGGTCACAAACATCACCTTTGACAAAACAGGGACCTTGACCTACGGTACCCCCCAGGTGGTCAAGGTAGAAAGCCTGCTGCCGGAGATCCCAAAGGAAACTCTATATGCCTACTGTGCCGCAGCCGAACAGTTTTCCGAACATCCCCTTGGGAAGGCGGTGGTCCGCTGCTACCAACAGGAGCAGAAAAAGGAGACCCTGCCATCAAAAGATTTTCAAATGATTCCAGGACGGGGCGTTTTGGCAACCGTAGAGGGGAGATCCATTCTTGCAGGCAATAGGGAAATGCTTTTGGATCATAAAATTCAGATGCCGGAATCAGCAATGGCCGACGCAGGGCAATATCTGGCCCAGGGCTGTACGGTGATATACGTCACCGTAGATGGGCGGATTGCAGGATACCTTGTCCTATCCGATACCGTGCGGGAAGAAAGCGCCTCTATGATCGACAGGCTGAAGGAGCTGAAGGTACAACCAATCTTGCTCACCGGTGATCACGAGAATGCAGCCCATGCCATCGCAAAACAGCTTCGTATTCCAGAGGTACATGCAAACTGTTTGCCGGAGGATAAATTGGCCTGGATCGACGCCCATCAGAAAAAACAAGAATCCGTCTGCATGATCGGGGATGGAGTCAACGATGCTCCCGCATTAAAGAAGGCCGATGTAGGCATCGCCATGGGCGGTGTTGGCAGCGACATCGCCGTAGATGCGGCGGATATTGCGTTGGTGGACGATGAGGTGAAGCAGCTTCCCCATCTAGTGGCACTCGCTAAGAGGATGATGGTAACCATCAAGTGCAATCTGAGTTTTTCCATGGGACTGAACTTCTTGGCAATTGTACTTGCTATCACAGGGATTCTCAATCCGGTGGTAGGGGCGTTGGTACACAATGCCGGATCGGTGGTCGTGATCGTCAATTCTGCTTTGTTGTTAAAATGGAAACGGAGAAAGTAAAAAAACTCCCCTGGATAGGAACAAATCCATTCTATCCAGGGGAGTTTTTTGTCAATGATTCATTTCAGGATTTTCGGTTCTACCCAACAGGTAGTCGATGGAAACATTAAAATAATCGGCCAATGCGATCAATGTTTTGTAGTCGGCCTCCCGCGCTCCGGTTTCATAACGGCTGATGCTATTTTGGTTCATATCCAAATCGATGGCCAACCGGACTTGCGATATGTGCCTTTTTTCCCGCAACTGTTTAAGTCTGAAAATGCCCCATCACCTCTTGACAAGATGATACCAAAATGGTATAATCCAAATATCCCATTTTGGTATCATCCCGTAAAAATAGAGGGGATATACACATTGCCAGGAAGGCAGGGTATCAAATGACAGAAAAGGAATTGCGAAAACAATACAACAAAGAGTGGAAAAATAGACGGCCTCGTCAGCATCTGGCATGGTTGATTTGTTATGTTGAAGCATGGGTTCCGGTTGTGGTTGTGCTCATCCAGTTGGTGGGAGGTATCAACGACCAAAAGATCGGGATTATTGCTGTTTGCATTGTCATCTTTGTGGTGTTGGAAGTTATCAGCGCCATTCTCATGGTGGCGCACATGCGGGAATGGCCGAAGTATTTGGAAGAAAATAAGGAAAGACTTAAGTCCTCAAATAAATAAGAAAAAGGTGTGATGTCCAATAGGGCGTCACACCTTTTTTCTGATCTTAATGGGACGGATTTTCATCGCAGTGACAGCAGTCCTCCTGCACAGATGCGGCGTCCAGTCGATGCTGAAGGCAGTTTTTACGATTGATCCAGCTGGTAGAAGCGTCCATGGCCGACCGGCAAGCATCGGTCTGATCCAAAGCATTGAGCATGACGAAGTCGTGGATGATGCCTTGGAATCGAAGGGCCGTCACATCCACGCCTGCCATGCGAAGCTTTTGGGCATAGGCCTGCCCCTCATCCCGAAGGACGTCGGCTTCCCCGTTTATGATCATGGCGTCAGGAAGCCCTTGGAGCTGTGCCAGCGAAGCGCGAAGAGGGGAGGCGGTAATCTCTTGGCGATCGGTTTCACATGTGGTATACTGGTCCCAAAACCACTTCATGCCGGCCCGGTAGAGATAATACCCACAGGCAAAGCGGCGGTAGGATGGGGTATCAAAGCAGGCGTTTGTGACGGGATAATATAGGAGCTGTTTGTGGATTTTAGGCCCACGGCGCTGCTTGGATAGGATGGTCATGACGGTTGCCATATTGCCTCCCACACTGTCGCCCGCCACAGTCAGTGTGGACGGATTGATTTTAAAACAACCCTGTTCCGCAATATAAGGGAGCTGGCATAAGGCGGAATAGCACTGTTCAATAGCGGTGGGATATTTTGCCTTAGGGGAGAGGCTGTATTCCGGGAATACCACCACCGAATGGGTCCGAGCGGCCAATTCCCGCACCAGTTTGTCATGGGTGTGCAGATTGCCAAATACCCAACCGGCGCCGTGGATGTAAAAGATGACGTCGGCGGGATCCTTGACCTTTTCGGGGGTGATGATATAGACGCGTATTTGCCCCCAACGGCCGGTATCGACCATGGTGTGGGTAACGGTTGCTGGACATTTATAGACGGGCGCATCCTGGACGAAATTCAAAAGGGCGCGACCGCTTTGAGGAGGCAACTGGAAAATAAGAGGGGGCTTACAGTTGTCGAGACAAACCTGTTTGGCCGCCTTTTCCAAGGGGATGCATTTTTGCATGGGGATCACCTTTCTATCATACGGTTTAAATGGTACAAGTTAACCTGTTGATTTCAGTATATTCGCAGATAGAAGGCGAGGTTCTGAGGAGAGCGGACAAAACAAAAATGGGAGGAATTTTTATGAACAAGGTAAAAATTACAGTGCTGAAAACCACTTTGGATCAGGAATTGGCCAAAGAATACGGCGTAGAGGGACTGACCGCATGCCCCATGATGAAGGAGGGACAGGTATTCTATGCCGACTATGCAAAACCCGAAGGGATGTGCGATGAGGCCTGGAAGGCGGTATACCAGTATGTGTTTGCGCTGGCTCACGGAGCAGGCGGCGGCCTCTTTTACTATGGGGATTGGATCCGCAAACCGGGGGTGGCCATTTGCAGCTGCAACGATGGATTGCGTCCCGTCATCTTTAAGCTGGAGGCAACCGAGCAACAATCGGCTATCGATTATACACCTGTCCGATAGAACATGTGAAGTCTGCTGTTAACACGGGGTCCTATAGCAATTGTATACTATTTAATCTTTGGTGAAGTAAATCTCAATTTTACTGCGTGCTTTTATGCGGCATTGGCAGAATAACAGAAAGAATCCCAAAACAAGACCGCCCTGACGGATTAAGTCAGGGCGGTCTTTTCATAGATGCTAAAAAAGAAAGGGAAACATCAAAAAATAAGCCGTTTGATTGTCGTCCCCTTACGAATCAAGATGATCAATTGCGTACTGGGCCTCTTCCTCTGTAAATTTTTCGCCGTATTCAGATGTCAACTGATCTTTGATGGCTGCGGGAGACATGCCCATGGTTTCCTGATAATTTTTAGCTTTTTGCAAAGCATTGGCATTCCAATCGACTTGCACATGGTCAATGGCATATTGGGCTTCTTCCTCTGTAAACTTCTCGCCATATTCAGAAATCAACTGATCGTAAATTCCGGCTTTGGACATATACATTGTTTTAGCATAGTCCTCAGCCTTAGCCAGTGCATTAGCGTTCCAATCGGCCTTTACGTTATCGACGGCGTATTGTGCCGCTTCAGCTGAATATTTTTCACCATACTCAGAGGTCAACTGGTTATATAGACCAGCTTTGGACATATGCATGATTTTGGAATACTGCTCAGCTTTCTTCAAAGCTGTTTTATATTCTGTTGGGACGTTATCGTCCGGTTCTTCAGCAGCTGACTCTTCTTCAGGAAGGGATGGGGATTCACTGCTGACGGAAGCACTGCTGGAGGCTCCCGTTTGAGAGGATACCTGCCCTTGAGAAGATGTTGACTCTGAAGGGGTATTATTCTTAGAATTTATTGAACCGCCGATTACAGCAACAACAATTACCGCAATGATAACCCAGAACCACCATTTTTTAAAAATAGGTTGTTTGTTTTTGTTTCCGCAATTCGGACACACCTTAGAGTTGGCGTCCATTACTTGACCGCAATGCTGGCATACGACAGTCTTATGTTCTTTCGACATTTTTATTCCTCCTGTTTTCTCTTATCTACAGAGTAACCTTATTATACAATAAAACAATAAATTATGCAAATAAAATCTGAAATTATAAAATATTTACCAGAAATGGCTGCTATTTGTAAAATAAACTCAGATGTTGGATTGGTTGCTCCCCTTCCTCAACTGATATTTTTGATATTAAGAAGATACTTGTATATGTTGATAAGAAAAGAGGCGTCGAGTAACATACTCGACGCCTCTTTTTATCGCTTAAGGAAAATTAATAACGCATGAGGTAACGGTCGATTTCCCACTGGGAAATACGGATGGAATACTGATACCATTCGCTGGTCTTGTGGGCGATGTATTTGCGATAAATGTGATCGCCCAATGTTTTGCGTACTAGCTCGTCTTTTTTCATGTAATGGATGGCTGATTTCAAAGAATCGGGAAGGCTGAAGACGCCTTGCGCCTCGCGTTCCTCCTCAGTGAGCTTAAAGATGTTGGCGTCCACCGGGGGACAAGGTTTGAGGCCTCGTTTGATGCCGTCCAGGCCGGCGGCCAGGCACAAAGTCATGACCAAATAGGGGTTGGCGGCAGGGTCGGGATTGCGCAGCTCGATGCGGGTACCGTTGCCACGGGCGGCGGGAACGCGGATCAAAGGGCTGCGGTTGTGAGCCGACCAAGCGACGTACACAGGGGCTTCGTAACCGGGGACAAGGCGTTTATAGGAATTGACCAGGGGATTGGTGATGGCGGTCATACCCTTGATGTGTTCCATCAGTCCCGCAATAAAGGAATAAGCGATACTGCTCAAGCCGTTTTCATCGCTGGGATCGGCAAAGACGTTGTTGCCGTTTTTATCTGAAAGGGACATATTGATATGCATCCCCGAACCGGCCTCATTGAAGATGGGCTTGGGCATAAAGGTGGCATGGAGGCCATGCTGGTTGGCGATGGACTTCACCACCAATTTAAAGGTCATAATATCGTCGGCAGCGCGAAGGGCGTCGTCATAACGGAAGTTGATTTCATGCTGGCCGCGTGCCACCTCATGGTGGGAGGCTTCGATCTCAAACCCCATATCCTCAAGGGTCAGGCAAATATCCCGGCGGGCTTCCTCACCGCGGTCGATGGGGCCTAACTCAAAGTAACTGCCCTGGTCGTTGGTTTGGGTAGTGGGATTGCCGTCCTCATCGCAGCGGAAGAGGAAGAACTCGCACTCAGGGCCTACGTCAAAATGGAATCCCATATCATCCGCCTCTTTGATGACGCGACGCAGAGCATTGCGGGGATCGCCGGTGAAGGGGGTCCCATCGGGGCTGTAGACGTTGCAGATCAAACGGGCGGTACGGCTGGGCTTGTCGATCCACGGGAAGATGTTGAAGGAATCCAGATCCGGTACAAGATACATATCCGATTCCTCAATGCGGACAAACCCCTCAATAGACGAACCGTCAAACATGCACTGGTTGTTCAGAGCCTTCTTTAACTGGCTCCTAGTGATGGCCACATTCTTCAAAGCGCCGCTGATGTCGGCAAACTGAAGACGGATAAACCGAATGTTTTCCTCTTCGCAGATGCGGATAATATCTTCCTGTGTATACTTTCCCATAAAAGGCCCTCCTTATAATCTTTCATCCATTGATATTCAAATCGAATGGTTCAATTATAGCATTTCATGTCATGTTCTTCAAGAAATATCGTATTCTTAACTTGCTCAACATCCCGTGAGATTTGCCGCGTTTTTTGGCTAAGAAAACAGGTTTTACCATTTGGGCAGTGCATAAATAACCTAGGGTGGTTTAGAAACCGAAAGGGAGATGCATACTAAAGAGGAAAATATAACAAGGCGGGAGGCGGAGGGATGGACCCCAAAACGCTTAAAAAAAACTCTAAACTGGTGATGAATGGCCATTGGACAAAGGGGATTTTGACTTGCGCCATGGCAGGAAGTATGTATCTTATGCTGCTGGGATGCGAGGTGGTAATAAGATTGGCGCTTCATCAACCGGTGGCCCGTCTGGACCAAGGTCAAGATGAAATCCTGGGTCTACTGACGCCTGGACTCCTGTCGGTTGCAGTGACGATAGGCGCCGTCCTGCTGCATTTTTTTCTGCTTACTCCATTGCAATACAATAAAAAAGCTTATTTTTGGCAAACACAGCTGTGTGAAATAGCCCATCTTCAACCGAAGATCCGGATGTTCCAACTGCCCTATGGGAAAATCATCAAAGCCCATTGGGGTATTACCATGCGAATGATCGGATGGGCGGGTCTTTTCCTGACACCGGGACTATGCGCTATGACGGCGGCCGTGTGGGCCGCGTCGTATAGCCATTTGCCCCGTGCCATGGTAAGTATCCTATGGGGTGGAACGTTTGCCTATTTGGCGGTTGCAACCCTGGGATTGCTGTTTTTATGGCTGCGGTACTGGATGGTCCCCTATTTGCTTGCCAGCTGTCCGAAACTCTGCCCGTCGGGAAGCATCCGGTTGTCCATCCAGCTGATGAAAGGACGGAAATTCCAGATCCTACGGCTATATCTGTCCCAGACCGGCTGGATGCTCTCAAAAGTTTTGATCCTACCGGGTTTGTATACCGGCCCCCGCATGGAGATGGCATGCGCACGTTGGGCGGTACTGGTGCGGCAGCCGCTGGATATCAAACAACCCATCCCCCTTTCCGCCACACAGGAGTTTGTATTGCGGGAGAAAAATGCTTAAAGGCGAACCCTTGGACTTTCACAGACAAAAACACCCTTTCCGCTGCTTGGCGGAGAGGGTGTTTGACAAAAGAATGGACGATTGATAGGGATGCCCACAGTAGATTTCACACTATGTTCACCTTTCTGAATGACTGATGTTGTATCATTCCTTCTTAGACCTTTGTTTGCGGCAGAAAACCACGGACGAACTGCCCAATGGTTTGGTAGTCCACTGCCAAATTGAGGTTTTGCCCCTCTCGAAAACCGGCTGTGATGATGCCGATCAGACGGCCGTACTGGTTGAGAAGGGCGCCTCCGGAACTGCCGGGCGATGTTGGAGCGGTAAACTGGATCATGGAAACCTCTTCAAATTGACGGAAGCCGGCGATGATGCCGTCGGACACTGAGTTAAAGAGCCCCAGCGGGCTGCCGATGGCCACCACGTTTTGACCTCTGGCAAGGGGCGGGCCTTTGTAAATGGGGATGGGGCGGCCAGAACAAGGAAGACGAAGCAAAGCCAGATCGTGAAGGGAATGGTATTTCAGCAACTGATCGGTGCTATAAGAATTTTCGCTGTTTTCCATCTGGATCCGATAGGACTGTCCGCCTTGTACCACATGAAAGTTGGTCAGTACAAGATTGCCATCCCCGATCAAGACCCCCGAACCGGTTTTGCGACATTCTCCATATGGATCCAAAACCTCGATCATCACGACCGAAGGGGCCAATTGAGCCAGCTGCTCGTAACTGAGCGGGACATCGCTGGGCCTGGAGGGTTGGGCGCCAGGGCGCCTCACGGGAGGCTGAGGCGCCACAGAAGCCGGCCTGGATGAAATCCGAGGCGGAGGGGAAGGATGGGAAGCCGCCACAGGAGGATGGCTGGGAGTGACAGGATGCTGTTTCACCGGAGTGCTGTTTGTAGGAGGAGCGACGGGCGAAGCTGAAGATCCTTGCCCCTTGAGCGGAGTAAAGCAGGAGTCGGGAAACTGTACACACGGATGGGCTTCCCCAGAGACACAGGACGACAGATCCAAAAGATTCTGAGGCAGAGGCAGTTCCCCGGCCGGATGAATGATAGCCACGTCGCATCCCAGACGGGTGAGCAGCACAAGAAAAAGATATTCCGACATATGGGGGGGACCCAACCATAAAAACTTGGGAGTGCCGCCGGCCAAACTACCGCTGGGATAAAGCAGGGGAAGAATTTGGGAAGACCAGTGGAGCAATTTGATCCCAAAGTTCTTCACCATGGTGGAGGTCGCACCAGAAGTAGATGACCGATAGAGATTAAGCACATGGCGGAAGGCTATGTCGTAGGTATCATTGAGAAATTGTTCCCCAAAAGAGAAGGGGCGGTTGGAGAGAGGTTTCCCCTCCGACAAAGCTTCATAACAATCTTGATACAAAGGCAGTGCCGAAGGAAGGATGGCTTTATCCAACTGTTTGGCGCAAAAATACCCCGATCCAGCGGCACATGCCCTAAGGGCCATATCGCTTGCATCCTTTAAGAGGCCTGGGAGAGGGTCGGTTCCGGCGGGACATCCAGTCCAGCGGATGAAGTACACATCCTTCCGCCCCCCAGCATATCGGCCATGGACGCCTCCAAAAGCCGAGAGCAAGGTAATGCGCATGGGGTTGAGGGAAACTTGAAGGTAATTTGTCACAGCAATCTCATCCTTCTTTTGGGTGAAAATATCGTATCACTGTTATTTGTTTTTTATTGTAACAAAAAGCAAACCCATTGGAAAGAGAATTGAAAAATATTGTGAAACTTCGTATAATAAACAGGCAGTACAAAGAAAATGAATGGATCAAAAAGGATCCTCAATAAAATTCACAAGAATCAAGGGGGATCTGGATGATGGATTCCCTGAAAGGAAGTTCAAAGGATGATGGATCAAAAACCGGAAAGAGTTAAGGAGCTCTCTCCTTATGGGGTGGGGGCGTTGCTTTATGCTCCGGCCAACCATGAAACGGTAATGGATCACGTGATTGCAGAGGAAATAGAAGGGCCGTATTCATTGGCCTTATGCCTAGAGGACGCCATCAGCGACCGGGCGGTGGACGAGGCCGAACGATTGGTAGTCGCAAGCTTAAAAAGGGTATGGGAAACCATGAAAACAAAGGCGTTTTACCTGCCCCATCTTTTTATCCGAGTGCGCAGTGCAGAACAGATGGAAAAGCTTTTTGATCAATTGAAAGAGAGTGAGAAGGTTCTCACCGGTTTTATTGCGCCAAAGTTCTCCTGCCATTGCGCCCGGTCCTATTTGGACTCTTTGGCCCGTATTCAGAAAAAATCGGGCCATAAAATTTACTTAATGCCCATTTTGGAGAGCCAGGATCTCATCGATCTGGAAACCAGACGGTTTCATTTGTGTGAACTAAAAAGGCAGCTGGATGCTGTAAAACCCTCTATTTTAAATGTACGGGTAGGGGGCAACGACCTTTGTAAAGAATTTGGCGTGCGCCGCCGGTCCAACGAGACCATTTATCAGATCAGCTGTATCAGCGGTGTGTTAGGGGATATCATAGCCTGTTTTGGCAGGGAATATGTGGTATCCGGCCCGGTGTGGGAGTACTTTACCGGTCCTGACGAGGGGTGGAAGGACGGCCTTAAACGAGAAGTGCGCATGGATCTGCTAAACGGATTTGTGGGAAAAACCGTCATTCATCCCAACCAAGTGCCGGTGGTCAACGAGATGCTGAAGGTATCCGGAGAGGATTATAGGGACGCCAAGGAGATTTTGAGGATGCGGGAGCATGAGCAAGTACTGGTATCCAAAAGTGCGGGGGGCGGCCGCATGAACGAATTCAAGACCCATGAAAGATGGGCCCAAAAGATCTTAACGCTGGCGGGGATTTACGGGGTGCATTCATGAGACAGACAGTGGAATCGGAAAAAATTTGGCAGGAGAAATTGGTGCGGGCCGCCATGCGGGAGAATAATCAAAAACGATCCTATTTGATTGTCAATCCCTCCCAGGGGAAGCATGTCCCAGTGGCGCCATCGGATGCTTTGGACGTCTTTGGCAGCCTGGCGGCTCAGGTACAGCAACACATCGGCCCAACCGACCCGGTATTAATCATCGCCTTTGCCGAGACGGCGACGGCCATTGGCGCAGCGGTGGCCGCCTCCCTTACCAATCCCACCTATTTGATGCACACCACCAGGGAGAAGGTGGAAAACACGGATTTTCTTTTCTTTTCCGAAGCCCATAGCCACGCGACAGAACAGCGCCTTGCCCTTCGGGGGCTGGATCCTGTACTGGAAAAAATCAAGCACGTCGTCTTCGTGGAGGACGAGGTTACCACCGGCAATACCATTTGGAATTTAATCACATGCCTTCACAGCCGGGGCATGCCCAAAAACGTCACTTTTGGCATCGCCTCTTTGCTCAATGGGATGCTTCCCCAGCACAAAAGCCGGTTTGACCGGCAAGGTATCTGGATTGCCTATTTGCTGCACACTGACAACGCCGCATTGGAGGATTCCATTGGCCAGTATGCCTACGACGGCCCTAAGATACCCGTCTCGCAGGAGGTTTCCATCCCTGTTACACGGGCAGAGGCCGGGGGGATGATAAACCCACGTTGTGTCGTCGAAGCCGAAACGTACAAAGCGGCCTGCCGGAACCTGGCGGGCTGGGCGGTAGGGCTTGTCCCAGAGGAGGCCAAGCGAGTGCTGGTGTTGGGGACAGAGGAATGCATGTATCCCGGGCTGATGGCGGCCAAGGCGTTGGAGGGGCGGCATGAAGTGCGTTTTCACGCCACCACCCGCAGCCCCATTCTGGTGAGCGAGGAGGAGAGGTATCCGCTGCATCGCCGCAATGCCCTCGTAAGCTGTTATGACAGCGCCCGCACCACCTATATTTACAATTTGGCATCCTATGATTTTGTGCTTATCGTGACCGACACATCCGCCACAGAGGAAGGGGTCAACACCCTTGCCGCAGCTCTGGAACAGGCGGGGAACGAGGCGGTCACGTTGCTGGAATGGAGGCCCTAAATGAAAAGCAGTTATCGGGAAGAGGACGTCACCCTGTTGCTCAAGGATATTACAGGACAGGTACAGCCTCTGGAGACTAAGGAGAGGGAAAAACGCATTCAGTCGGGGATACACTATTGCGAGATGCTGCCGGCGGAATACGTACCCACTTCCCAGTATATTGAAGCCTATGAGAAAGCCCTCCAATGGGAAGCCGATCACACGGCGGCGGCCGTACGTCAATGCGGGGATAAAATTGTAAAAGAAAAGGGCAGGGACGTTGTGTTGGTATCCCTGGCCCGGGCGGGGCTTCCCATTGGGATCCTGCTTAAGTGGTATCTAAAAAAGCAATATGATCTGGATGTGCCCCACTATGGGATCTCCATCATCCGAGGCCGTGGCATCGACCGCAACGCCATGGATTATTTGCTGAGCCGGTATCCCGCCTCCAGCTTGCAAATGGTAGACGGCTGGATCGGCAAAGGGGCCATCCTCCAGGAATTGCGCCGGGAACTACGTGATTTTCCGGGCGTCAGTACGGAACTGGCAGTGCTCTCCGACCCGGCCAATTTGACGCGGCTGTGCGGCACGCACGAGGATCTGCTGATTCCCAGCTCCTGCCTGAATTGTACCGTGTCTGGCCTTGTCAGCCGCACCTTTCTGCGGCCGGATATCATTGGCCCGGAGGATTTTCACGGCGCCGCTTTTTATGGGGAACTAAAGGAGCAGGACCGTTCCTATGAATTTTTAAACGCCATAGCCAGCCGGTTGGATAGCGCTCCCCCTTTGCCGGAGAAGATCCTGCGCCATTCTGGGTTAGAGGAGACAAACGCCATTGCCGCTCATTTTGGCGTATCGGATATCAACTTTGTAAAGCCGGGCATTGGGGAGGCCACCCGCGTTTTACTGCGCCGTTTGCCCTGGAAGGTCCTGGTGCGTGAGGGAGAAGAATCGTCCAGTGAACTCAGGCACCTCTATCAACTGGCCCGGGAAAAGGGGGTAGCGGTGGAATCTTATCCGCTGGAGAATTACAAGGCCTGCGGCATCATCAAGAAGCTGGCCGATGCATGAGAAAAGAAACGGGATGTCCCTTTGCAAAGCATCCGAAAAAAGCACGACTTTGCAAGTTGAGCATGGATAAAGTTCACAACCTTGTAAATGTGACGGGAAGCATTGAAAAGGGCGCCGGAACATGATAAAATGGCACTAAACGTGGCCCGTCGATGGTAAGAAAAGCGGCATGTTGAAATTGATTTGCAGTGCATCTCGACAGGGTAGTCCACAATAGATAGCAGGATGTTAGTAAAATGTTGAAACGATACCAGTTGCAGCGCTTTGAGGATTTTTTAAAACCGCTAAAAGACCGTCCCCAACCGGGGGTTTATTTCTGCCGCATGGCAGGGTATAATCCAGAGGTTCGGTCGTTTTTGCAGCAGGTGCTGGGGAGCCGGAAACAAATTCCCTTATTGGTCACCGGCAAGCTGCAAAACCCAGACGAGAACCAGCTGTCCTACTTCCGGGAGATGCTGGGGACGGATTTTTCCTTGGATCCCGGTTTTTTTGACCGGGCTTTTCGCAAATGGCTGCCGCGGTTGGACAATGTCCAGCGGGAGACCATCATTCGCTCCCTGAGCCAGACCATGCTGGACTTGAGGGCTGCCGGCAAGACCGATAATATGCTGAAAAATGCCTACATCAAGTTTATGTGTTGGATGTACTACCGTTTTGAGCAGATCCTTCACAAGATGGGTAAGGAACCGCTTCCCAAGATCCTATACGACGGCCAATTAAGCGCCCACGAATTGCAGATGTTTTGTGTGCTCAGCGATGCGGGATGCGACATCGCCCTGCTGGAGCCGCAAGGAGACGATTCCTATTTAAAATTAGATCCGGGAAGCAAATACGCCTCTTTGTTCTCCGGGGCGGGGAACGGCGCATTCCCCCCGGGCTTTTCCCTTCAGGCGATGGCCCGGGAGGTTCAGAGGCAGCAAGCGGTGGACAGCGCGTGCCGGGGGACTACGGATCATGTGATGATAAACGGCACCAATACTTGGCTCACCGGCGATTTGGTAAAGGATTCCTTAAAGCCTCCCGCAGAACGTGGAAACGAGAAAAATTGCTTTTATAATATGTTTGTCCGCATCCGGGGCGTGGAGGAGAAATCGTCCTATGAGAGAGACCTTTTCCTTTGGAAGAAACAGCTGGAGGAAAAGGGGAGAAGGGTACTAGTGCTGGATAGCCTGCCCATTCCCACAGCGGAGGAGGTGGCGCGGGCTGGGCGATGCAACGTCCAAACGGCGGGGCAGGTTGTCATCGGCCTGCTGCCGGCGCTGCGTCCTACGGCAAACGCCAAGTTGGACGGTATTGTCCGAGCCGCATTTTCCAATTTGATTTCCGATATGGCCAAGGAAAATCAACCGGTCAACCGTATCAAGAACCGGGCGGTCTATTTGGTGTGTTGGTTCAACCGGTATTTTGACCAGCTGTTAAAAGGATCCAAAGAGGATTCCATGCCGGTCTTGCTTTATTTTAATGTGTGCAAAACGGCGTTTGAAGCGTTGTTCCTGCGCTTTTTGGCCCGGTTACCGGTGGACGTATTGGAGATTTATCCGGAGAACATCCCTTGCTGCTTGGAGGATCGGGTGCTGTTTGACCGGACCTATCCGGAGTCTTTGCATTTGGATAAGTTCCCCGCCTCCATGGATGACGCTGGATTTACTACCGTTGCCTATCACGCTGAACAGGAACTGACCGAGACCTTGTATCAAGACAGCGGGATGTACCGTACCCGCCAGTATCATAAAGCATCGGCCCTTCCCCTCAAGACTATGTATGAGGAAATCGCAATTTTGTGGGACCAGGAATCCCCCTTCCGTCCGGGGTTTGAGGTGGTGGACGATACAGTGCTGGTACCGGTCATTACCGCCAAGGTGAGCGGCGTCAAAAATAGAGATGTAGGGGAGTATTGGTCGGGAGTCCGCAAACTCCTGGGAGAGAATACGTTGCTGGTTTCTTCTTGTCCACATTGGCATGGGATGGGGACAGACGGTTCGTTCCAACCGGTGTCCCTGATTAAGAATAAGAAACTGGAGCGTCAAAAGATCAAAGATAGCCCCGGCTATGCCTATAGCCTGCTCCGGGAGGAGACACAGGAATTTATTTTGGACAAGATCCAAAAGCTATTGGATTCCGGCCTCATTAAAGGGACCTTCTCCCAGGGGATGGAATATAAGATCCTAGCGGTTACCCTTCATCTGGACCAGGATATTGTCCGCATGATCCAGAGGTTCGACTTCACCAAGAAAAACCCCAAGGTTGTGGTTATCAATACCAGAGACACCATCTGTAGTTTGGAGGACAGCATTGTCCTGGCCTTCCTGCACCTAGTGGGATTTGACGTGGTGTTGTTTGTGCCCACAGGGTACCAGATTATTGAAAAATATTATACACAGCCGTTGTTTACCGAACATCAGATCGGGGATTATCTGTACGATATGCAGGTCCCGCCCCTGTCATCCGGTATGACCGCGCCGCGAGAAGGCATTTTCAGCCGATTTTTTAGGAGGAGTTAACATGAGCATTAATTTTGGTTCCCCCGCTCCGCAAAATTCTGAGCCTGTCAATCCATCACAGGAGACCCAGTTGATGGAGGTTGCCCCTTACAACATCAAGGCCGACCGCCAGGAGATGACCGCTAAGCTCACCGATTCCAAAGAGGTGGACGACATCGTCTGCACCATTGAAGTGTACAACATGGAAACCATCGTGGGATTCGGCGGCAAGGTGGCCGATGAGATTTCCAAGAGTTCCGACGTCATCCTCAACAGCATGAACATGAGCCAGATCAACGATTCCGGCGAGATGTTAAATGCCTTGGCAAAGATCATGGATAAGTTTGACATTGAGGAGATCAAAGAAGATCCCGGCTTTTTCAGCAAGCTGTTTTCCAATATGCGCAAGCAGTTGGATAAGATCCTCCAGAAGTACCATACCATGGGGGAAGAAGTGGATAAAATCTACGTCCAGCTGAAAAAGTACGAGTCGGAGATCAAGGAGTCGAACCGCAAACTGGAGGATTTGTTCCAATCCAATTTGCAGTACTACCATGAGCTGGTAAAATACATATTGGCGGGAGAACAGGGCTGCAAGGAAATCGACGCTTATATTGCCCAGCGCCGCGCCGATATGGAATCCTCGGGCGATACCTCCATTCAGTTTGAACTGACCAGCTTGGAGCAGGCCAAGATGATGCTGGAACAGCGCACCCAGGATCTGCGCATGGCGGAGAATGTGGCTATGCAGTCCATCCCCATGATCAAGACTATGGAATTTGCCAATATGAATCTGGTGCGAAAAATCAATTCCGCCTTTATCATCACCCTGCCGGTGTTTAAGCAGGCGTTGGCCCAGGCCATTCTGCTGAAGAGACAGCGCATCCAGGCCGAAGCCATGTCGGCCTTGGACGAAAAGACCAACGAGATGCTTTTGCGCAAC
Source organism: uncultured Clostridia bacterium (assembly GCA_904397895.1). Lineage (GTDB taxonomy): Bacteria > Bacillota > Clostridia > Oscillospirales > Acutalibacteraceae > Solibaculum. Next base: position 42,881 of record CAJFOZ010000068.1, read on the forward strand.
GCCCAGAATACTGCGGAGCAGTCCAGGATGACGGCCCAATTGGCGTCCAGCAGTTCTGTGCGTATCGAGACTTTGGAGAGCACATGGAAAACCATTGTCCAAGGCATCGAGGATACCCGCCAAATTCAGGAGGATGCCCGCAAAAAACGCCAAGAGGATACGCAGCGTCTCAATGTTATCAAAAGCGAGTTTGAGCAGATGATGCGTTCCCAAGGCCAGCCCGGCGCGACCAATCAATAAAGCAAGCACGACCATTTTCTTTATAAAGAATCCATTATAAGGAGGTAAATTTCGTATGCCAATCAGTTTACAAAAGGGTCAAAAAGTAGACCTGACCAAAGGAAATCCAGGCCTCAAGAACATTATGGTGGGCCTCGGCTGGGACGTCAACAAATACGACGGCGGCGCCGATTTTGACCTGGATGCAGCGGCCTTCATGCTGGGTGAAAACGGCCAGACTCCCACCACTGATGAATTTATATTCTACGGCAATTTAAAGCATAAGAGCGGCGCAGTGGAGCATATGGGCGATAACTTGACCGGCGAGGGAGACGGCGACGATGAACAAATCGTCGTGGATCTCCAGAAGATCCCGGCCAATGTGATGCGCATCGCTTTTACCGTCACCATCTATGAAGCCGAAGAACGCCGTCAGAACTTCGGCCAGGTGAGCAATGCCTATATCCGCATTGTGGACAGTAATACCAATCAAGAACTGATCCGCTACGATTTAGGCGAGGACTTCTCCATTGAAACCGCTGTGGTGGTAGGCGAAATCTATCGGCACAACGGCGAATGGAAATTTAACGCCATTGGCAGCGGGTTCCAGGGAGGATTGGCTGCGTTGTGCGCCAATTACGGCATTGAAACCTGCTGATTGTTTGCAATAGTACCATCGGCCGTGCCATCATACACGGCTGGAAAGGAAGACGAAAAGTATGCCAGTATCTTTAAAAAAGGGTCAGAAGGTAAGTTTGACTAAGGATAATCCTGGGCTCAGCAAAGTGATTGTAGGCATCGGCTGGGACATCAACCAGTTTGATACCGGTACCAGCTTTGACCTGGATTCTTCCGCTTTTCTTTTAACCGATAGCGGCAAAGTCGGCCGTTCTGAGGACTTTGTGTTTTACGGCAACCTGAAAGATCCCAGCGGCGCGGTGGAGCATATGGGCGACAACCGCACCGGCGAAGGGGAAGGGGATGACGAACAAATCCGCGTGGATTTGAGCCGAGTACCGGAGAATATTGCACGCATCGCCTTTACCGTCACCATCTATGAGGCCGAGGAACGCAATCAGAATTTCGGCCAGGTAAACAACGCCTTTGTGCGCATCTACAACGAGCAGACAGGGGAAGAATTGTTGCGCTACGATTTAGGCGAGGATTTCTCGGTGGAGACCGCCGCCGTATTCGGCGAGCTTTATAAAAATAATGGGGAATGGAAGTTCAACGCCATCGGCAGCGGATTTTATGGCGGGCTTGCCGCCCTGTGCGCCAACTACGGCGTAGAAGTGGAATGATTGGAGGAACTATAATATGGCAGTCAGTTTGCAAAAAGGGCAAAAGGTCAGCCTGAGCAAGGATAACGCTGGATTGGGCGTTGTAGTCGTGGGTTTGGGATGGGATGAAGCGAAGCCTGCCCGCCGCGGCTTGTTTGCCCCCAAGCCACGGCCCATCGATTGCGACGCATCGGCTATCCTATGCGTCAACGGCAAATTGCAGGATCCCAAGGACGTTGTCTATTTTAACAACCTGCGTCATTCGTCCGGGGCGGTGCAACATATGGGCGACAACCTGACGGGTGCCGGTGAAGGGGACGACGAACAAATCATTGTGGATTTGAGCCGTCTTCCCGAGCAGTACGACCGCGTCATCTTTGCCGTGACCATTTACGAAGCCAGACAACGGGGCCAGCATTTCGGGATGATTCAAAATAGTTTTATCCGCCTGGTGGATGCCCGAGGCAATAAGGAGATGTGCCGCTACAATCTTTCGGAAAATTATGACGGTATGACGGCCATGATCTTTGGTGAAATCTATCGTCATAACGGCGAATGGAAATTTAACGCCATTGGCCAGCCCACCAATGACGAAGGACTAGGCAGTCTGGTCAACCGATTCCGTTAAAACACAGAAGATAAGGGGAGAGCAGAAAAAAGAGCCCTCCCCTTTTCCGCGATGATTGACGATTAGGAGAGTTGGTAAAAGGTGCATAAAGTATTTAAGGGCCTGACCGAAGCTCAGGTGGAGGAAAGCCGCAAGAAGTATGGTTCTAACCTCATCAAGGAGGCTGAGCCGGAAAGCTTTTGGAAACAATTCCTAGAAGGATTCAAGGATCCCATGATCCGCATTTTGTGCGTCATCGCCGCCATTATGTTGGTGATGTTCTTCATGGGGCAGAGCGAATGGTATGAGCCGGTGGGAACGGTCATCGCCATCCTGCTGGTTAACTTTGTATCGGCAAAAACCGGCGTTGCTAACGACAACGCTTATCGTAAACTCAAAGAGTCCCAGAAAAAAGATACGGCAAAGGTCATCCGTGACGGCTCCTTAAAGGTCGTTGAAGTAGACGACCTGGTAGTGGGCGACGTGGTGCTGCTTCAATCGGGTGATAAGATCCTGGCCGACGGCGTCTTGGCCGACGGCACCTTATCGGTGGACAATAGCGCCTTAAACGGCGAAGCCGAGGAATGCCCCAAATCGGCGGCGGAAGAGGGATTCCATATCCCGGAAAACATCACCGGCGATACCTTTGTAGATGCCCACAGTTTATTCCGCGGCGCCACCGTACTGGACGGCGAAGGCTATATGATCGTCCAGCAGGTGGGCGAAGCCACCATGATGGGTAAAATGGCCAAGGATATGGAGGACAAAGAGCCGGATTCTCCTTTGCAGGTAAAGCTCCGCAAATTGGCTGGCCAGATTTCGGTATTTGGTTACATAGGCGCCATTGTGATCGCAGTGGCTTACTTTATCCACTTTGTGGTGGTGTCTGGGGGGATCGACGCCTATTTCAGTTCAGGATGGCTCTCTATTTTGGCCGACGTCATGAATGCTGTTTCCATCGCCATTACCATTATCGTATGTGCCGTGCCGGAGGGGCTTCCCTTGGTCATCGCCTTGGTGCTCATGCAGAACACAGGCAAGCTGTTAAAAGTCAATGTCTTGGTGCGTAAATCCATCGGTATTGAAACCGCCGGTTCCCTCAACATCCTTTTCAGCGATAAAACCGGTACCATCACCAAGGGACAGCTGGAAGTGGTGGAGTTCTTCACCGGAAACGGCCAGGTGATCGACGCGGCTTCGGTTCCTGTGATCCAGGAAAACTTACAGCTGAGCATCGGCAAAAATACCTCCGCTATGTTTGACGACCGTCATATGGTGGTGGGCGGAAACCTTACCGACCAGGCTCTCCTGAAATTTTTGGGAGAGGAGACCTTCAACAGCCTACGGGATCAGGCTGACTGTGAAGTGGGAGAACATCAGGAGTTTAACAGCGCCAATAAGTTCAGCCAGGCATATCTCCCCGCCAAAGGCCGCACCTTCTACAAAGGCGCTCCCGAACGTCTCTTGGCCAAAGCTAAGACTTATTTAAATGATCAGGGTCAGGAAGTGCCCATCGATCAAGCTGTTCTCAATGAGAAAATCGATGATCTTGCAAACCGTGCCATGCGCGTGTTGGCCTTTGGATACAGCAAATCTTCCCTGGTGCGGGATGAGATCAATGACGACGTTGTGCTCATCGGCCTGGTGGGAATCCGCGACGACGTCCGTCCCGAGGCAAAGGAAGCCATTGTGGAGGTGCAGAAGGCCGGTATCCAGGTGGTTATGATCACCGGCGACCGCAAGGAGACGGCTGTAGCTATCGCAAAGGAAGCCGGGCTCTATCACGATGAGAAGGATTTGGTGTTGACTTCGGCGGAACTAGCTGAAATGTCGGACGATGAAGTTAAAAAATGCATTTCCAGAATCCGCGTCATCTCCCGGGCCCTGCCTACCGATAAGAGCCGTATGGTCCGCCTGTGCCAGGAGATGAATCTGGTGGTCGGCATGACCGGCGACGGCGTCAACGACAGTCCTGCCCTCAAACGGGCCGACGTTGGTTTCGCTATGGGCAGCGGCACCGATGTGGCCAAAGAGGCCGGTAAACTGGTCATCCTGGACGATAACTTTAATTCCATCAAAAACGCCATTTGGTATGGCCGTACCCTTTACATCAACATCCTGAAATTCTGTAAAATGCAGTTGGTTATCAATCTGGCCGCTGTGTTTGTATCGGCCATCTGCCCATTCTTAGGGATTGAAGATCCCCTGAAGGTTACCCATCTGCTATGGATCAATCTGTGTATGGATAGCCTGGCATCCTTGATGTTCGCCGGCGAACCGGCCCTCAAGCGGTACATGCGGGATAAGCCCCGCCGCAGGGATGAGAGCATCATTAGCAAACCTATGGCGATCCAGATCGTTATTATGAGTCTCTGGCTGACTATCATCAGCATCCTGTGGTTTAAGGTTCCGTTCTTTGCCACATGTTTTGACAATTCCGCTCAGCTCTATACCGGATTCTTCTGTATGTTTGTCTTTAGCTTTATGGTCAATGCCTTTAATGTGCGCAGCGACAGTCTCAACGTCTTTGAGCACATTCGGGAGAACAAGACCTTTATCCGCGTTTGGCTAATTATTATGGTGGTCCAGATTGTCTTAGTCAGCTTAGGCGGCGTGGTCGGCGACATCTTCAGTTGCGAACGGTTTGGCCTCAAGGGCTGGCTGGTCGTATTGGGTATGGCGCTTACCATGTATCCTGTGGATCTCATCCGCAAACTGCTCTCCCCCAAACCCAAGAAGGCTTAATAGGCCAAATGACAAATGCCCGCGCCGATTTTCGACGTGGGCATTTGTTTGGATCAAAGCCTTTGATTATCAGGAAAGAGAGGCGATGGCATGCGGGTGTTTGCATCGGATTTGGACAATACCCTCATTTACTCCTACCGCCGCCCCATTGGGAAGGACACCGTATTGGCCGAACGATATGAAGGACGTGAAGTGTCCTTCATGACAAAGAGATCCCATGAGATGCTGGATCAGATTTATCACAAGATGACCTTTATACCGGTATCCACCCGTTCAGTACAGCAATACCGCCGGATCCAGTTCCACGAAAAGTGGGAACCATCGTTAGCCCTGGTCAGCAATGGCGGGACGTTATTGGTTGATGGAAAAGAAGATAAGGAGTGGAAAAGCGGGTCCCTTGTGCTTATCAGACCGGCACAGGAGCAATTAGAAATGGCCCGGCAGTTGTTGGAGCAAGACGAGGCGAGGACACTGGATGTGCGGATGGTGGACGATCTATTTGTGTTTACCAAAAGCGACCGGGTGCCGGATACCGTAGCACGATTGAGGGATAAGCTGGATCTATCCCAGGTGGAGGTGTGGGAAAACGGCAGCAAGGTGTACGTCATCCCCCTTGCGCTCAACAAAGGGGAAGCTGTCCGGCGGCTGAAGGAGAGGTTCCAGGTGGATTTTGTAGCGTCGGCAGGGGACAGCTTATTTGATATCCCGTTGCTACAACAAGCCGACGTGGCTTTTTCCCCGTCCGACCTATGTTATCCGGGCCGAGTAGGGCAGACCCATTTTCCCATTGACACAACAGAGACGATATTTTCCGACGCCATTTTAGAAAAACTCCTACAATGTTATCTCTAGGATCAAACGCAAAAAGAGACGGTATAGCGCCCCAAGCTATACCGTCTCTTTGGATGGTTGAAGGAAAACTCACAGAAGATTGGTTAAAGTCCTCAGGCAATCAGGACAAACGTTGCGTCCTTTGAAGGTGACGACATCTTTTGCATTGTCGCAGAAGATGCAAGCCGGTTCATATTTTTTCAAAATAATCTGAGAACCGTCCACAAAAATCTCCAAGGAATCTTTTTCATTGATATCCAATGTCCGACGCAGTTCAATGGGAAGAACAATACGTCCTAGTTCATCTACTTTTCGAACAATACCGGTTGATTTCATAAATAAACTCCTCCTAACATATTTTTACCGTAATAGAAAAACAGGTATTAAATTCGCCAAGAAAAAACATAATTGGATCATTACTTACAATAATAATAAATATTTCCAAAGTTGTCAATGAGTGAAAGGAAAAAAAGGTAATTCGTCGATAAAAACAGTCTTTTTCAGATTTTAGGCAAATAAATTAAAAAAATATAGCAAATTGCATGAATTATGAGATAAATTCTTGTATGTAATACAAAAAATGTCGAATTATGATATTTTATAGTTGTTTCGTAGAGGCAAAAGAAGATGTACTACCCCTCCATCGCCGATGCATATAGATGAAGGAAAGAGCATAGGGCAGGTGACGGATTTGAATTATATCTGGGCAGGTATGATGATTTTGTCCATCTTATTCGGGATCCTAAACGGCAGGATGGGAGAGGTTTCCCAGGCGGTGATGGAGGGGGGCAGCAACGCCGTCCAACTGATGTTGGTGTTGTTGGGAGCCATGTGCCTGTGGAGCGGGCTCATGCGGATTGCTGAGAAGGGTGGGCTTACCTCCATCATCAGTAAAATCTTAAGCCCCATCACCAAATGGATCTTCCGGGGGATGGATCCCAAAAGCTCAGCGGGGAAGGCCATCTCCATGAATATGACGGCCAATCTGTTGGGGCTTGGCAATGCCGCCACGCCTTTGGGCCTTCACGCTATGAAGGAGATGCAGCGTCACAACCCGGAAAAGCAGCGGGCCACCAATTGGATGGTTTTATTTGTGGTGCTCAATACCGCCTCCATCCAGCTGATCCCCACCACCATCGCCGTCATACGCAGCAAATACGGCGCCCAGGCCCCTATGGATATTTTACCTGCGGTATGGGTCACAAGCCTGACGGGATTGATCGTGGGCATCCTGGTGGCAAAGCTGCTACAGCGGAAGAAATAGAAGCGTCTTGCGGGAAAGGATGAGGGGAATCCATGGGCCAGATTGCCAATTACTTTTTACCTATTTTTGTGGGAGGGATTCTGTTACTGGGCCTGGTGCGCAAGGTGCCGGTGTTTGAAACCTTCGTGGAAGGGGCGAAAGAGGGGTTGGATACCACGGCACGGCTGGTCCCCACTATGGTGGGGCTGCTGACGGCGGTAGCCATGTTCCAAGCGTCGGGAGGACTAGATGTTTTGATCTATGGGCTCAAACCGGTGGCGGATTTGCTCCATCTGCCCGAACAGGTCATGCCCCTAGCCATATTGCGTCCCATTTCCGGGAGCGGATCCTTGGCCATTTTGGAGAACATCATCCGGGAAAACGGGCCGGATTCCATGGCCGGACGGGTGGCATCGGTTATGATGGGGTCTACGGAAACTACTTTTTATGCCATTACCGCCTATTTTGGAGCAGTGGGCATTAAGAAAACACGGCATGCCATCCCAGCGGCGTTGACGGCCGATATTGCCAGTATGATTGTAAGCGCCATTACGGTTTCCTTGTTTTTCCAATAAAAGGCGGATTTTATCTATTTTGATATAATTTTGATGAATTAATTGTAAAACTTGTAAAAGGTATCGGGATGTGATATACTAAAAAGAACAAACGGTTCAAAGGAGGAATTGCAATGACTTTGCAGGATTCCAATATGATGGTAAAAGAAAAAGATGGAGTGGTGACTCTCCACTTTCCCATGCTGGAGGAAGTGGATGGCATCGCCCATGCTTTTTCCACGAGGTTGGGCGGCGTAAGCCAGGGCATTTTTTCCTCTATGAACTTGAGTTTTGGCCGGGGCGACAGCGACGAGAATGTGAAGGAAAATTACCGCCGCATTTGCGCCGCCAACCAATTTGATCCCGATGGATTGGTGGCGTCGGACCAGGATCACCATACCAATGTCCGCATCGTGACGGCTGAGGACAAGGGAAAGGGCATCTGGCGGCCCAAGGATTACAAAAGCGTAGACGCCGTCGTCACCGCCCAGCCGGGCATTACGCTGGTGACTTACTATGCCGACTGCGTCCCGCTCTTTTTTGTAGATCCGGTCAAACGGGTGGTGGCCTTGGCCCATGCGGGATGGCGTGGGACGGTAGGGCGCATTGGAGAAGCCACCGTCCAAAAGATGCAGGAGGCGCTGGGATGCCGTCCAGAGGATCTGTTGGCCGCCATTGGCCCCTCCATCGGACCCTGTTGCTACGAGGTGGACGAGCCGGTGTACCAGCAGTTTGCAGCCCTGGGCCTTGAGGACGGCGCCCAATGGATGCCCCAAGTGGGCAAGGGGAAGTATAAGCTGGATTTGTGGAACATCAATCGCCAGATCCTGTTGGACGCCGGCGTATTACCTCAGCATATCCAGATGGCGGAACTTTGCACCTGTTGCCATCCGGAGGAGCTTTTTTCCCATCGGGCATCCCATGGCCAGAGAGGCGGGATGGCCGCCTTCCTTCAAATCCGGCAATCGTAAAACATAAGGTCGTATTGTGACAATAAGGAAAAGGAGCATTTTATGCAAATACAGTCCATGTTACTGGCGTGCCTGGAGAGAGAAGGACGCGCCATATCCCGCAGGGAACTTTACCATCTTGCCAAATTGGAACAGGAAAACCCTGTCCTTCTCAAAAAAGCATTAGACGGATTGGTGGAAGAGGGTCAGATCCTAGTGACCCAGAATCATAAACTGATGGCCACCAAGACGGCAGGCCTTGTCCCGGCTCGGATCTTATCCCTTTCAGCGGGATTTGCCTTTGCACGATCCCAGGAAAAAGGGGATGTATTTATCCCGGGCCGGCATCTGAACCAGGCGCTTCCCGGGGATCTAGTGCTTTTGAAGGTCAGACCATCGCCCAAAGGCTTAGAAGGCAGTGTGGAATTCATCGTCCGGAAAGGAAAACGGGAGATCACCGGCCGTCTCATCAAAAACGGACGCAAGCTGGAGATCTCTCCCGACGCCGGCGTGCGATATAACATCAAGGTAGTGGCTTCCAAGAAGACCAAGGCGGCGGAGGGAAGCAAAGTCCGGGTGGCTTTGAGTTACGACAAAGAGGGAAGGAAAGCCACTGCACGAGTGGTGCGTTCCTACGGCAGCGCACAGAGCGCCAAGGTGTGCGCCGATTCCATTGTGGATATGGAGGGCATTCCCGCGGCGTTCCCTCCGGAAGTCCAGGTGGAGGCCCGCAACGTGGCCGAACAAGGCATCCGGGAAGAGGATCTCACCGATCGCCGCGATCTAAGGGATCAGGCCATCTTCACCATCGACGGCCCGGACGCCAAGGATCTGGACGACGCCGTATCGGTGTGCCGTACCATGAAGGGATATAGTTTAGGGGTTCACATCGCCGATGTCTCCCACTACGTCCCCATGGGGTCTACCTTGGATCAGGAGGCCTTAAAACGAGGCACTTCGGTTTATTTTGCCGATCGGGTCATCCCCATGCTGCCTCCCGAACTATCCAACGGCGTGTGTTCCCTGGATGCTGGAAGCGATAAACTCACCGTATCGGCCCTCATCGAGCTGGATAGCAAGGGGGATTTTATCTCCTGTGACTTTGTCAAAAGCATCATCCGATCCAAGGTGCGGGGGGTGTACAGCGAGGTCAACGATCTTTTTGCCGGCACTGCCAGCGATGCCGTCAAGACCAAGTATAAACCCATGGCCGATACCCTGCTGGTTATGGCGGAATTGTCCAACATCCTCAAAGAGAAGGCACGGTCCAGAGGATCCATGGATTTCCCGTCCAGCGAATGCAAGTTTGTCCTGGATGAAGAGGGGAGGGTGCAGGACATCCAGCCTCGGGAACAGGGCCTTGCCGAGCAAATGATTGAGCAGCTGATGATTTGTGCCAACCAGGCGGCCGCCCGGTATGCCAAACGGGAGAAGGTGCCGTTTGTGTACCGCGTTCATGAACAGCCCGATCCCGACCGCATCGAAGCCCTTAAGCGTGTGGCCGATGTGATGGGATTTCAGACGAGAAAATTAAAGCCGGGTGTGCAGACCAAGGACCTGGCCAACCTGTTGGATGCTTCTCAACACACCCCATTTTGCCATGTTATTTCCCACCAGATCGTCCGGGCTATGGCCAAGGCGCGGTATTCCTCCGATCCGTTGGGGCATTATGGCCTCTCGCTGGAGGATTACTGTCATTTTACTTCCCCCATCCGCCGCTATCCCGACCTGATGGTGCATCGGATTCTCAAAGACCTTATTTCAGGGAAAACCAAAGGCCAAATCAAACAGGCCTATGGAGGCATTGTGGAGGACATCGGCAAGCAGTCTACCGATTGTGAGATCCGCGCCATGGCGGCGGAACGCCGGTGTGAGGATTGTTACAAGGCCGAATACATGGTGTCCCGTATAGGAGAACAGTTGGAAGGCGTGGTGTCGGGCGTGGCGCCCCACGGCATTTATGTGGAACTCCCCAACACGGTGGAGGGATTGGTGAAAAGCGATATGCTGCCAGGGGAATTCCAGTATGACGGGGAATTCTACTATGTCAACAACAAAACCGGCCAGAAAATCGGAGTGGGGGACAGCATGCAAGTCGAGGTGCTCCGCGTGGATGTATCCAGCGGACAGATCGATTTTAAGGCATTGTCGTATACCCCGTTTGGAGGCAAGGCTCAATAAAAATTCATCCTATCAAACAAAACATCCCGCTCTCATCCTCTTTTGAGGACTATGGGCGGGATGTTTTGTTTACTGGTTTTATGATTCTTCCGGATGGCCTTCTACATCGCCCCAGGCGCGGTTGGCGGCTTCACGGGCGATGTCCAACACAATGGTTTGATTGTCTGAACCGGGCTGCCGGATGCCCAAGGGAAGAAGGTCGTACACCTCCACCACTTGGCCGCGCATCCACAAATTGGGCGTGATACGGACGCTGTATCCGCAGCCGCTGTCCACCAGCCAATCGTAGAAATTGGCCCGCGGCAAACCAAAGGTGGCCAGCAGCGTCATAATGACCCCACCGTGGGTTACAACCACAGCCGACGTAGTACCGGTTTTCATCAGCCCTTCCACAACTTTGGAAAAAGCTTCACAGCAACGGGCTTGGAATTGAGCGCTGCTCTCCCCACCAGGAGGAGCGTCTTTGCCGCCTGCCTCGATCCATCGGACGAATTCCGGATCGGCTTGCAGATCGTTTGCCGTTTTTCCTTCCCACCGGCCGAAGTTGCATTCGGCGAGACCTGGGATGACCAAAGGCGTAGCATCCGGGTATAAGGCTTTGAGGGTTTGTTGGCACCGTAGCAAAGGGCTGGTAAAATAGGCATCCGCCTGGGGATACTCAAAACGTTTCTTAAGGTCCAAAAGCTGGGCCAGCCCTTCCGGGGCTAATGGCAGGTCGGTAGAGCCGATGTACTGCCCCTTTGCATTGCCGTCGGTGAGGCCATGACGAATCAAATGAATGGTGTAGCTTTTCATACTTCCTCCTTAAACTGGAAAAACCGTAGTTGATATGCTAAAAAATAGGGCGGTAAATTGTCTCAATTTTCCTATTTGTAGTGATCTTTCTTTACAAATTTCGACACATGCATTATAATTATACATATCGTAAAAGTGCATGGAGGTCGCGTCTTATGAACAGCAGTTTTCCTCGCATCATTGCGCTACTGCGCAAAGAGAGCGGATACAGCCAAAAACAGGTTGCGCAGGATTTGGGAATTTCACAGGCGCTGCTTTCCCATTATGAAAAGGGGATCCGTGAGTGCGGTCTGGATTTTCTCACCCGCATCGCAGATTATTATGGGGTATCTTGCGACTATCTGCTAGGGCGTACGCCTGACCGCAACGGCGCATTCCTCACGGTGGAGGACATCCCCGAGCCGGATGCGGCCGGCAGGGAGACCATCCGCGGTAGCATCCTGCCCACTTTGAATAAGAAACTGATTGCCAATTCTCTCAATATTGTATTCGATAAGCTGCAAAGATGCAACAACAAAGGGTTAACAGGGGAAATTTCTGCCTTTTTGATGCTGAGCGTGTACCGTGTGTTGCGGCTGCTTTATGGAGCCAATCCCAAAAATCCGGAGGGCACTTTTGCTGTGCCGTCCATGCTGGCCCGCGGGACGGCTACCGCCTCCATGCAAATGGCCGAAACCAATGCGGAATGTCTTAGCAAGGGGATGTCGGTAGGGGAGATGGAGCCGCTTTTGTCTCAGGATGATTTGGCCATGACACCCGATCAATTGGCGCAGGATTATCCGTTGTTTGCCTCGTCCCTTTTTAATCTGATTCAAAACGCTGAGATCCGTATGGGATATAACAACAAAAAATAGATCAGGATTTTTGGCGGAAGCATCCGCTTCTTTTAGGGGAAGAAAAATAAGAACGGCTCGCTTTGATCCGAAGCGAGCCGTTCTTTTTCAAAGAAGGAAGGATAATAAAAAAGAAGGAGGAATGGAAAAAGAAGAAGTTGGAATCTTGCTGTAATGTTATTATAGCGCATAAGAATTGGAAAAATCCACCTGATTTCTTTACAAAAAAGTATCTAAACTGATACCTTTCAGCACAAAAGATTACAATTTTATAATATTTTTTATCAACTTACTAGAGTAAAGTAGTTTTATTGAAGAGTGTGTATAAAAAAGAACAAAATGTTCTAAAAAAGACAGCGGTTAGGATCCATATTTGTTTATCAAGGTGTAAAAAAGAGTTGCAAAAAAGGCAATCCTTCCTATACTTTGTATAAGGCCGGTTTTATATGGTTAAAGCTATGATGATCCATTATTAATATGAGGTGATGCACAATGAATTGGGCAGACAAAGCAGTGTTTTATCATATTTATCCCTTGGGCTTTTGCGGCGCCCCTTTGGAAAACGATTTTACAACCCCTCCTCAGGAGAGGATCCAAAAGGTGGCCGATTGGGCCGGCCACATAGCCGACGACTTAGGTTGTGACGCCCTGTATCTCGGGCCTATTTTTGAGTCCGACCGGCATGGATACGATACGGCCGACTACCGCCTTATCGACCGTCGCCTGGGGACAAACGAGGGATTTTGCCGAGTGGTAGACATGTTGCACAGCAAAGGCATCCGGGTGGTGCTGGACGGTGTATTCCACCATACGGGCCGGCACTTCGGCCCCTTTTTGGATGTGCTGCAAAAGCGATGGGATTCGCCTTACAAGGATTGGTTTTTCCTGAATTTTGACGGCGACAATGCCTTTCACGACGGATTGTGGTACGATTGCTGGGAAGGGCATCAGGAGTTGGTAAAACTCAATTTAAGCCATCCCGATGTGCGCCGATATCTTTTGGATTCGGCCGAAGGATGGATCCGGGAATTTGACATCGACGGCATCCGCCTAGACGTGGCCTATTGCCTAGATCACTCCTTTATGCAGGAACTTTCGGCCCGATGCCGCAGCGTCAAACCGGATTTCTACCTGCTAGGGGAAGTGGTGCATATGAATGACAATTTAAAACGCCTGTTGGATCCCGATATGCTGCATTCGGTGACTAATTATGAGTGCTATAAAGGGCTCTACTCCAGCTTTAACGATCAGAACCTCTTTGAGATTGCTCATTCCCTGGAGCGCCTGTTTGGCAATCAGCCTTGGTGTCTCTTTACCGGCAAGCATCTCTACAATTTTGCCGACAATCACGACGTTTCCCGTTTTGCCACCGCTTTGAAATGTGGGGATCAAATGGAAGCGGCTTACACCCTTCTCTATACCATCCCCGGCATCCCGTCTTTATATTACGGCAGCGAATGGGCCATCCACGGGGATAAGAAGGAGGGTGACGATATCCTGCGCCCCTGCCTGGAGCTAACAGAACAAAAGGACTGTCCCCTTATCCACCATCTCAAGAAATTAGCTGAGGTGAAAAAGAACCATCCTGCGCTGTGGGAGGGGGATTACCAAAAGGAATTCCTGACCAACAAACAGTTTGCCTTTTCCCGCAATGGGGGAGGGGAAAACCTTGTGGTGTTTATCAATGCCGATGGCCAGGAAGGCCGTTTCCAGTTAAACCGTCCCGTCAAAGGGACGGAACTGCTGACCGGGCGGACTGTGGACATCCAGGGAGAATTTTACCTTCCGGGCTATGGAAGCGCCGTCGTGAAGGTGGAATAAGGGGGAGATTGGTTGACAAATCCCACCCAAATGGTATAATAGAACCCAATCTGATAAAATTGTTGTTAAAAATAGGAGATAAGACTGCGAAGGGAAAAAGATATGGCCTTTGTCTTCAGAGAGCCGGCGGGTGCTGCAAGCCGGCGGCGGGGCGCATATGGATAGCTCATCCCGGAGTTGCCTGCTGAAAGGTAGGACGTTTGGGTCGCGTTACTGACCAATGAGGGCATTTGCTCTAAAAAGGGCAGCGTGCTGAAGTAGGGTGGTACCGCGAGGGATTGTATTCCGCGCCCCTATCCATGTGGGGATTCATGTGGGTAGGGGCGTTTTTGTATTTCAAAGGATTGTTCCGCCGTTTTTCCCTAGAGGAGGAAGGGCGTTTTTATATTTATTATTTGTGGATTTGGAGTGAGTCGGATGAAAAATTACAAGATTGTCCTGCTGAGAGGCGACGGAATTGGCCCGGAGATCGTGACCGAAGCGGTCAAGGTTTTAAACCGTGCCGCAGAGAAATTCCAGTTTACTGTCACCTATGAGGAAGCTTTGTTAGGTGGCATCGCCATTGATGAAACAGGAGTGCCGTTGCCGGAGGAGACCCTCCAAAAGTGCAATGCCGCCGATGCTGTACTGCTGGGTGCAGTGGGCGGTCCCAAATGGGAATCTCAGCCGGGCAACAACCGCCCAGAAGCCGGTTTGTTGGGGATCCGCGCCGGTATGGGCCTATATGCCAATCTACGTCCGGCCCGCATTTTTAAGCCTTTGCGTGACGCCTCCCCCCTCAAGGGAGATATCATCGGCGAAGAGCTGGATATCCTGATGGTCCGCGAACTGACCGGGGGTATCTACTTTGGCGATAGGGGCCGCCGGATGGTCAAAGGGCAACCGGCCGCCTTTGATACGGAGATGTATACCGTTCCGGAAGTGGAACGTATTGCACGGGTAGCCTTTAACCTAGCCAGAAAACGGGGACATAAATTGTGCTCGGTGGACAAAGCCAATGTCCTGGAATCCTCCCGCCTGTGGAGAGAAGTGATGCTGCGGGTGGCAAAGGAATATGAGGATGTGGAGCTGTCCCATTTATATGTGGATAATTGTGCCATGCAGCTGGTGCGCAATCCCGGCCAGTTTGACGTGGTGGTGACCTCCAACATGTTTGGCGATATTTTGTCCGACGAAGCCTCTATGATCAGCGGTTCCATCGGCATGTTGGCATCGGCCAGCTTGGGCGATGGTACCAGGGGATTGTACGAACCCATCCACGGTTCAGCACCCGATATCGCAGGGCAGGGCATTGCCAACCCGTTGGCGACCATCTTGTCGGTGGCCATGATGCTGCGCTTTTCCCTGGATGAACCGGAAGCTGCCGATGCCATTGATACCGCCGTGGCCAAAGTGCTGGATCAGGGTTATCGCACCCCGGATATTTACACTGAAGCAACCAAAAAGGTAGATACCGTTACCATGGGTGACCTGGTGACAGAGAATCTCTAAATTTGGCAAATTAAATTGGATCTATACGGGCAAAGAGGGCTTGGATTATTTTATCCAGGCTCTCTTTTTTACTTAATAGTAAGACTACAAATCCTGTTAGCAAAAAGTCCAATATAATATTATGCGTTTCCCCAAAACAACTATTTTTTGAATATATTTTTTGTTAAATTATTAAGGAGAAAAATAATAAACACTATTGATGGAAGTGGAAAAAAAGAATAGAATTAAATTGAATTTGTTTGCAAAACTGCCCATATTTAGATGTTTTGCTAAGACAAAGAAAGGGACGAACTCTTGCTTGATCGACTTGTAGAACGAAGAGGTGATGAAAGGAAAAAGACAGGAAACATTTACTATTGTTGTAAAGAGAAAGAGGTGTATCATGTGAAAATGAAGAGGTTTGCCAGTTTCTTTTTGGCAATGATCATGCTGGTGGGGATGATCCCCATGGCCTGTGTACAAGGGCGGGAGAGCGCGGTGGTAAACATTGATGTACAGTCCCCATCGGCCAGTGCAGAAGATCCAATGGTGATCGACCTGAGCCAAGGAGAGTACGCCGATTGGGCGCACTTTGGACATACGACTGCGGACGCTGTAAACCGCAAGGCAGATGGAGAGGGGTTGATTGGGACCCCCTCAGCCATCCAAGGCAGTGCATTAAGCGCTGCTAGTGAAAGCGATGTCAAAAACTATCGGATGGAATTCACTTGGTCGGACGGCACGCCAACCTCGTCGGCCACCAGCCGCTATTTTGTCAAAAAAAGCGGAGGGCAGGCCAACATTGGCGGCACGGGAATCCGTATGGATTTCAATCTGCCGGCCGGTGACTGGGACTTGGTACTTTATGCTTCTACCTACAATACCATCGCCAATGTAGAGGTTCGTGACCAGGATGGTAATCTGTTGCAAAAAGCCGCTCTCAGTGAAGGCGGCCAATCTTGGGTTCATCTGCCCAAGGAGATCACCATTGGATATTCCAGCGAAACCGCACAAAAAATCTCGGTGGATTTGGTGGGCGTAAGCAACTATGCTGACTGGCCAGGCATCGCGTTGGCAGCGGCAACCGTTGAGGCCGGCCAACCGAGAGACTATATTGTTTCCACTACCTCTACCAAAGGGGGCAGCGTCACAGGGGACGGCCAATTTAAAAAGGGGGACCAAGTCACCCTGACCGCTACTCCAGAGGATGGGTATATATTTAAAGAATGGCAGGTAGTCAAGGGCAATGTCCAGCTGTCCGATAAGACGGCCAATCCCATCACCTTTACCATGCCGTCCGGAGACGTCACCATGCGGGCGGTGTTTACCGACCCCTCCGGTCAGCAGCAGGAGGATTTGATCCAATACATCAACATGAATATCGGATCAACGTCCGGATACAGCAATACCATCATCGGCCCGCAGAGGCCCAATGCATCGGTCAATCCCAGCCCGGACACCAATCCTCAAAACAGCTGCACGGGATACAATGCCGACGGTGAGATCCGCGGTTTCTCCCAAATCCACGTCAGCGGCACCGGCGTAGGCAAATACGGCCAGTTTTTAGTATCCCCCCAGGTGGGGCTGTCCACCCGGTTGGACGGTCACGATTCGGCCAAGGAAAATGAAAATCCCACCTGTTCGGAGTATAGCGTAACTTTGGCCGATTACGACATTGACTGCTCCTTCACGCCGGCCGAACATTCCACCATCTATAAATTTGCCTATCCGGAATCGGATAACGCAAACCTGGTTATCGACCTGGCCCATAATATTGCAAACGGCAACGCAAAAGATGTTAAGGCAGATATTTCTACCGATGGTGAGGGCAATACCGTTATCAGCGGATCCGGCCGTTACGTGGGCGGATGGGGGCCGGAACACGACCTGTATTTTTACGCTGTTGTCAATAAGACCCCGAAGGTCACCGGCACCTATGACGCCTCCGGCCCGAAACCCGGAGTCAATAGCCTCGGCCCTGTGGATATCACCGACCGTCTGGCAGGATTGGGCGCCTATCTGACCTTTGACACCCAGGCCGATGAGGAAATCCTTTTGAAGATGGGCGTCTCCTTTAAGAGCATTGACCAGGCCAAAACATGGCTTGACAGCGAGATCCCCCAATGGGATTACGACGCCGTCAAGGCCGAGACCGAAGACCAATGGAACGAGGAGCTTAATAAAATTGTCATCGACGGTGACATTTCCGAGGAAGACAAACAGATTTTTTACACCAGCATCTATCACGCCCATGTGATGCCCCGGGATCGTACGGGAGATATTGCCAAATACGGCGATGCCGATATGATGGACGATCACTTTGCCACATGGGATACCTGGCGTACCCTTTATCCCTTGTATACCATTACTAATCCCGACCTGGTGGCCAAGACCATCAACAGCTATATCACCCGGCAGAAAGTCAATGGCTATGTCCGTGATTCCATCGTCGGCGGCAACGACATGATGGGGCAACAGGGCGGCGATGATGTGGACAACGTCATTGTAGATGCTTATCTAAAAGGCATTGAAGGCGTGGATTGGGAAGAAGCCTATGAGGTCATCAAGAAAAATGCCACCGATTACCGCTTGGATTATCAGGGGTGGGGAATTGCGAACCCCGGAGATTCCAACTACAAATCCTTGGGATGGATTCCCAGCGATAACACCATTACCCGGATCATGAGCTGTTCCTACCAGCTGGAGTACGCCTACAACGATTATTTAGCCGCCCAGATGGCCAAAGGCTTAGGCGATATGGACAATTACGAAAAATGGCTGGAGCGCAGCAACAGCTGGACCAACATCTGGAATGAGGACATAGTAAACAATGGATACACAGGTTTCATCTGGCCCAAGGCTGCCGATGGCTCTTGGGTATACGATGATGAGCTCATCCCGGATCCCACTAAGAAGCATGGTTCCTGGGTGGAATTTTTCTACGAGGCGAGTTCTTGGGATTATTCCTTTTTTGTGCCTCATGACATCCCTCAGCTCATTGAGAAGATGGGAGGAGAAGATACCTTCTGCGACCGCCTCAAATTGGGCCTTGACAGAAACTGGGTAGACATCGGCAACGAGCCGGCATTCTTGTCTGCCTACCTCTTCAACTACACCAGCAAGCCTTATCTCACCACCGACTACGTGGGAAAACTGCGCGACCGGTTCAGCATCAACGGCAAGCCCGGCAACGATGATTCGGGCGCCATGAGTTCCTGGTACATCTTCTCCTCCATCGGTTTCTTCCCCAACGCAGGGCAGAATCTGTACTATTTTACAAGCCCTTATTACGAGAAGACCACTATCACCATGGACAACGGCAATCAATTTATCATCCGGGCCAACAATCTGTCCGAAGAAAACAAATACATCCAGTCCATTACCCTCAATGGTAAGCCCTATAAGAGCACTATGTTCAAGCATGAGGATATTGTAAACGGCGGCGAGTTGGTCTTTGAGATGGGAAATACCCCTGTGGATTACACCAAGGAGGCAAGCGTTACCATCAATGCCATCGACCCTGTGGAAGAGGAAACGGTAGTGGATCTGGATTCCGCTGTCTACAGCGAATGGGCCCAGTTCAGCGCTACCGATAAGATCAATCGACGCATCAGCGGGGAATCCCCTATCCTAGCCAGCGACGGCCTCCAAAATGTGGGAGGATACTGGACACAGGAGACTTTGTCGGGCAATGCCCCCGGTTTCAGCTGGACCAATGGTTCTCCCGACGCTTCAGCGGAAAATAACCAGAATATCGTCTGGAGCCAACAGGGCGTTACATTTGACCTCAATATGCCAGGCGGATCCTACGATGTAGAGCTGTATGCCACCGGTATTCGTTCTCGCTCCATCATTGAAGTCTTGGGAGGGGACGGCGACGTCCTGGTTCAGCAGGAGCTTTTGCCCAACAGCGAGGAACGGCAATATCGCAAAGTCAGTATGCGGTTTGAGCTACAGGTGCCGGAGAAGTGTACCGTCCGCCTTCTGACCGATCCAAACGACCAAAGCAATGACTTTAGTGTAGGCATTGCCGCCGCTACATTGCGTACTATCGACTCCTACAATGTCGTTTTTGACTCGGCCGGCGGTACAAATGTACCCGCCCAATCGGTCAAGGAAGGGGAAAAGGTACAAAAACCTGCCGATCCTATCCGGGAAGGATATCGTTTCCTGGGCTGGTATCGGGATGCGGAAGGATCCCAAGCCTTTGACTTTGAGCAGGATACCATCGCTAACGATCTTACTTTATATGCAAAATGGATTGCTGTTTATGACGTGGCCTTCTCTGTAAACGGAGGTAGCGCCATAGCTTCCCAACAGGTGGAGGATGGCAGCTTTGTGGAAAGACCTACAGATCCCACCCGTTTTGGCTATACCTTTGAGGGATGGTACAAGGATGTGGAATTAACCATGCCATGGGATTTTGCATCCGATGTGGTCAATCAGGATGTCACACTTTACGCTTGCTGGAAACCGTTGCCCACAGCCACGATCTCTAGTGTGGAGGATATTCCGGAAGGGACTGCCGTCCATCTAAGCGACTTTGACGATTGGACTCAGTATGGCCTAAATCAACCTAATGAAATTGCAACCAATCGCAAGGACAATATGGATCCCATCATCGGTCAAATTGCCAGTGTGGACAACGCCTATTCTACTGGTGAAAACAATCCCAATCAACCTGTCTCCTTTACTTGGAACGACGGCGTTCCTACTTCCTCTGAAACCCAAGGATCCACCTCTTTTGGCTGGTCGTCAAAGGGGCTGGACATTCCTCTCACTTTGCCTACTGGCGCCTATCAAGTGGAACTGTACGCCACAGGCATCCGCGCCAACGCCACAATTGCCGTTTTGGATCAGTCGGGCGAAATTGTAGTCCAACAGCCCCTGTGGGAGAATACCGGCGAACAGCGCCAATATCAAAAGGTCACGCTGGACTTTTTCTGCACAGAAGGGGAATCCTTCACCGTCCGCCTGTTGGTAGGGGATGACAAACAATCCGCTAATTACAGCGTGGGCTTGTCGGCCGTGGCGGTAAAGAGGCAAGCTCCCGGTGTCACAGTGCTTACAGAGGGCCCCGGCTCGGTCACAGGGGCCGGCATCTATGAAGAAGGAAGCACTGTTACCTTGACGGCTACCCCTGAAGAAGGGTACCAGTTGCAGCGCTGGGAAGTGGTAAAGGGATCTCTGGAACTGGAAGGGAAGGCGGTTAGTCCCCTGACCTTTGCCATGCCTTCGGATTCTCTTGTCATCCGGGCGGTATTTGAAGAACAAACGGTATCCATACTGGGCGTTGAAAAGGTGGAAGAGAAATCGACTATCAATCTCAGTGATGAGAAATACAGCGATTGGGCCTATTTAGGATACAAGGATAAGATGATCTACAAAGCCGATCGTCAAAATGCCATTTTTGCCGGAGCGGCATCAGCTGTCAGCGGAAGCCTTACCGAGGAACAGATGGATAAATACAATCCCAATTCCCCATACTTCAACTGGCAGGGAGGCACTCCAACAGAAACTGGAGAAAACGTACGGTATATTGTATGGAACAACACCGGCATTGCCTTTGATATGAATCTGCCTGCCGGACAGCACAACGCCAGTTTCTACATCTCCGGCGTCCGCGCTGGGGCATATGTCCAAGTGGCGGATGAATCCGGTGCCGTTGTTTTGGAGGAACCTCTGTGGTCCAATCCGGGCGGGGCACGTGTCTACCGCAAATTAAACCTGAGCTTTGACTGCGATGAGGCTCAAAAATACACCATCCGCCTTATGGTGGATCAAAATGACCATGAGGATGCCAACTACAGCGTATCCCTTTTTGCCGCTGTGGTAGAAAGCGTCGATACCCAACCTGAGTCCGATCTCTCCTTTACCGATGGTGAGGGCAATCCCTTGACTGCCTTGACGGCGGATACTCTGGTAACCACACTACAGTATCAAAATACCTCCCCAGAGGATCAAAGCCGTATGCTGGTAGTGGCGGTGTACAATGCCGACGGTCGTATGATGTATTCCGGCCAGGCCATCAAGGACATAGCCGCCGGGCAGAAGGATACTCTCCAAGTAACCCTTACGATGCCCGACAATGCCGACGGACACTTTGCCAAAGAGGGTTACTACGCTCATGTTTTCCTGTGGGATGGGAATACCTTCCAACCGGTATGTGAAAAAGTGGAATTTGGAAAAGACGATGGAACCAAGCCTATGGGACAAGAAGACGTTCCGTTTAGACAGTCCCAGCCCATCCCGGCCCTGGCAGGGTGGCAACAGGACAAATGGTGGAGAATCTCCCACAAAACAGTAACGTCGGATTGTTCTGCATATGCCGTATACTCGGCCAGATGGAATGGAGATCTGATCTAGTGGCCATATCAGATCAGATCCATTTCCCTCCCTATTAAAAAGCGGCCTTGCCTCTCCATTCTGGAGGGCAGGGCCGCTTTGTTCATTACAGAAGGGTGGAGACCATAGATCGGTCGGACGATGGAGAGTCCTGAATTTTTTCGGAAGAAAGGCCGGGCACAGCCGATGCATCTTGGGGGAAGATCCAACGATTGTGACATCCGCCGCGTCGTTTGAGGCATTCCTGATGCCATAAGCAGTGGAGTTCCCGATGGCCGTCCTGATTCAGAAGGGGGATGTTATGTCCAACAATTGAGCAAAACCGTTCCGTATAAAAGATGGCGCCCATAAAAATCACCTCATTCCAGATAACCTTGTCATTCTAGTATATTCACCGGCAGGGCCAAATACACATGGATATCTCGTAAAATATTGTATAGGGCTTGGCATATCCGACGAAACTACAAGCATACAATACCATAGAAAAGGCGGGATCAGAATGGAACGAATCAAAGGCATTGCGAAGAATCTTTTTTTCAAAAAGCGTGAACCTTTGCCGGAAGCCGATCCGGCAAAGCAACGTCTTTTAGAAGAAATTCATCTGGTCTGCCAGATGATGCAGACAGCCCATTCCCGTTTTTCAGCCCAGAGCGATGGGGATCTGATGGAAGCATGCATCTATGAAATGGAGGCTCTGAAGGCCCGATACCGGTACCTCAACCGGCAGGCAAGGGAACTGGGTATCACCTGCCAGCCCTATGAGATGCACATGGACGCAAAGGAGGGGAATGCAGTGGGATAGGCTTTGCCGTTTCGGCTTCGGTATTGGCAGTAGGAGGCCTTATTATTTTGGCCGCTATGGTGCGGACTGGGAAACCGGTAGGCGCTTTTTTCAAATCGTCAATACAGGGGATCCTTTTGATGATAGCCGTTAATTTAACCAGTTCCTTTACCGGCATGGCCCTTTCGGTCAACGGACTAAGCCTGGGTTTTGCCTGTTTGGCCGGGGCGCCAGGCGTGATTTCGTTGCTGCTTTTGAATATGGCGGCTTTATAAGGCAATCCTTCAACGTCATAACGACCCATAAAGACGACAAAAAGGCCGGCGCTAAAAATGGCGCCGGCCTTTTCTATTGCTATTTCTTAAAAAGAGGACCCTTCCTGCCGCAGCAGATCGACAAAGCTGTCCATATCCCCCGTCTGGAGGGCAAGTACTCCCTGATACACCCGAGTGGGATTGCTCAAAAAATGCTCCCGTATGGCTTCTGCCTGCATGCGGTCCCCTACCAAAAGGGTAAGGGCCATCAGGTCATGCTTGCCGTCGGAAACATGGCAGGTAACCGCCACACCGTTTTCCCTAGTGACGATATCCACCTGGTTTTGACGTTCAATGTTCCGTCTGGCCAAAAGCTGTACCGCCGCTGTCACCGCCCGTTCCCGCACGGAAAGGGGAAGATCACTCTCCAATGCAACCGCCACCTCCCGGCCGGATTCCGTAACTTGAAGCATGATGTCTCCTGTATCCGGATCCTGCGAGGACGTGATATGCCCCCGTTCCATCAGATCGCCGATGGCGGCATTGACCTCAAAGAAATTGGCTAAACCGTTTTCATAAATGATGCTGGTGATATGTTCCTGCACCATAGGCTGCCCCACATGACGAAGCATGTAGCAAATGAGCAGCAAAATCTGATGATAATCGATCAAGCCGCCGGGGGATACTCCGGCTGTAAGGGCATCGTGTTCCATTGCAAACACCGCCTTTCCTCATACCAATGGCCGCCGGAAAGACTATTCCTGGGGGAGGCCAAATTTATAATGTTTGCGCACCGGCTTTTTCACCGACCAAACACAGTCCAGGCCGGCGGGGAAATACACCAGTTGCCCTGCGCCAAACCGCACCGTTTCACCGTTGGCGGTTACTTCCACTTCCCCCTCTAGAAGGTAAGCGGTTTCCGATTCATCGTAACTCCAATCAAAGGTGGAGACGCCGCAACCCCAGGTACTCCACTGGAAAATACCTCGTTTCTCAGCCTCCTGACGAGTGATATCTTTGACAACAATTGAACTCATATTAAAAAATCCTCCTTTGCCCGGTGTTTTCTTTTATTTTACCAAGGTTCACAGGCGGTGTCAATCGAAAGGGAAAAGCGGTTGTCAAATGGGATGGCAAGGCTTATAATGAAAAGTACCATCTGGGAGATGGATTATTTGAAAAAGAAAGCGAGGCGGACCAGTGACTCCGCTTGAAACCATACAAAAAGCAGTGGAGGATATCAGGCAGCAGGGGGATTATTATGTCCCAGCCTGGTGGAATGATTTGTCCATTGCTTGTCAAAAGGATGAAAAACGTCCCGGCGAAGTGATGGTAGACCCTCGCCGCTACTATGGCGACTGTATTGGATGGATCTTGCAGCATCCCCCAAAGACTATGCAGCCTAAGGTGGATGGAAGCGTCATGTATTCCATGATGCCCAGGGCCTTTACGGCGTGGAGGCACAGCCGCGACGGGGATCTGGAAAGTGGGACGTTTCTGAAATGCATCGCCCTGATTCCACGTCTCAAGGAGATGGGGATTGATTTGGTGTATCTCCTTCCTATTTTTTTATCGAGCCATGCCTTTGGAAAGGGGGAACTTCCCAGCCCATACTGCATTCAGGATATTTTATCCCTTGACCCGTCTTTGGGGGATCCTCTGATCCCGCAGGTGACGGCCGAACAGCAATTTGCTGCTTTTGTAGAAGCATGCCACCGTCTGGGAATGCGGGTGGCATTGGATTTTGTCTTCCGCACAGCGGCCAGGGATAATGTGATGGTTCGGGAACATCCCGACTGGTTTTATTGGATCAAGGCCGAGTATCGGGATAATTTGCAGGCTCCCGGCATTCCAGGGGCGGGGCATCAGGTAGTAAGCCCGGACAATGTAGACGCTTTGTACCAGTCCCCGGAAATGGCACGGTTTGTGGAGTGCTTTGTGGATCCTCCAAAGATGGAGCAGTGGAACCAGGTGATCGAGGAGGCTGACCGGCAGAAAAGGCATCTTCTCGATGTGTGCATTGAAAAACTTGGTATTTGTACTCTTACCGGATTTGCCGATACCATCAACGATCCCCAGCCGCCTTGGACAGACATCACCTACTTGAAATTCTATTTTGATCCCAGCCCGGCGGCCCAGCGCAATCTTCCCACAGGGCAGCTGCCGCCCTTTTTGGCCCAGGACGGGGTAAAATGCAGTGTGTTTGAAGGAAAGCAGCCCAACCGTCAGCTGTGGGATACCATTGCCGATGTCATTCCCCATTATATTACCCGGTACGGCCTGGACGGCGCCCGTATCGATATGGGGCATGCCTTGCCAGCGCCTCTTTATCGGGAAATCGTCCACCGGATCAAGGGGTGCAAACCGGAATTTTTACTGTGGTCGGAGGAATTTTCCCCGAAAAATGCCCCTCGTGCCGCCCGGGACGGCAGTCATTTTATCACCGGGGACTTGTGGGAGATTTGGAAAAACACCCCGTCTTCACAGGTAAACCATCGCATTGCCGAGGGGCTTCGATCGGTTCTGCCGGTGACCGCCGCGGTGGAGATGGCCGATACGCCCCGCGCCCCCCTGATGGCAGGAGGGGAGGGGCAAGCCAAAGCCATCTTCCGGATTTTGTCCCTTCTTCCCAACAACGTGCTGCTCATCAACAATGGCCAGGAATTGGGGGAGATCCAGCCCATGAACCTAGGCCTTTGCAACGATGAAAACGGCCGGTTTGTGTTACCGCCCCATCATCCCATGTACGGCAAATTGGCATTTTTTGATAAGGTGCAATTCGATTGGCTCAATTGGGATATCCCCCAAAGGGTCGGGTGGATGAGTGAAATGATAAAACTCCGCCGTCGTTTTGCAGGCTGGCTTCAGGACAAGGATGCCTTTTGCTGGGAGATGCTGGACCAAGACGGTGAATTAACCGTCCTTCTTTATCAGAGGGAGGGATGTGCATTGACAGCTGTCGTCAACCGCAGCCCTAAGGCTCAGCAAGTGGATTTTACAGAGATTTTTGGAGCAATGCGGATGGAAAAACAATGCGTTCAGGTGGTGGCCTGTGATGGTTTTACCTTAAAAGGGCAACATAAAAGAGGAGAACTCCAGGGGTTTGGATTTGTATTATTGGAGTCAAAGGAGGAAACATGATGAGCAAAAAACCGTTGTGCGCCTATTTTTGTATGGAGTATGGGTTAGACCCTTCTTTTAAGATTTATTCGGGCGGTTTGGGCATCCTAGCCGGCGACATTTTAAAGGCGGCCCACGATTTGGAGATGCCTATGGTGGGGGTTGGCATCCTGTGGCGCCAGGGATACAATCGCCAGGTCATCCATGAAAACGGACGTCCTATGGATTGCTTCCCCGAATACCGGTACGATTTTCTGAAAGATACTGGGGTAGAGGTGTCGGTGGACATCCGGGGCCGGGCAGTGCGTGCCAAGGTATGGCTGTGCGACTGCTTTGGCAACGTCCCTTTTTACCTGTTGGATACCAATCTTCCGGACAACAACGACAGCCTCCTCACCGGCCAACTTTACGGCTGGTTTAATGAAGAACGCATCGCCCAAGAGATGATCTTAGGCATCGGCGGCGTCCGTGCCCTGGAAGCCTTGCACATCCAACCCGATCTCTATCATTTTAACGACAGCCATCCGGCCTTCGCCGGCCTAGAGCTGATCCGCCGTGAAATGGAGAAGGAAAATGTTACCTTCCAAGAAGCCAGGCAATCGGTGCGCAAGTCCATTGTATTCACCACCCATACCCCTGTAGAGGCTGGCAATGAAGTCCATTCCCACGACCTGCTTGAGTATATGGGGGCCTACAACGGTTTGGACAAAGAGGATCTGGTGGAATTGGGCGGCGATCCCTTTAACATGACGGTGGCGAGCCTGCGCATGAGCTATATGGCCAACGGAGTGGCGCAGCTCCACGGCGAGACAGCACGGAAAATGTGGGCAAAGGTAGAGGATTCCGCGCCCATTTTAGCCATTACCAACGGCGTCCACAATGGGACGTGGCAGGATGCCGATGTGTACCGCGCCTATCGTGAGGAAGGGGATCTTCTAGCAGCGCATAAGCAAGCAAAACGCAAGATGATCGACGAGATTGAACGGCGCAACGGCGTCCGGCTCAAAGAGGATGCCTTGACCATCGGCTTTGCCCGCCGTGCGGCGCCCTATAAGAGGGGGAATCTTATCTTCGGCCGCATGGAGGTGGTGGAGCCACTCCTCAAAGAGGGAAAACTACAGATCATCTTCTCCGGCAAAGCCCATCCCAACGACCTGACCGGCAAAGAGATTGTGGCCGAATACTATGCTATGTCGCAAAAATATCCGGAGTCCATTGTCTTTGTGCAGGACTACGATATGACGGTGGGCGCCCTGCTGACTCGTGGATGCGACGTGTGGCTCAATAATCCCAGGCGTCCCATGGAGGCATCGGGCACATCCGGCATGAAAGCGGCTATGAACGGCGTACTCAATCTCAGCGTACTGGACGGCTGGTGGCCGGAGGGATGCGAACACGGCGTCAACGGCTGGCAGATTGGCGATGGCTATGAGGGCGAGGATCAGGATGAAGTGGATCGGGAATCCCTTTATAAGGTGCTGCTGACAGAGGTCATCCCCACCTATTATGAGGACAAAGAGAAGTGGGCCAAGATGATGCGTGCCTCCATTTCCATGGCCACCGACCGATTCTCCGCGGCACGGATGGTGCATGAGTATTACGATTTGATGTACAGCAAAAAGCCGGAGGAAGAGATACCCAAAGCAAAGGCAAGCAAATAAAACTTTATAAGATAAAGGAGAGGTTTACATGGTAAGACATATTGTGTTTTGGAAATTAGCCGATGAGGTCAACGGCATTACAAAAGAGAAGGCAGCGCAAACCATCAAGGAGAAGCTGGAAGCGTTGGTAGGAGTGGTTCCTGGACTGACCAAAGCCGAAGTCAACTTTGTCATGCCGGGAGGCAAGTTTGACGTGGTGCTGGTATCGGAACTGGAATCCAAGGAGGCTTTGGCTGTTTATCAAAACCATCCGGCTCATGTTGCTGTCAAAGAATTTGTCCATCAGGTGGCCATCGACCGGGCCGCAGCCGATTGCGAAGTATGAGATTATTTATTGCCGTTGATTTTCCAGAGGATGTGAAAAACGCCCTTATGGATTACCAGTCTCAGCTGCGCAGCGTGGGCGCTACAGGACGCTTTGTCCGTCGGGATACCCTCCATCTGACACTGCATTTTTTGGGAGAGACACCGCCGTCTCAGCTTGCAGCAGCCAAGAAAGCAGCCGCCGATGCGGCATCTGCATGTAAGCCCTTTGCCCTGACGACTTCGGCCCCAGGCAGTTTTGACAAGGGGAGAGGCGGTGCAGTGCTCTGGCTGGGCCTTGAGAGAAGCAAAGCCCTGACCGACCTGCACAATTGTCTGGAGGGTTGTTTGGAAAAGCAGGGATTTGCCCGGGATACAAAAACATTTCGTCCCCATATCACCATGGCTAGAGATGCCAATTGGACATCCCAGCTGCCAAGGCTGGATCAATTGTCTATACCGGCCAAGGGAATCACCTTGTTTGAGAGCCGTCGGGATACCGTCACCGGACGTTATCGGTACATCCCTTTGCACGTCGCCTCTTTTGCTGAGGACGACATTAGGGGGTAAAAGACATAAAAAGAGGTTCTTTCCACTGGGAAAGAACCTCTTTTTTCTTATTAAACTTATAAGACTTTGGAGAGAAATTCCTGGGATCTGGGATGCTGAGGATTCTCAAAGAACTGCTGGGGAGGAGCCTCTTCCACTACATTGCCTTCGTCCATAAACAGGACGCGATTAGCAACTTCACGGGCAAATCCCATTTCGTGGGTGACCACTACCATGGTCATGCCCTCATCGGCCAGCTCCTTCATAACCTCCAGAACCTCGCCGACCATTTCGGGATCCAAAGCGGAGGTGGGTTCGTCAAACAGCATGACGTCCGGATTCATAGCCAGGGCCCGCACGATGGCGATACGCTGTTTTTGTCCGCCGGAGATGCGGGCGGGATAAGTATCCGCCTTATCCGAAAGCCCGACCCGCTTTAGGAGTTTTAATGCCTTTTCTTTGGCTTCCTCAGGGGTTTGGAGTTTTAATTTGATGGGGGCCAAGGTGATGTTATCCAAAATGGTAAGGTGGGGGAATAGATTAAAATGCTGGAAAACCATGCCCATCTTTTGGCGCAGTTGATTGATATTGGTCTTGGGGTCGGTGATCAGATTCCCCTCAAACCAGATTTCACCGGAAGTAGGGGTTTCCAACAGATTGAGGCAGCGTAGAAAAGTAGATTTGCCCGAACCGGAAGGACCGACTACAACCACTTTTTCCCCTTTTTCAATGTGCTGGTTAATGCCGCACAGCACCTCATGGTCGCCAAAGGATTTACGGAGATCTTTAACGTTTATCACTTTGACGCAGCCTCCTTTCCAGACGCTTGATGAAGAAGTTCATAATGGTCACCATAATCCAATAGAACAGGGCAGCCGTAATCAAAGGGACAAAGGTATTGAAGGTACGGGAGATGATCTGATTGGCGGCTTTGGTCAGGTCGACGACGGCAATGGCCGAGACAATAGCGGTTTCTTTTAAAAGGGCGATAAATTCATTACAGAGGGCAGGCAAAATATTTTTAAGAGCCTGGGGAAGGATGATATAGCGATATGTGGTGATGGTAGTAAGCCCCAAAGAACGTCCTGCCTCCATCTGACCCACATCCACGGCCATAATGCCGGCACGGATGGTTTCCGATACATAGGCGCCGGAGTTAATCCCGAAAGCAACCACACAGACCCATTCTTTGGGAATAGGAGATTTACCAAAGATGACCAAGCTGAAGATGAGCAATTGTACCATAACCGGAGTGCCGCGGAAAATGGAGAGATAAACGTCGCAAATTTTATTGAGCACCTTTAAGACGGGTGAATTTGAACTCTCTCGGCTTACTTTGATAATGGCAACCACTAGGCCGATGATAATACCTAAGATACAAGCGCAAATGGTGATTTGCAATGTGACTCCTAAACCTTTTATGTACGACATAAATCGGTCGTCGGCAAATACATTTTGGTAGATTTGATCCCAAAGTGATTGGGCTGCAGGCAAAATTGGCATCCCGTCGTTCCTCCTCACAACATATGATGTTTATTTTTTAGGGCCCCCACCCTTGTATTATATTTTTACCCAAAACCTAGGAAAACAGCCGGCCGTAAAATGGAGGCCGGCTGTTAAACAACCTTAGTATCAACTTGTCAGAAGTGAGAAATTAATCTTCGCCTTCCAAAGAGGACTTATACTTGTTGAAGATCTCATCCAGCTTACCGCTGTCCTTCATTTCCTTGAGGATGTCGTTGACAGCTTTCTGGAGATCGGCATTGCCTTCACTGACAGCTACGCAATACTCATCGGCACCCATAGCTTCATCCAGAATTTTGATTTGGCCTTCGTTCTGAGCCAAAGCCTTCTGAGCGGGATAAGAGTCCATGATAACACAATCGATCTGACCGTTTTTCATATCCTGCAGAGCTACAGCATATTTGTCGTAACGTTTAATGCTGTCGGTATCGCCGACGGTTTCCACAGCCAGGATATCGCCGGTGGTGCCGCTCTGGACACCGATGGTCTTGTCTTTCAAATCGTCTTTGCCCTTGATGGTGTCATTGTCAGCGGTGACAACGATAACCTGGTTGGAAGAGAAATAAGGATCGGAGAAATCCATATTCTGATCACGTTCTTCGGTCTTGGAAACGCCGGCCAAAGCCATATCGGAGTTACCGGTGGCAACTTCAGCCAGAGCGGTATCAAAGTTCATGTCCTTGACTTCCAGCTCAACGCCCCATTTATCAGCCATATACTGGGCAATGTCCATATCGATGCCCACAACCTTGTCGCCATCCACATACTCGAAAGGCTCGAAACCGGCCTCGGTGGAAACCTTCAAAACACCGGCCTTCTGGATACGGGCAACTTCAGGATTTTCACTATTAGAAGAGGAAGCGGCAGAACCGGCAGCCTGAGAAGCTTTGGAGGCAGCGCTGGAAGAAGAACCGTCGCTACCGCAGCTTGCCAAACTCAACGTCATAATGCCTGCCAGCAAGAAAGCAAACAATTTGGAAACTTTTTTCATAAAAGACCCTCCCAAAGGATTTTGTAATTGCAATGCATGAATCTGTATTGACTGGTTGTTATTATACAGCTACAGACGAATAAAATCAAGGGTTTTTTGAAAAAATATTCATCTTAGTGCACTTGGTCAATATCTTACAGATATGGCCCTTGTTTTTTCTTATTTAGTACAAGAATGGTCTGTCCATCGGTCATTCCAGGACGTCTTTCCTTGATGAATGGGCTTCTAAGTTCCTTGCGGACCATATCCCGAAGCACCGTCCCTGCATGAAAACCATGTATAACAATAAGTGCTTTTGCATCCCGATCCCGGGCCGCCTGGGGGAGAAGCTGCACCAAAAGGCATTTGGCGGCATAAGCGCGCATGCCGTGGATATCCACAGCCAAATCCAAACCATAGCGTTTGACTCGATCGGTCCAATTGATGGCCATCACAGCACCTCAAACAATAAAATCCAGGCCAAGATCAACGTGAATCCAGCCGAGAGAATCAAAACAGCTGTCCTTTGACGGCGGCTTTTAATTTTTTGCGACGCAAATCCCATGAGGATGCATGCAATGGCCAATCCCGACACGTCGATTCCCACTTGGAGGATCGATTGATTCAAAGAAGAATGGGCGGCAATGGTACGGGATAAGACCCGCCCTACCAAATGAAAGGATGGAAATATTACCAAAGGCAGGACGCTCAAGGCATAGGCGCCGCGCCCCGACCGCAAAAAGATAAAGGAAATACAAAAGATTACGATTATAATAGCCCAACATTCGGTCACCATAGAAAAATACCACCCTGTCCTAGCCCGTTACATCCGTAATAAGGACTGAAACTGAAAGAATATACGAATAAGTTTATTATCCACGATGACAGCCGTTCTGTCAAGGTGGATTGAAAGATTGCTCCAGGTCATTTTTACCGGTTGGGGAGGCAGAAAGCCTGCTTGACCTAAGGGAGGATTTGTGATATCATCTTCTTAAAAATAGAGTCGGTAAAAGGATGCCTGTTTTAAGAACTGCGCCAGGTTGAAGTTCAGCGCATGCAGGTTTTAAAATGGCATGCTCTATCGGTCGTTTGAGATATTGGTAAGGGAGGAGTTTTACCATGGTATCGGAAAACAAAATGATTTGTAAGTGCAAACAGGTCTCGCTATTGGACATTGAACGGGTCTTACATAATTCCGGCCGCATGGAGGATGTGGAACGCGCTTTTGAAGACGTGCAGAAACAGACAGGATGTTCCACTGGATGCGGCGGTTGTCACGATGAGATCTTTGACATCATCTCGAAGATTATTTATAACGTCCAGTAAGCCGTTTTTTGGTCTTAAAGTTATTGTAAAAAACCGTGGAAGAAGGCGCTTGTTTCTTCCACGGTTTTTTTATATGTGAAAAAATAGGTCCCATAACGGCAAACGACACATTCAAAAACTGCGAAAAAAGGCAGAAGCCCAGAGGGGGAATAATTCCTCTGGGCTTCTGCCTTTATCGCATTGTTGCATCGGCCGCGCGGTTAAATGCATTCCAGATAATTATCCGCATACCGACGGAGGTCATCAGCGCAATGGATGTTTTGCCCTCGTTCCCGGATGGTCTCCTGGACGTATTCGGGCAGGGAATAGAAAAATTGATTGGCATTTTGATCCTGTTGAAGCAGCGTGGTCAGATTACACGTATTTTGATTCATGATTCATCACCTCAAAGCGGGCTTGTGAACGTTTGAAAAGATAATTGAAAATAAAGGATATCGAAAAATTAATTGCCGTTTCCAGTGGGGACAAATTCTAGATCCTTAACCCCGTTCATGAAAACGGTGCGCTTCCATCAGCTGTTGAGCAACTTCATGAAGGTCCTTTTCCGAGTGGATTTGCCCAGCGTATTGGTGCAGCTCTTGCCGCACCGGTTCAGGCAAAGATAATACAAAACTGGAGACGTCGTTCTCCTCAGCCTCCAGCGCCCGAAGACCTAGCATGGTGTTGATAGGCAACAAAGGTTCTGGCATAATTGATCACCTCATCAGTAGTCTTGCCATCCGGACGCAAAACATAGAAAGAAAATTTCGGAAAGGCGGAATGCAAGTTTTTCCTTGGTCCAAACCGGCCTTGACAGATGTATTTTTATATGGTAAATTTTATTCATATGCATATAGTATGAATTCGTACTAACAAATTGCGTGAAAAAGGACGGTGAAATAAT
Source organism: uncultured Clostridia bacterium (assembly GCA_904397895.1). Classification (GTDB taxonomy): domain Bacteria; phylum Bacillota; class Clostridia; order Oscillospirales; family Acutalibacteraceae; genus Solibaculum. Next base: position 76,126 of record CAJFOZ010000068.1, read on the forward strand.
TGAGCATTCAAAAACAATTTTTTTCCAATGTTCTTCCCTCTATGCTGGCGTTTGCTTTTTCAGGGGTATACGCCATTGTGGACGGCTTTTTCATTGGACAAAAACTGGGGGATATGGGATTGGCGGCCATCAATGTGGCCTATCCCATCACGGCCCTGATCCAAGCAGTGGGAACAGGAATCGGTATGGGTGGAGCCATCGCTGTGGCTATCTGCATCGGTCAGAAAAACCAGGAGGGGCAAAAGCGGTATCTTGGCAATACCATTGTGCTCATTGGAGCGGCGTGCATTGCAATGACCATCCTGTTGCTGCTGGGATTTCCCACTTTGCTGCGATGGTTTGGCGCCGGGGGAGAACTGCTCCATCTGGCGGAGCAGTATACCAAAGTCATTGCCATGGGCGCGGTTTTTCAAATTTTGGGAACGGGATTGGTACCGCTCATCCGAAACTACGATGGATCGGTCATCGCCATGTGTTCCATGGTAGCGGGATTTTTGACCAATGTGGTGCTGGATTGGCTGTTTATCATGGTGCTAAACTACGGCATGACGGGAGCGGCAGCGGCTACGGTCATCGGACAGGCGGTAACAGCGGTCGTCGGGGTGCTGTTCCTTTGGAGAAAAAAGAAACTCCAATGCCTAAAAGGATACAGGCCATCCAAAGAGGGGATCCGTCGTATCCTGGTGGGAGGTTTGTCCCCCTTCGGGCTGACGTTATCCCCTAACCTAGTCATCATCGTCATCAACAAAGCGGCGTTTTTGTACGGTGGAGATAGGGCGGTAGCCTGTTATGCAGTGGTGAGTTATGTGGTATGCATCGTGCAATTGCTTCTCCAGGGAGTGGGGGACGGATGCCAACCTTTGATCAGCCGGGCTTATGGCGCCGGACAAGAAAAAGACATGTATACCGTTAGGAGGATGGCCTATGCTACGGGGGGATGCGTGGCCCTCATCAGTATGGGGATGATGTATGGATTCCGCTGGAGCATCCCGGGGATATTTGGCGTATCGTCCCAGCTGACGGGGGATGTGGCACAGGTACTGACCATCTTTTTGCTCGGCTTTGTATTTGTGGCTTTTTTGCGCATTACCATCCCGTATTTTTATGCCGTCAAGCGCACCTTGTTTGCCTGCCTCCTGATTTATGGAGAGCCTATTCTGCTCTGTGTGGTGGCTTTACTGGTACTGCCGCCGCTGATCGGAGTGGATGGGGTATGGATCAGCGTACCGGTGGTTCAAGCGGCGCTGACGACGCTTGGGTTTTTCCTGTTGCTCCGATCAGGGGCAAAGCCAAAAGTTGCACAAGTTACATCTTAAACCCCAGGGCCAGGGAGGATCGTCGCCTTCCTGGCCTTTTTGTTTTGTAGTTTTTTGGGGAAAAGCCGGTTTAATAGATCAGCCTTTCCAAAAAACATTATAGCTATTATAATGTTTTTAAGGGACAACATAGGACGGCGAGGTGACGGTAATGGAATGGTTAACCATCGGACAGATGGCAAAATTAAATGGTGTTTCCCAACAGACGCTGCGGTTTTACGATAAGATGGGACTGCTTTCACCCCTTTACCGTGGGGAGGATAACCGGTACCGGTATTATAACATTCGTCAAAGCGCGGTGTTGGATATCATCCAGTACATGAAATCCCTGGGCGTGGGATTAAAGGATATCAAGCACCAATTGGACAGCCAGGATTTAGATTATATCGAGAAGGCTCTGCGGCAGAAACAGCGCCAGATCGACGAAGAGATCCAGGACCTAAAATTTCAACGGCGCGCCATCGAACGGACCATAGAGAGTTTTGAACGGTACCGCAGTGCCCCGCCCGACGGGACCATTTTGATGGAGTACATCGGCAAACGGCAGATGTACCGCATCGATGCCGGCATCAATTTCTACGACCACGATCTAGAGACCTACGAGGAGATGCTCCGTCAGCTGCGGGAGAACATCATGGCCGACCGGCTTCCCCAAATTTATTTTTGCAATGCCGGGACCATCCTGCGAAGGGATAAGCTGTTGGCAGAGGAATTCTATTCCACCGAAGTGTTTGTGTTTGTGGATCAGGAATTTGTAGCACAGGCCCATATGGAAACCGTGCCGGCCGGAAACTATCTTTGTATTTACTGCGATAATTTTTATAAGGAAAAGGAATATGTACAGCGTCTTATGGGGTATATTAACAACCAGGGGTATCAGGTTTGTGGGGACTATTTGTGTGAGGCCATCGCCGAGATACCGGTGGTGGAACGGCAGCAGCGGGGCATGTTTTTACGGCTTCAAGTGCCGGTCAAATTTCACTAAAAAAGATTGTGATATTTTTGACAAAAAATCCTTGACCTTATAGTGGCTACAGCCTTTATACTGAAGTTGACAGTTGGAAAGGCATTCCTTTTCAAAGGTCTAATTAAAAAAGAAATGAGGTTGGTTCCATGAACGCAGAGAGAATTCGAGTGGTACAGTATGGCTGCGGCAAGATGAGCAAATATACCTTGCGTTATTTGTATGAAAAAGGCGCCGATATTGTAGGTGCCATCGATGTCAATCCCGACATTGTGGGGATGGACGTAGGCGATTGGGCGGGACTTGGCCGTCAGTTGGGCGTCACCATCCGCAGCGATGCCGACGCTGTGCTGGATGAGTGCGATCCGGATATCGCAATTTTGACCCTGTTTAGCTTTATGGATGACGTATATCCTCATTTTGAACGCTGCGCAAAACGGGGCATCAATGTAGTGACCACCTGTGAAGAGGCCATCTATCCCTGGACAACCGCAGCAGGCATCACCAATAAATTGGATAAGCTGGCCAAAGAAAATAATTGTACCATTGTGGGCTCCGGCATGCAGGACATTTACTGGATCAATATGATCGGCTGCGTAGCGGGCGGATGCCATCGCATCGATAAGATCGAGGGTGCTGTCAGCTATAATGTAGAAGATTACGGATTGGCTTTGGCCCAGGCCCATGGCGTCGGCCTGACCCCGGAGGAGTTTGAGGAGAAGATTGCCCATCCTACTACATTGGAACCGGCTTATGTTTGGAATTCCAATGAATCGCTGTGCAATAAGATGGGATGGACCATCAAGAGCCAGACTCAAAAATGCGTCCCATATTTTTACCATGAGGACCTGTATTCTTCTACCTTGGGCGAAACCATTCCCAAAGGAAACTGCATTGGTATGAGCGCCGTAGTCACCACCGAGACCTTCCAAGGCCCCATTATCGAGACACAGTGTATCGGTAAGGTGTATGGACCTGATGACGGCGATATGTGCGATTGGAAGATCCTTGGCGAACCGGATACCACCTTCTTTGTACAGAAACCGGCTACAGTGGAACACACTTGTGCCACCGTTGTCAACCGCATTCCCAGCGTGCTGAGGGCGCCGGCCGGCTATATGACAGTAGAGAAGCTGGAGGACGTGGAGTATCTGTCCTATCCCATTCATCTTTATCTGGACTAAATTTATGCGTCGTCCGGCAACCTATCTTTACAACAGATAGAGCATAAAATAAACTAATCCCCCGCAGATCCCAAAGAAGATCTGCGGGGGATTAGTTTTAATATGGTTTTTATTTCACATAGGATTCAAAAGCCTTACTGGCGCTTTCTGGATCGGTGCACACCGCCAAAAAGACATATTGATCGTAATCCACCAGTACAGCATTTTTGACTTTCTGGTATTCTACAGGATCTAAATTTTTAAAACTATCTTCCTTCAATAAAATATGATTGCTGACAGCAGCCTTGATTTCGGTGACAGAATCGGAATTGGAGGATTTAAACACCGCCAATTCATCGGCTTTGCCTTCTGAAGAACTGACTAAAAAAGAATAATCCTCAATATCCTCCACATAGATATCAAAATAAGAAGAGAGATTTTCCCTGGGGACCGAAACCATATCGGTTATATTCAGCTGATTTTGGATATCAGCAGTAATATCAGCAGCAGAAACATTGATTGCCCGAGTGGAATAGGCTTGTGCTTGAGACGGGGAAGGGGATCGACGGCATCCGCCGGTTCCAAGTGCAACACACATCATAAGCAAACAGATAGCCAGGAAGAAAAAAGAAAACCGTAGTATTTTTTGCATAGAGTCACCACCTTTAGTACCAAAATCTCATCCACTAAAGTCAATGCCCAATAACATAAAAATTGACCGCCTAATCGGTAGAACTCACGCACTGTTAAAAAATAACCTTTCCGATACAGCCCGTGCGGCATGCCTAAAATTGACTTCCGCAGTAATCCATATATTCAACTTAGGATTTTAAGAAGAAAAGGATCTTGTCCATCCATCCTTATTATAAATGATAATGTCCGAAAAGCCAAGGGGAATTTTGTAGAATACAGGCGGCCAAAGTAAAATGAATTCACATTATTTGTGCATTGTTCCAATTAATTTTTTAAAAAAATAATTTGTTTAAGATGTATTCATTATAGATTGCAAAAAATGGATTGATATAATTTAATGGATGAACAAGTTGTTATTGGATTTTTATGGAATACACCCTTGATTTTTAAAGGCGATTATGTTAAAATAGTACCATTCTGCGGGAGTAGTTCAGCGGTAGAGCGTCGGCTTCCCAAGCCGAAAGTCGCGGGTTCGAATCCCGTTTCCCGCTCCAGCGGCGAGTCGCCGCACCCAAGTCGTGCACCTCACTTTGTGGGGTGCGTATTGTTTTGTACCCGCGTTTATGGGGTTGAGGTCTTCCTATATTGCTAAACCAAAAAGACTTCCAGCGCAGTAATCTTGCTGGAAGTCTTTTTGGTGTGTTCTAAGTGGGGAGGAGAAAAGTTCTAAAGAGATGCTGGGTTATTGCGCTTCATAATGTTTTAAAAACTTTTCCCGATATGTTTTTAAAAACTCCTCTTCCATGTCCACATAGATGCACTGCTGGCAAGACCCTTGGATATCCAGTGAAATTTCATCCAGGATACAGGCTTGATCCGACCAGTAGATACAAAAACGGTTTTCACAATACAAAGCAAATCACCTCCTTTTCTGATAGTATATCCTGCACGCAATGCATATGCAATGCATACAGCACAACGTATCTGCCATACACTATATGCAGTACATTTGTATTGCGGGGTGATTGTGTGTCCAATTTTAAGATTCCCTCCATTCCACCTACTACCAATAAGACCATCCGTTTTCCCAACGATGTCATCGACCATGTGGAAAAAGCCATTGAGGGAAAAGATTGCACATTTTCCGCCTTTGTGATTGCCGCAGTGCGGGCGGCGTTGGAGGAGCTGGACAAAGAAAGCCGAGGCGACAAGTAAAAAAACAGTCTGTTGAACCAAATAAAAGGACGCTTTCCTTGGATCGAGGAAAGCGTCCTTTTTATGGCGCCCTGTATGGGGGAACAGGGGAGGAAGATAGGAGCAAACAAAATTAATTGGCCACCTTGAGACGAAGACGGAGCTTATCGGCAATCATGGCGATGAATTCCGAATTGGTGGGCTTACCGCGCCCATTGTGGATGGTATAGCCAAAGTAGGAGTTGAGTGTATCTACGTCGCCGCGGTCCCAGGCCACTTCGATGGCGTGGCGGATGGCACGTTCCACCCGGGACGGCGTGGTGGAATAACGCTTGGCAATGGTGGGATACAGCTGTTTTGTCACGGCATTGATGATCTCGCTGTTGTTGACCGACAACATAATGGCATCCCTTAAGTAATGGTAGCCCTTGATATGTGCGGGGACGCCAATCTGATGGATGATATCGGTAACCAATACCTCCAGGTCGGGCTGCTGAGCCGCCGGCTGATGGGAAACCATGGACGGCGTACTGGATGGTACGGTGCTGCACATAGACAAAATTCGATCGGCCAGGTGGTCCATGTCGATGGGCTTGAGGAAGAAGTAGGAAGCGCCCGAGTTCATGACTTCATGTTCCAGACGAGGGCTGTCAAAACTGGACATGGTGAGAAATTGCGGTTTTTTGGGAAGCGACTTTTGTCCGGCTGCCTTGATGACGCCGATGGCGTCCAGATGAGGCATGAACACATCCAACAATACCACGTCCGGCTTGGTGGACGAGATGGTGTCCAACACTTTCATGCCATCTTTGGGACAGGTGACTGTGTCGATCCCATGGTTTTGAAAGACATGGGCACATTCTTGGCCAAATTCAGGTGAATCGTCAGCAAGTAAAACTTTTAATCCTTTTTCCATTTTAAAACCCCTCCGTAGTGCTTTTCTGTGATTCCAAGTTTACCATATAATACCAAATTTAGCAATACCTTCAACGGCACTTTTTTTTGTAAAAAATATAAAAAATTTCCAGTTCGTTTTGGATGGGTGATTTTAAGCACAAAAATTGAGCATTTTAATTATTCAAAATGCTCAATTTCCAGTCGGTTTTTGTTTTTTGTATGGCTTTTGGTTACACTAATGAGGAAATATCCATTTCCAATTGATTTCCATGGGATTCCAAGTTAAGCCGCTTCATTTTCCATATCGCATTGTACGCCAGAGGCGGTTTCTAGCATATTTTCAGCAAAGATCCCGTATCCTCTGGTGGGGTCGTTGACAAATACATGGGTGACGGCCCCCACCAATTGGCCGTTTTGCAGGATGGGGCTGCCGCTCATCCCCTGGACAATGCCGCCGGTTTTTTCCAAAAGTTCCGGATCGGTGATGTGAACGATCATATTTCGAGTGGGGCTGTCCTCGTCGAAATTGATTTTTTCGATTTCAATGTCATACGTTTTGGGTTCTTCCCCCTCGATGGTGGTCATGATCTGGGCCGGGCCGGATTGAACCTGTTGACGCATGGCCACAGGCACCGGTTCATGCTGGCAGGGGAGAGAATCCAGGACGCCGTACACACCGGTCTCGCCGTTGGTGGCCAGGATCCCCATATCGGATACACTTTTAAAGGTACCGCGCAGTTCGCCGGGCGCTCCTACTTTGCCGGGTTGGACGCCTCCGATGACAGCCGACACAATCTCGCCAGAACTTAGAGGGAGGATCTCGCCGGTATCCACGTCGCAGATGGCGTGGCCCAATCCGCCAAATACCTTGGTGTTTGGCTCATAAAAGGTCAAAGTGCCGATGCCGGCTGAACTATCCCGCACCCAGGCGCCAAGTTTATAACAATCTTCACTGGCCGACTTGACTGGGGTCAAGTCCACGTGGAAGGTCATGTTTTTGCGCTGCAATTCCACATCCAAGGTCTTGCCTTCGCAGTGCTCGATGATGTCGGAGACGTCCTGGTTGCTGTTTAGTTTTTTGCCGTCGATGGAGATGAGCACATCCCCTTCTTGGATGCCGGCCTCCTTGGCGGGATTGATGGAGCCTCCTTCAGCATCCACCGACGACATCCCCACCACCACAACCCCTTGGGTAAACATCTTAATGCCAAAGGGCGTGCCGCAGGGCACCACCATGGTTTGTTCCACCACATCCACATTGACCTGCTTGACCGGTAGGACACCCATTAATTTGACGTCCACCTGATAGCTGTCGCCGGCTTTGCGGCCCTGGTCGTCGATGGACACGGTAGAGATGGGCAGGCCGCTGTTGATGGCGAACCCCTGGCCTTCCACCACGGAGAACTGATCGGGAATGGCAGAACTGACCGTTAATGTAAAAGCTAAGACGGCAGCTGCCAGGCCAGAGAAGACACCTGCCACCCATTTTATTTTTTTCATGATACCCACACTTCCTTTATAATCATTACGTCTGAACAGGCTCGTTTTTTGAAATAAAGTCTGGACGCTATAAAAATACACATAGACCTATCGCCTTACTACTTTTCCACCGGCGGGATCGATTATCAGAGGCAAATATCCTTATTCGCGGAGGTTTCTGGACGCTGGGATTTTGCCATCCCTTGTGGTTCCATCATCATAAAACAGCACAATGCGCAAATTTTTATAGATCAGGTCATCTCATGAAAAAAGCTTCCCATGGGTTGGAGCAAAAGGAAACAATCCGATCCCAAACAAAAAAGCGGCATCCCATTGATTGGTCAAATGGGATGCCGCTTCCAGATGAGCTGAATCGGATAGAAACATTTGCCATGGTAGATATATGCAAAACAAAATTTAAAAATGATAGGTTGAGTTTACATAATTTTTTTGAATGAGAAGGGACATCCTAAGAATTCTCAACATATTCCACAGGGTTTTCCACAATGGAGCCCGCAAATAACGGTGAAAAACCAAGTTTTGTGGAAAACCCTGGCGAGGATTTCCACAATCCCCTTTTAGTTACCAATCTATATGGTAAAAAATGTGTATCCATTTTTATTGTGCCTTTTATCCTAAAGGGTCTCACTGTATCCAGGAGCGGTGACAATTTCTACATTCTGATAGTAATGGCGGATGATATCCTGCCACTTGGAACCTTGACGCGCCATATAGTCGGCGCCATACTGGCTCAGTCCGACGCCGTGGCCGTATCCGTGGACGGTGACGGTAAAGACGTTGTCGGCTAGGGAAAGGCTGAAATTGGCCGATCGAAGTCCCAAAGCCGTGCGCAAGTCCCGTCCGGATACGGTCTGATCCCCCACTGGGATGGATACCACCGTACCGGCGGCGCTGAGCTGCGGCTGGCCAAACCAAGTGGCGGGATCCTCTCCCAAGGTCACGTTGGAGAAGGATGCGGCCAGTTTTTGTTTCATCTCGTCGGTGGTGAAGGTGGAGGCGGTTTCGTATTGGGGGGCCAAAGTATCGCCGGGGCTGTCGGTGGACTGAAGATAAGGGACGTCGTTGCCCCAATACACTTGAGCGGTCTCGGTAGTGCCTCCCGACATGGCGTGGTAGACGGCCAGGACTGGTTCCCCTTGGTATACAATAAGTTTCCCCAGGACCTCATCCACAGCCGATTCGATGCGGGACCAAGAGGCGTCGAATTGATTGCCCCATTGTTCTTTGGCTTGTTCTTTTGGGAAATACCCTTCCTTTTGGGCGATGTCGACCGCAAAATCCGCCCCTTTGAGCGCTTCGTCCGGAGTGGCTTCCTGTTGGGCGCGGCGGCGGTAAGCGTATGTATAGGAAGCGGCGGCCTGTGCCTTAAGGGCTTCGGAATGGAAGGAGGGCGGCATCTCGCTTGCCACCGCTCCCAATAAGTAGTCCCGGGCCGACACGGTTAGAACCTCGCCGGTGGATTGGTCCAACAGATCAAAGGTATCGTTGCTATTTGTATTTTGGATCCCGGAGGAATCCGACCCATAGGACTTGGGAGTGAATCCCTCCCCCAAGCAAGCCAAGATGGGAGCAAACAACAAAAAGAAAAACAATAATACAGCGGCTCCAACATACTTTTTCATACAGACATCCTCCTTCTCGAAGAAAAGCATTGAATTTTTTATTTTGTCAACTTGCAGAATGAACCGATCACCCTATTGCGACAATCCCAGGAGGCAATCGGCTTGACAAGGTGGATTAGATGGGATAAAATAGAAAAAGATACTTTTGTGAAATGTGATATGGCAGTTTAAAATGCAGGATAAAATATTTTTCTTGCATTTTAAAAGGAGAAGCCGATGGGTTCTTGTCCTGTTTTCCGGCTCTCCCAGCCTTTGAAGGAGGATGGCTCTATGTGCCCTTACGAGAAAGAAAATCTATCCATGAGCACCCTTAAAGATTTATGCGATGAATTCCAAAAAAATAACCATATTGACTCTTCCTTTTATCGTCAGTTTCGGGTCAAACGTGGCCTGCGCAATGCCGATGGCTCCGGCGTCATGGCCGGCCTGACCCGTATTTGCAATGTCCACGGATACGTCATCTCCGATGGGGAGAAGCAGCCGGCCGAAGGAAAGCTGCAATATAGAGGGATCGATCTGCGGACGTTAGTGGACAGCTGCGTCCAGGAAAATCGGTTTGGTTTTGAAGAAGTGGCTTGGCTCCTGTTGTTCGGCAAGCTGCCTACACGCGGCCAATTGGAACGCTTCAGCAACCTTTTGGCCCATTGCCGGGAATTGCCGGAGTACTTTGTAGAGGATATGATCATTAAAGCGCCGTCCCCCAACATTATGAACAAGCTGGCCCGGTCGGTGCTGGCCCTTTATTCCTACGATAATAACCCGGAGGATACCTCTTTGGAGAACCTGATGCGCCAATCCATCCATCTGATTGCCCAGATGCCCTCCATTATGGTCAACGCCTACCAGGTCAAACGCCGCCATTACGATAAGGAAACCATGTATTTCCATCCCATTGATTTAAGCCAAAGCATCGCCGAATCCATCTTGGGGGCTTTGCGCATCGATAAGAAATTCACACCCGAAGAAGCTCATCTGCTAGACATCTGCCTTATGCTCCATGCGGAACACGGCGGCGGCAACAACTCCACCTTTACCGCCCGTACGGTTTCCTCGTCGGGAACCGATACCTATTCGGCCATCGCCGCAGCCATCGGATCCTTGAAAGGCCCCCGTCACGGCGGCGCCAATATCAAGGTCAACGAGATGCTGGGCTATATTAAGGAAGGCGTCAAGGATTGGAAGGACGACGACGAAATCGCCGCTTTCCTGGAGAAACTGATGAACAAGGAAGCCGGCGACCGTTCGGGGCTGATCTACGGGATGGGCCATGCGGTATACACCTTGTCTGATCCCCGGGCCGTCATCCTCAAGGCCAACGCCAAACGTCTGGCGGAGCAGAAGGGGTTGGGTGCCGACTTTGCCCTGTTGGATGCCGTGGAACGTCTGACTCCCCAGGTGCTTGCCAAGGTCAAGGGCATCGACAAAACGGTATGCGCCAATGTGGATCTGTATTCAGGGCTTGTGTATCGTATTTTGGACATCCCAACCGATTTGTTCACCCCTTTGTTTGCCATTGCGCGCACACCCGGATGGTGTGCCCATCGCATCGAGGAGCTGACCACAGGCAATCGGATCATCCGCCCGGCCTATCGGGCGGTGCTGGAGGAACAAACCTATGTGCCTCTCAACGAGCGCCAATAATTTGAGTGATATCTTTTGAATTTAGGAAAGAGTCTCATATTTTGGATGAGGCTCTTTTTTTGTGCAACAGGGCTAGGAAAGAAAAATTTATCCGGTGAAAATAAATCACATAAAAATTGATGAAATGGGGGAAGCCCTTTTTGAAAAAACGGCCTAAGATGGAAATTCAGCTTCAGGCAAAAAATAGGAGTAAAGATCTCGCCATTTGGCACCACCGCTGTTTATTTGGAATAAATGACAAAAAACACCTGGGTAAAAGCCGGGATTTATCTGCGAAAAAGACGAAATGAACCTTTGTTTTGTCTTGCAATTGCTGGAAATTAAGGTTATAATAAAACTCATGTGGAGGTAGGTGGTGAATTCTGGTGAATTCATAAGCCTTTTCACAAATGGAGTGGTTGTTATGTTGATCGGCCGTTTTCAACATAATATGGATGACAAAGGCCGCGTATTTGTGCCGGCCAAGCTCAGGGAAGGGCTGGGCCTATCTTTTTATGTCACAGTGGGCTTAGACAACTGCCTTTTCCTCTACTCCATTGAAGAATGGAAGAAGCAGGAAGATAAAATTTGCAGCTTGCCCATGGCGGAATCCCGCAAACTGCAACGCTTTTTCTTTTCCAATGCCATGCTTTTGGAGCCGGATAAACAGGGGAGGGTACTGATCCCTCAGTATCTGCGCACCTACGCAAAGCTGGAAGGGGAGGCGTTGATCCTAGGCGTGGGACGACGGGCGGAAATCTGGAATCCCTCCCGTTTTGAAGCCTTGGAGCAGGAAATGACAGCCGAAGCGGCGGCCAGTGAAATGGAGAAACTGGGCTTTTAACGCCTAGGATGGAGGAAGCAAACATGGAATTCCATCATCAGCCGGTGCTGCTGCAAGAGGTATTGGAAGCGTTACAGGTCCGTGAAGACGGCATTTATGTGGATGGTACGGCGGGAGGCGGCTCCCATTCAGAGGCCATCGCCAGCCGCTTGACCACCGGACGTTTGATCGCCTTGGATCGGGATCCTGACGCCATTGAGGCGGCGTCCAGGAAGCTGGAACCCTATCCTCAAGCCCAGGTGGTGAGGGCCAATTTTGACCAGATGGATACGGTGCTCCAATCCTTGGGGATCGACGGGGCCGACGGCATCCTGATGGATTTGGGGGTCTCATCCCACCAATTGGATACGCCTGAAAGAGGGTTTTCCTATCACAATGACGCTCCCTTGGATATGCGCATGAGCCAGGAAGGAAGATCGGCAAAAGATCTTGTCAACGAGCTGGAGGCCGATGAACTTACCAGGATCTTTTTTGATTATGGGGAAGAGCGGTATGCCCGCGCCGTAGCCCGAGCCATTGTCAAGGCGCGGAAAGAAGCGCCTATCGAAACGACCCTTCAGCTGGCGGATATTATCAAATACGCCATGCCTCCCGCAGCCCGTCGAGAGCAGGGGCATCCGGCCCGAAGATGCTTTCAGGCGCTGCGCATCGCAGTCAATGGGGAGCTGGATCATCTGGAACAGGGGCTCATCCACGCTTTTTCTTGTTTAAAGGAGGGTGGGCGAATGGCGATCATCACCTTCCATTCGCTGGAGGACCGCATGGTCAAACGTCAATTTGCCAAATGGGCAAAGGGTTGCATTTGTCCACCGGATTTCCCGGTGTGCGTGTGCGGCCATAAGCCAGAGGCCACTCTGGTATGGCGCAAGGCGGTGGAAGCTTCTCCGGAAGAGCTGGAACGGAATCCACGCAGCCGCAGCGCAAAACTACGGGCTATTGTAAAGAACCAAAGCCAATAAAACCTCTCTGGGGTTTTAAATGATAAACTGAAAGGAGTGCTCCTAGCGCATGCAACAGTTTCAATCCAGTGAAGCGTATGACCTTTCTCTTTTTGAACCGCATGAAGAAAAAAAACAACGGAAAGTGCAAAAGCGCCAGGAGAAAAAGCCGAAAAAGGCTACGGCGCTGCAAGGATACCTTCGGGGCCTGGCCGTCATGTTGGCAATCGGCGCCGCCCTTTCGATAGTAGGGTATATGGTATTCTGTAAGATGCAGCTTTCGGAGTTGGGGGATCAGGTCACCAAGGCAACGGCTGCCTTGGAAGAGGCCCAGAGCGAACAAGTTCGTCTCCAGGCCGCTTTGGAGGAAAAGATGGCTACCCGCAACATTGAATCGTATGCCCAAGCCTTGGGCATGGTTCGGATGGAAGCCTATCAAGCGGAATACATCACGATGCACAGCGAGGATAAGGTTGAAGTACCGGAAGAGCCGGAATCAAAAAATGCCTTCCAAAAGCTTTTGGATCAGATCGGCCAGTGGCTATCATAAACAAAGCAGCTTTTCCATAAGTATTACAGACTTGACACAATGAGAGTTAAGAGATGATCTTGGCTCTCATTTTTTAGAAAGGAGGGGGCGCATGGCAAAAGGGCCTTCGAAACGGATGGTCACCCGTATGAAGATCCTAATGGTGTGTCTGGTATTTGTGTTTACCGGGGCGCTGTTGGGACAGCTTGCCAGTTTGCAGCTTGTCAACAGCGAAGTGTATCAAAACAAAGCCATTGCGCAGCAGCTGCGCACCACCACCATCAATCCCAAACGGGGTACCATCTACGACAGCAACATGAAGGTGCTGGCCCAGAGCGCTACGGTATGGACGGTAGCATTAGCCCCTGCCAACATCAAGGATGACGCCCAGCTGCAAACCATTGCCGAGGGATTGTCGTCCATTTTGGACGTGGATCAGGAAACCATCATTGAAAAGGGGCAAAACAAAAAAAGCTATTATGAGATTGTCAAACGCAAGGTGGAGAAACCTCAGTACGATGCCATCACCCAATTTTTAAAGGACAACGGCATCAAAGCCGGGGTGGACATGTACGAGGATTCCAAACGGTACTATCCCTATAATGACGAAGCTTCGTCGGTCATCGGCTTCACCGGCACCGACAACGACGGGCTTTATGGATTGGAATCCATGTATGACGAGTACCTGCAAGGCGTACCGGGCAAGGTGGTGTCGGCGAAGAATGCTTACAATACCGATATGCCTTTTGAATATGAAACCCTGATTGAACCACAGGACGGCAATGGATTGGTGCTGTCCATCGACGAACGCATCCAGGCCATTCTGGAACGGCATCTGGAAGTGGCGGCCAAGGAGAACAACGTCACCAACCGCGCCGCCGGCATTGTCATGGATGTGGAGACCGGCGAGATCCTGGCCATGGCCACCCACTCCGATTTTGACCTCAACAACCCTATGGAGATATTCGACGCCGATGTGGCCAATGAAATAGCGTCCCTCACCGGGGATGCACAGACCGAGGCCAAAAAACAGGCCCAGTTTGACCAATGGCGCAATAAACCGGTGTCGGACACTTATGAACCTGGCTCGGTCTTTAAAGTCATCACGGCTGCGATGGCTTTGGAAGAGAAGAAGGTCAGTGTAGACGATACCTTTAATTGCCCTGGCTACTACGTGGTAGGCGGACGGCGCATCAGCTGTGCCAGACGGACCGGCCACGGTACCGTCACCTTTAAACAGGGATTGGAACAGTCTTGTAACCCCACCTTTATGCAGGTGGGCGAACGCATCGGCCGGAATCTATTTTATCAATATTTTGAAAACTTCGGTTTTACGGAAAAGACCGGCATCGACCTGCCGGGTGAAGCCACCAATGCCGGGCTTTTCCATACGGAAGAAAGCCTCAATTCTGTGGAGCTGGCTACATCTTCCTTTGGCCAGACCTTTAAAGTCACCCCTCTCCAGATGATCACGGCTATTTCGGCTGTGGCCAACGGCGGGTATCTGCTGCAACCTCACGTGGTGCGCCAGATCCTGGACAGCGACGACAACATCATCCAAGCCATCGAACCCAATGTACGCCGCCAGGTGATTTCAACCGAGACGTCCGACTTGCTGCGGGAATTGATGGAAGCGGTTGTCTTTGAGGGCGGCGGTAAGAACGCATATCTGCCCGGATATCGCATCGCCGGTAAGACCGGTACTTCTGAAAAACGAGACAAAGTCAATGAGGCAACCGGCCAGAAGGACTTGCGCATTGCCTCCTTCTGTGGATTTGCACCGGCCGACGATCCTAAGGTCGCGGTGCTTATTATGCTGGATGAACCTCACGCTGACAATATCTTTGGCGGAACCATCGCCGCACCGGTGGCCCGTGATATATTTGCAGACGTCCTGCCTTACTTAGGCGTAGAACCCCGTTATACTGCGGCTGAACTGCAACAACTGGATACCGATACCCCTATCCTGACCGGCCTTTCGCCCGCCGATGCTACCACGAAGGCGGAGCAAAAGGGACTGAAAGTGCGTGTGGTTGGGAACGGCGATACGGTGCTCAAACAGATGCCGTCGGCCGGCAGTACCATCCCCAAATCGGGGACAGTGGTACTCTACACCAGTGAGGACAGCGAGATGGAGGAGGTGACCGTCCCCAATCTGGTTGGATTGACGGTGGCACAGGTCAATACCGAGGCCGCCAATGCAGGCATCAACGTCCGTTTCTCCGGGGTGGGACTGGAGAGTGAGGACGCGGTTTCCACAGGACAAAGCGTTGTAGCAGGGGAAAAGGTGAGTGCCGGTACGGTAATCGCCGTGGAGTTCCAGCACAACGTAGCCGACGACGCTGCCGATACTGTGGCCGACGACTAGATGCCCCAACTCCCACAGAAATATAGGAGGCTGACTGCTTGACACTAGCTGAGCTCTTTGCACCCTACGGTGCAAATGAGGATTGGAATGGTGTTGAAATCAGCGACATTACCCGGGATATCACCCAGGTGAAGCGAGGAAGTGTATTTGTCTGTACCCGAGGCCAGGTGCACGACGGCCACCTTGAGGCGCCAGAGGCGTTAAAACAAGGAGCCGCGGCAGTGGTAACGGGGAGGGATTTAGGATTAGAAAATCAATTGATCGTGCCGGATCCCAGTGAAGCCTATGCGTCATTGTGCGCGGCATTTTACGGATTCCCAGCAAAGAAGCTGCGTCTCATCGGGGTCACCGGCACCAACGGCAAAACCACCGTCACCCATATGATCCGCGCCATGCTTGAGCGGGCGGGATACGTCTGTGGCATCATCGGGACATTGGGAGGGCAGGCGGGCCAAAGAGTCTTTGAGGCTCACAACACCACCCCCGACGCCAAGGAGCTTCACAGGACCTTGGCGGCTATGGTGGAGGAAGAATGTGAGTTTTGCGTCATGGAGGTCTCCTCCCACGCATTGGACCAGGGGCGGGTAGCGGGGCTCCGGTTTGAAGCCGGGGTGTTCACCAACCTGACCCAGGATCACTTGGATTACCACCTCACCATGGAAAACTACTTGGCGGCCAAGAAGAAATTGTTTGCCCAGTCGGACATCGGGGTGTACAACCTGGACGACGCCTACGGCATGCGGATGATCGAAGGCCTTTCCTGCCGCAAGGTGGCCTATTCGGCCGAGAATTCAGTGGCCCACTATACGGCGCAAAACATTGATTATTCCATGGACAGCGTCCGGTTTGACCTGCTGGGCCACGGCATCACCGGCCGCGTCGATTTAAAGATTCCGGGACTATTCTCAGTATACAACGCCTTGGCGGCTGCGGCCTGTGGCCTGTCCATAGGGCTGCCCTTCGCCAGCGTAGTGGACGCACTCAACCAGTTTGAAGGGGTTAAGGGCCGGATGGAACGCGTCCCGACAGGTCGGGACTTCACCATTGTCATCGACTATGCCCACACTCCCGACGGCCTGGAAAAAGTACTGGCCGCCTGTCGGAAGGGAGAACCAAAACGTTTGGTAGTCCTGTTTGGCTGCGGCGGGGATCGGGATCGGGCCAAGCGTCCGCTGATGGGAAGGGCGGCGATGGAAGGGGCGGATTTCGCCATCCTCACCAGCGACAATCCCCGGTCTGAGGATCCGCAGGCCATTATCGACGATATTGTAAAGGGCATCCGTACCTATTCCACCCCTTATGTCGTCATCCCCAACCGCCAGGACGCCATCCGGTACGCCGTGCGCACCGCTAGACCGGGAGATTTAATCCTTTTGGCCGGCAAGGGGCATGAGACCTATCAGATTTTAAATACCGGCGTCATCCATTTGGACGAAAGGGAAATAATAGCCGAACAACTGGCAAAACTAGAAAGATAAACGCGAGAGAAGAAGCGAAAAACAGTTTGTGTAGAAGAGGAGTAACAACCATGAGGATGTCAGTAAAAGAGATTGCACATGCTGTACATGGGAGCTACACAGGGGACGGCAACACTGAGGTTTCCTCTGTATGCATCGATAACCGTCAGGCTTCGCCGGGATGTCTGTTTATCGCCATCCGAGGGGAACGGCTGGACGGACATCAGTTTGCCGCGGCAGCGGTAGGGGCTGGGGCATCGGCTGTCTTGTGCCACAAAGAGGTGGAGGTTTCCAATGTACCGGTCATTCGTGTGGAGGATACCAGCCGGGCCTTGATGGATCTGGCGGCTTGGTACCGCGGGACCTTCGACATCCCCGTGGTAGGTGTAACCGGCAGTGTGGGTAAAACCACCACCAAGGATATGGTGGCCTGTGTGCTGTCGGCCCGGTACCGCACTCTCAAGACAGAGGGCAATTTTAACAATGAAATCGGCCTTCCGCTTACTGTGTTCGGTCTAAAGAAGGAGCATCAGGCGGCGGTACTGGAGATGGGCATGAGCAACTTTGGAGAGATCAGCCGTCTTTCCAAAGTGGCTTGCCCAGACCTGGGCATCATCACCAAGATCGGCGTCTCCCACATGGAGACATTGGGATCCCGGGAAGGTATTTTGAAGGCCAAGCTGGAAATATTAGACGGTATGAAGGGCCGTGCCCCTCTGCTCATCAACGGGGACGACGATATGCTCTCTACCGTGGGGGACGTAGGGCATCCCCTCATCCGCTTCGGCCTGGAGAACGAGGCTTGTGACTTTTTGGCCCAGGACATCCGTCAAGGGGAGGAGGAGACTTCCTTTGTCATCCGCTATGACGGTGGGCGGCAAGAGGTTACCATCCCGGCGGTGGGAATCCACGCGGTGTACGACGCCACTGCCGCCTTTGCCGCCGGCATCCTGCTGGGGGTGGAGAGCGGGAAAGCGGCGGCCGCACTAGGAGTATACCAGCCTTCGGGGATGCGTCAACGCGTTGTCAAACGGGACGGCATCACCGTCATTGAGGACTGCTACAACGCAAGTCCCGATTCGGTCCAGGCGGCGTTGGATACGTTAAAGCACATGCCGTGTAAGGGAAAGCGCATCGCTGTTTTAGGTGATATGCTGGAACTTGGCACCATCTCTCGTCAGGCACATACCAAGTGCGGCGCCCTGGCGGCTCACAGTGCCGACGTCTTGCTAACCTACGGCCCTATGGCGGCCCAGTACGTGCAGGGGGCTGCCGCAGAAGGCTTGAAGGAAGCTTATCATTTTGACGACAAAGCGGCTTTGGCCGAAACACTCATTTCGGTTTTAGAAAAGGGCGACGTTGTACTGTTTAAAGCCAGCCGGGGCATGCAGCTGGAAGAAGTACTAAAGACCCTGTACGAGAGGTGGGAGAAAAAATGTTAGCCACATCGACCGGTATCTCCGCACTGATTGCCTTTGCGGTGACGACATCTTTGGGACTGTGTGTCATTCCCTTTTTGCGCAAATTGAAGTTTGGGCAGAGCATTTTGGAGGATGGCCCCACTTGGCACAAGTCCAAGCAGGGGACACCTACCATGGGGGGGATCATGACCATCGCCGGCGTGGCGGCCGGCGTCTTGGCGGCTTATTTTATTTCCCGGATGGCCTGGCCCCAGGTTATGGATGGCGAGACCACGGTACAAAAAGTGCGTTTCTGGGGCGGCATCCTGATGGCGCTGGGTTTTGGATGCGTGGGCTTTCTGGATGACTACATAAAGGTGGTCAAAAAGCGCAATCTAGGCCTTACCAGCCGTCAGAAGATGCTGTTGCAGCTTTTGGTGGCCGGCGCCTTTGCGGCGGCATTGTATTTTGCAGGCGACCGCGGTATGTACATCCCCTTTGTGGGGCAGATTGATTTTGGCATCTGGTATATCCCCATCATTATGTTTATTGTGGTGGGAGCGGTCAACGCCGTCAACCTGACCGATGGCCTAGACGGTTTGGCCTCCAGTGTTACGTTCTTTGTAGGCGTATGCTTTATGCTCATTGCGGGGCTGTTGCAGATGATGGGCGTCAGTATGATGGGCGCCGCTTTGGCAGGGGCATGCCTCGGCTTTTTGATTTGGAATTTCTATCCGGCACGGGTGTTTATGGGCGATACCGGCTCCCTCTTCTTGGGCGGCATGGTATGTGCTTTGGCTTTTGGCGTAGGGATGCCGCTCTTATTGATCCCGGCTGGAATTGTATATATCATCGAGACCTTGTCGGACATCTTACAGGTGAGCTATTTTAAGATGACAGGTGGAAAGCGCCTTTTCAAGATGGCGCCTTTCCATCATCATTTGGAGATGTGCGGCTACAGTGAAATCCGCATCAATGCATTGTTTTCCATTTTGACAGCAATCGGCTGTATTCTCGCCATTGTTTGTGTACTATTAGGGGGACGTTGATCGTCCTTTTCCCGATTAATTTTTAAAGGAAAGCACTTTGCCATTTTACTGCGAAAGGAGGAGATTGGGCGTGTCGACCGAACAAGCGGCCAGACTGGCAAAAAACAAGATAGAGAAAAAGAAAGGCAAGGGAAAGCTCAGCTTCTTCTCGGCTGGGGGATCCTTTGATCTGCCGTTTTTCTTTTTGATCCTGGCACTTTTGGCCATCGGACTTGTGATGATGTTTTCGGCCAGCTACGCTTATGCATATTATACGCCGAAATTCCACGGGGATAGCCTCTATTTCCTCAAACCGCAATTGATGTATGCCGCCTTAGGAATCGTCCTAATGATCGGCGTATCGCTCATCGATTACCGGGTCCTTCACTTCTGGTCCCTGATTTTTATGGGCGTCAGTTATGCTCTGTTGGTCATCGTACTTTTCATGCCGGCTCAAAACGGCGCCCACCGCTGGATCCCTTATCCCATTAACTTCCAGCCTTCGGAAATCGCTAAGTTTGCCTTGATCGCTACCTTTGCCCATCTCATGAGCAAATACCACGATAAAATGGGCACCTTCCGATGGGGCGTTTTGCCGTATATCCTCATCTTAGGATCCATCAGCGCTCTGATGATCGCGGAACCCCATCTTTCCGGTACCATCCTCATGTGCCTGATCGGCGTGATTATGATGCTCATCGGCGGCACCAAACCCAAATGGTTTATCATCGCCATCTCGGCGGGGCTTATTCTATTTGTATGGGTGTTTTTCTTCCCCCAGTATCTGCCGGGGCCGCTGGCCGATATCGTGACCGAGAAATTGGCCCACGGCTTTACCCGCATCGAGGTGTGGCAGGATCCCTTCTCCGATCCTAAGGGTACCGGCTGGCAGACCATCCAGTCGCTGTACGCTATCGCTTCCGGCGGGTTCATGGGAGTGGGTTTAGGCAACTCCAGGCAAAAATATATGTACATCTCCGAGCCGCAGAACGACTTTGTGTTTGCGGTGGTGTGTGAGGAACTGGGATTTGTAGGAGCAGCCGTTATCATCATCCTGTTTGCCCTGCTGGTGTGGAGAGGGTTCGCCATCGCCATGAAAGCCGAGGATAAATTCGGCGCCCTTTTGGCAGTCGGATTGACCGTCCAGGTAGGGCTCCAAGCCTTCCTCAACATCGCGGTGGTCACCAACCTGATCCCCAACACCGGCATCAGCCTTCCTTTCTTCAGCTACGGCGGATCGTCCTTGGTCATGCTGCTGGCGCAGATGGGGGTTGTGTTGTCGGTCTCACGAGGGGCCAGGCTGCGCAAACGATAATAATGAATCATATCCCGAGGCACCGGCTGCGTCATATTACGCCGCCGGCTTTTGCCTTGTAAGTCGTCGAGAAGAAAAACACAATGAGGAGTGGAGATGCCATGAAGGTACTTTTGGCAGGCGGCGGCACGGCGGGACATATCAATCCGGCCTTGGCCATTGCAGGCACCGTCAAAAAGCATCAGCCGGACGCCGAGATTTTATTCGTCGGTAATCAGAAGGGGATGGAAGCCCGTTTGGTCAAGGAGGCCGGTTATGACTTTGCGGCCATCGATGTACGCGGCTTTCGCCGGAGCTTGTCGCCGGGCAACATTGTCTATAACATAGGGGCGGCGCGGAGGGCGTTGACGTCCACCGTACAGGCCGGGAAGATCCTAAAGTCCTTCCGTCCGGACATCGCAGTGGGGACGGGCGGATACGTCAGCGGCCCCGTACTGCGTAAGGCGGCTAAGATGGGGGTCCCTATTGTGGTGCACGAACAAAATGCCTATCCAGGGGTCACCAACCGGATGCTTTCCAAATCGGCCTCCTGTGTCATGCTGGCGGTGGAGGATGCCAAAAGCCGTTTTGATGCAGGGTGCCATATTGAAGTGACGGGCAATCCCCTGCGTAAGGAAATTTTGACCTATACGAGACAGCAGGCCCGGCATGAGTTGGGACTTGGCGATGAGCCCATGATCCTCTCCTTCGGCGGCAGTTTGGGAGCCGACTGCATCAACCGCGCCGTGGCCGACCTGCTTGCCTGGAGCTATAAACGCGGCGGCATCACCCACATCCACGGCGTAGGAAAAGCCGGCTGGGAATGGATGCCTAAGCTGATAGAATCCAAAGGAGTGCCGTTAAAGCGCGCCAAAAACATTATGGTGCGGGAGTACATCGACGATATGGCCCGCTGTATGGCGGCGGCCGATCTGGTGATTTGCCGCTGCGGCGCCATCACGTTAAGTGAATTGCAGGCCCAGGGAAAAGCCTCTATTTTGGTGCCGTCCCCCCATGTGGCGGAGAACCACCAGTACCACAACGCCATGAGTTTGGTCCGCCGGGGAGCGGCGGTGCTCATTGAGGATAAGGATTTGACCGGTCCGAAACTCATCACCCAGGTGGAAAAACTGCTGGAACACCCCGAGACGCTCCAGGAAATGGGTTCAAAAGCCAAACAAACCGCAATTTTAGACGCTTCTGAACGTATTTATAAAGTGATTATGGAGGCTGTTTCCTCTAAAAAGTAAAAGATCCGACCTGGAAAGACATGGCCTACTCTGTTCACATCCTCACACCCCCGCCTCTTTTGGCATACTATGGTTTGCCAGGGAAACTTCATGGTTTGGCTTGGTGTTTTTCATAAAGGGGTGTAGAGGATATGTCGAAACTGATTGTGCAGGGCGGTCACAGGCTGGCCGGATCCATCCCTGTGCACGGGGCTAAAAACAGCGCTTTGCCGCTGCTTTCCGCCACGTTGCTGGGCACCACTCCCAGCGTGCTACATAATTGCCCGAGGCTATCGGATGTGGATACCTCCATTAAGATTTTATCCCATTTGGGGTGCAAGGTGACCCAGGAGGGATCCAACGTAACGGTGGACGCCTCCTCGGCAGGACAGTATGAGATCCCGGATAACCTCATGCGGGAGATGCGTTCTTCGGTGGTGTTTTTAGGCGCCATTGTGGCTAGACAAGGAAAGGCGCGCATCAGTTTCCCAGGGGGATGTGAGTTAGGGCCTCGTCCCATCGATCTCCATCTGAAGGCGCTGCGCAAGCTGGGCCTTATCATTGAAGAGGATCACGGGTACTTAAACTGCCACGTGGGAAAAGGGCTCAAAGGATGCCCCATCAACCTCTCCTTTCCCAGCGTCGGAGCCACGGAAAACATCATGTTGGCTTCGGCTACGGCCGACGGTACTACCGTCATCACCAATGCCGCCAGGGAGCCGGAGATCTACGATTTAGCTGATTTCCTCAACCAGTGCGGCGCCCGCATCAGCGGAGCAGGGGAGAGCACCATCCGCATCGACGGCGTGCCAAAACTCCACGGAGCGGAACACACCGTCATAGCCGACCGCATCACTGCCACCACTTATATGGCGGCCGCGGCGGTCACAGGAGGGGATCTTCTGTTGGAAAAGGTGATCCCCGATCATTTGCAACCGGTGATCCCTGTGTTTGAAGAGGCCGGATGCCACATCAAGACCCAAGGAGATCAATTGCACATTGCAGCACCGGACCGCCTGAAAGCGGTTAAAAACATCCGCACCCTGCCGTACCCTGGATTTCCCACCGATTCCCAAGCCATCGTGATGGCTATGTCCACCTTGGCGGAGGGAACCAGTGTATTTGTAGAAAACATCTTTGAAAGCCGGTATAAGCACGTCGGTGAGCTGCTGCGCCTGGGGGCCCACATCAAAGTGGAGGGGAAAGTAGCCATCGTGGAAGGCGTGGACCATCTGTCCGGCGCACCGGTGGAGGCAGCCGATTTACGGGGAGCTGCGGCACTAGTCGTGGCGGGCCTGGCGGCCCAGGGAACCACGCAGATTACCGGCTTACATCATTTGGACAGAGGATATGAAATGATTGAACAGCGCCTCTCTGGTGTGGGGGCTGTGATAAAGAGGGACTGATCAATATGGATAATCAAAAGAAAGGTAGTGGCAAGGCCCGGCCGACTGGAAAATCCGGCCCTTCACAGCAAGGCAAACGTCCTCCGGGAAAGAAACGGGCGCAGGCTCGTTCGGGGACGTCGCCTCAGAGGACAAACCGTCCTGGGAAGCCTCGAGGAAGGCCGTCCGCCGCCCCCAGCGGGGGGGTAAAGAAGCCGTCGGCTAGGCCGCCTTCGTCGCCACCAAAGGCTAAGACGTCCCGCCCGTCTTCCCTGCCCAAAAAAGGGGAAGCTCCGTCCCTGGAGGATCGGACCAACCAGGCCCGCAAAATGCAGAGCCGTCAGGAGGCCCGGGATCAAAATGGACGCCGTCACAAACGCAGAAGAAAGGCATCCACCCGGTTTTATTCCATTTTGGTGGTGCTGTTTGCCGTGGCTATCGGTGTGACGCTGTGTATGACGGTGTTCTTTAACATCCAGACCATCCAGGTACAGGGGGAGACAAGGTATGAAGCGGAAGAAATTATCCGTGTGTCGGGCATTGCCAAGGGAAAGAACCTCCTGTTAGCCGATACCAAAGGAGGAGAAGAGGATCTAACGGTAAAATTGCCTTACATCGGTTCAGCCCATATTGTACGGAAGCTTCCCGCCACCGTTGTCATTGAGGTGGAGGAGACCACGCCGGCTTATGCCGTCCAAATGGAGGGCGGATGGGCGGTGGCCGACCAGACCGGAAAGACGCTGGAATACCTGCAAGGGCAGATCCCATCGGTGCCAGTGGTGGTGGGGATCTCCGTGACGGGAGCACCGCCGGGATCTCCTATGGAGTTTGAGGACGAGGAACAAAAGAAGAAGCTTACCGACTTGACAAACGCGCTCAAAGAGAATAACCTTATAGAGAAAACAAACCAAATGGACTTTACCAATGGATCCGACATCACGGTTTTGTATGATAACCGGGTTACTTTAAAGTGTGGCGGAGCGGTGGATTTGGACGCTAAATTGGCCATGGCCAAGGAAGCCATTGCCAGGAAGGCGCCCGACGGACAAAAAGCCACCATTGTGCTGACCAGTACCCAAGCTACGGTAAGGTTTGAGGATAATGTTTCCAGTGGAGCGAGTTCGCAATCCCCTTCGCCGGAGGAAACTGATGTTTCTTCTACAGGGGATGCCGGTATTTCCTCTGAGAAGGAAAGCAGTGGAGCGGAGGGAAGCGGCGCACCGTCGAGCACGGATTAAAAGGAATGAGGTTTATTGCAAACAAATCCTAGGGAGGACAAGCCATTAAAAAAGCCATTGCATAAGATGCCGATGACGTTGGCATTGATGCTGGTGTTAATGGTGGTTGGTTTTTTGGTAACGCTGCAAATCCGAAGCGTCAGTCAAAATAAGATCACCCAAAGTGCTACTGACCATAATCGCACCGAAACCATGCAGCAGGACTTAAATGATGCGCTCCAGAAGGTGGATGATCTACAAACCCAGCTGGCCCGGGCCCGGGCTGATCTGGAGGATCTGCGAAAAGCCGTCGGCGATTCCGACGATACCGCCAAGGTGCTGGAGGAACAGCTGGAGGAGGCCGAACGTCTGGCCGGATTAACCGAGTTATCTGGCCCCGGCATTGTAGTCACTATTGAGGACAAGTCCCAAGTCGGGGAGGATGCCGCCGAAAATCCGGAAAAATACATGGTGCATGAGGAAGACCTGCTTCGTATGGTCAATGAACTGTTTGCCTCAAGTGCCGACGCGGTATCCATTAACGGCGAACGCATTGTGGCCACTTCAGAAATCCGCTGTGTGGGAACCACCGTCAGCATCAACAATAAGCGTTACGGCCCACCCTTTGTCATCCAGGCCATTGGTGACCCCGCTGTTTTAGAATACGCATTGACCATGCGCGGCGGGCTTGTGGATGTGCTCTCCCCTTATATCGATATCACCGTCGAGAAGAAGGATAATGTTGTCATCCCCGCTTACCAGGGAGATACGGAATTGGCCTTGGCCAATTGACAGGAGGATGGAGTACATGACGGTTATATTATTGATGGTAGGGCTTGGCGCCGGCGTGATTTTGGGCCTTATTTTCCCGGGATTTATCCCAGCCCAGTTCACCACCTATGTGGCGGTTGGCTTGCTTGCCGGAGTGGATACTTTATTGGGCGGTTTAAGCGCCTATACAAAAGGCCAGTTCCGGTGGAATATCTTTTTAAGTGGGTTTATTTTTAACACAATTCTAGCTGTTTTGCTCACTTGGTTCGGCAATTTGCTGAGTTTGGACCTGTATTTGGCAGCAGTTGTGGTGTTTGGAACAAGAATTTTTCATAACTTGGCCGAGTTGAGAAGAATGTTATTGCATTCTTCACAAAAAAATGATAAATTAGATGTATAACAGTCTGTAAGGACAAGATGCTGGCCATTATCGAAACGGAGGAACGATCATGCCCTTTGAGTTTGCCAATGATTTAGAATTAACCCAGATCAAGGTGGTAGGTGTCGGCGGTGGCGGAGGCAACGCCGTCAACCGGATGATTACCACTGGGATGCAGGGGGTGGAGTTTATCTCCATCAATACAGACCATCAAGCCCTTTCCCGTTCGCAAGCTACCCATAAGATCCAGATCGGCACGAAATTGACCGGCGGCAAAGGCGCTGGCTCCAATCCGGAAAAAGGCCAGCGTGCAGCAGAAGAGAGCCGTGAGGAAATCGCCGATGCTTTAAAGGGCACGGATATGGTCTTTATCGCCGCAGGTATGGGCGGTGGTACCGGTACAGGCGCCGCCCCTGTTATCGCCGAGGTTGCCCGTGAGCAAGGGATCCTAACGGTAGGTATTGTGACAAAACCCTTCTCGTTTGAAGGCCGCCGCCGCATGCAGCAGGCCGAGGAAGGCATTTCGGCTTTGAGAGAACATGTGGATTCGTTGGTTGTTATCCCAAATGAGAGGTTAAAGACGGTATCGGAGCAGCGTTTCTCCCTGGCCGACGCCTTTATTATGGCCGACGATGTGTTGCGCCACGGCGTACAGAGCATCTCCGACCTGATCAAGGTACCTGGAATCATTAACCTGGACTTTGCCGATGTGACCGCTGTCATGAAGGATGCCGGCTACGCCCATATGGGCCTGGGCGAGGCTGTGGGCAAGGACAAGGCCGAACAAGCTGCTCAGATGGCGGTATCTAGCCCGCTGCTTGAGACTTCCATCAACGGCGCCAAGGGCGTTATTATCAACATCACATCGTCGCCGGACATCGATCTGGGCGACGTCGACCGCGCCTCTTCCATGATCGCCAAAGCTGCTCATCCCGATGCCAACATCATCTTCGGTGTGGCCTTTGACGACAGTATGGAGGATTCCATGCGCATCACCGTCATCGCCACCGGATTTGATACACCTCCTTCCATGGATTCCAATCCTGCCCCTGTGGCCAAGGCTGAGCCTGCACCCAAGGCCGAGCCCCAGAAAAAAGAGGTTTCCGCGGAAGATGAAGGGTTCTTCGATATTATGGCTCTGTTTGATAAGCGCAGAGATTAATTGTTGAGATGAAATACAAAAGCCGCTTGCTGGTTGGATACGAGCAAGCGGCTTTTTGTATGTACTTTAAGTTTTCAAAAGGATGTTATTTCAATAGACGGAGCAAAATAGGAGTTATCTCTGGGACGGACTGGACGGTATAATCGGCCTTTTTAGCTTCTGATGGGTTAAAACCATAGAGGCATCCCACCGAAGGGATATGGTTGGCACGGGCGGCTTCGATGTCAAAGATGCGGTCCCCCACCATCACGGCTTGGGACGGCGTGAGCCGCTGGAGTAAAAGCTTTAAGGTGGCGCATTTGTCCAGGCCGTCCACCAAATGCTGGATGTGGTCGATGCGTTCCATAAGGCCTAGGGCCTTTAAAACGGCGGTGATATATCGCATGGACGCATTGGAACACACCGCTGTTTGAATACCTGCCCGATGTAGATCATCCAGCATCTGAGGGACGCCGTCGTAATGCCGGCCCAAGGTCTTCATAGCGGCGTCTTCCAGCTGGGATACCCGGCGGATATATTGCCGCTGGGCCTCGGGATCCCGCCCTGGAAGCATGGTATCCCTACAGTCTTCCCACCGCATGCCGTAGGTGGATAGGATAAATTCCCGCGTTTGGACTTCTTTTGGCGCATCGAATTCCTTTAACGCTTGCAGGTGAGCAGGTACAGAAAAAAGATCGGTGCGGTTTAAGGTGCCGTCCAGATCAAAGACGGCCAACGGCTGATGTATCGTCATAAAAAATTCCTCCGCAGCGCAAAAGCCCCAGCAGCACAAAAAGCTGCTAGGGCTTATTTTTCATTTCTTAGTGCAGGTGGCAGGCGTCGCAGTCCTCAATCACGCCTACGATGGGGGTGGGATCGATGCCTTTGCGGGTGTAGTAATCCGAAATGGCCGATTTAATGGCCTGTTCGGCCAACACTGAGCAGTGCACCTTCACAGGGGGAAGGCCGTCCAGAGCCTCCATCACGGCCTTGTTGGTGAGCTTGAGAGCCTCCTGGATGGTTTTCCCCTTGACCAGTTCAGTGGCCATAGAGCTGGTGGCGATGGCTGCACCGCAGCCGAAGGTCTTGAATTTTACATCGGTGATGACGTCATCCTCCACCTTGATGTACATCTTCATAATATCGCCGCACTGGGGATTTCCCACTTCGCCGACGCCGTCGGCATCGGCGATCTCGCCTACGTTGCGGGGATTGGAAAAATGGTCCATAACCTTTTCACTGTATGCCATGATGATAACCTCCTAATATCAGATATTAAAAACCGTTAAGAATTGTTTTTCACAATGCGTTCCCACAGAGGGGACATAGCCCGCAGCCGCTCCACAATGGGGGGGAGGGCTTCCAGAATGGCGTCCACATCCTCTTCCGTATTAACGTCGCTGAGGCTGATGCGCAAAGAGCCATGGGCGATCTCATGGGGAAGGCCGATGGCCAATAGTACGTGGCTGGGATCCAAAGAACCCGAGGTGCAGGCCGACCCGGACGAGGCGGCGATGCCCTTTGCATCCAGCATCAGGAGGAGGGATTCCCCCTCGATGCCTTCAAAGCAGAAATTGGCGTTGCCAGCCAAACGATGCTGGCGGTCGCCGTTTAAGCGGGAACGGGGAATTTGCAGTACGCCGTCGATCAAACGGTCCCGCATGGCTTGGATGCGTGCAGTGCGGCCGGGGATATCGGCGGTTGCCTCCTGGATGGCGGCGCCTAACCCTACAATACCCGGGACATTTTCGGTACCAGCTCGGCGGTTAAACTCCTGGGCGCCGCCGTCGATGAGGTTGGGGAAGCGCAGCCCACGGCGGCAGTACAAGGCTCCCACGCCTTTGGGCCCGTGGAATTTATGGCCCGAAAGGGATAAAAGATCGATGTTCTGTTCCTTGACGTTGATATCCACCATGCCGATGGCTTGGACAGCGTCGGTGTGGAACAAGACGCCCTTGTCACGGCAGATGGCGCCGATCTCCGGGATGGGCTGGATGGTGCCGATCTCATTGTTGGCGTACATGATGCTGACCAGGGCGGTGTCGGGACGGATGGCATTTGCCACGTCCTCGGGCTTTACAATGCCGTTTTCATACACAGGCAGCAGCGTCACTTCAAAGCCTTCCTTTTGGAGGGATTCCATGGTATGCAGCACGGCGTGATGCTCAAAGGCACTGGTAATCAGATGCTTCTTGCCTTTGGCAGCCAGGGAATGGGCGATGCCTTTGATGGCCCAGTTGTCGGCCTCGGAACCGCCCGACGTAAAGAAAATTTCAGAAGAAAGGGCGCCAATGGCGTCGGCCACCTGCTGCCGGGCACGGTCTACCCCTTCCCGGGCCTCCTGCCCGACATTATATAAACTGGAGGGATTGCCATAAAGCTCGGTGAAATAGGGGAGCATTGCCTTGACCACCGATGGGGCAGTACTGGTGGTAGCGGCGTTGTCTGCATAAACGATGCGGGTCATAATTCTTCACCTCAAATTTTAGGAAGTTTAGGTGGGGGAAGACAATCGGATATCGTCCAACCTACCTACTAGGTTTGTATTCCTTGTGTTTAATATTATACCAAAACAGTAGGATATTCAAGCGTTACACAAACAAAAAGAAAAAATTATCGTTTTGACTAGAAAATTACACGTTTTTAGAAGCCATTACAGCCAATTGATCACATCGTTCGTTTTCTGGATGGTTGGCATGTCCCTTGACCCACACCAGTTCCACTTGATGCTTGTCCAGAAGCGCCAGAAGCTGTTCCCACAAATCGGGGTTGAGGGCGGGTTTGCCGTCGCCTTTTTTCCATCCACGGGCCTTCCAGCCCTTGGCCCATCCTTTGGTGACGGCGTCGATGAGATATTTGGAGTCGCTGTAAAGGGTGACGTCACAAGGTTCCTTGAGGGCCGATAGGGCCACAATGGCAGCCGTCAGCTCCATACGGTTGTTGGTGGTGTGTTTCTCCCCGCCGGAGAGCTCCCGTTCTACCCCTTTGAACCGCAAAATAGCGCCGTATCCGCCGGGGCCGGGATTCCCGGAACAAGCGCCGTCTGTAAAAATATCCACATGTTTCATCCAGTAAAAGACGCTCCTCTCCATCATTGTGCGCACAAAACAGCAAAATAACAGTTTTTATTATACACAAGAACCAAACGCTTCACAAGACGCATCCTTGAACTCTTTTCCATGGGCCGGTATGATGGCGGCCTGGGTGGAAATAATAAGGGAAAATAATTGCCGAAAGGATGTGCGCATAGATGAAAGCAGTGATTATGGCAGGAGGAGAGGGAAGCCGGTTGCGTCCCCTGACGTGCGACACCCCAAAACCGATGACCCGATTGTGCGGACGTCCTGTCCTGGCCTATATCTTGGATCTGCTGGCACGCCATGGATTTGACGAGGCGGCCGTTACGTTGCGGTATTTGCCCGACGCCGTCACCGATTGGCTGGAGGAAGGCGTCTGGCACTTTAAGAAACGGGAGATTAAGCTACACTTTGTAGAGGAGGATCGTCCCTTGGGCACAGCGGGAGGGGTCAAGCACGCCGCCGACTGGTATGACGACAGCTTCCTGGTCATCAGCGGCGACGCCTTGACCGATTTTGACCTGTCCGCCGCCATGAAGTTCCACAAGGAGAAGAGGGCGGCGGCCACCCTGCTGGTTAAGGAGGTCAAGGATCCCAGGGAATATGGCCTTGTAAACTTCGATGAGGAAAACCGCATCACCGGGTTTTTAGAGAAGCCGGGATGGTCCCAAGCCAGCACCAATACCGCCAACACTGGCATCTATATCTTGGATCCCAGTGTACTGACCCTTATTCCCGAAGGGCAAACCTATGACTTTGGCAAACAGCTTTTCCCTTTGATGCTCCAAAAAGGATTGCCGCTTTTTGCCTTCCCCTGCGATGGGTACTGGTGCGATATTGGGGACCTGGACACCTATCTTTCTTGTCAGCAGGATATACTCATGGGGAAGGTATCCTGTACCTTGCCGCCCCAGGCAGAGGATGGGATCTATTGTTCAGGAAGCATGCCCCAGGGCAATTATCAGTTGGTACCTCCGGTCTACATTGGAGAAGGGGTAACCATCGGCTCCGGCGCCATGGTGGGGTCCGGATCGGTATTGGACGACCATTGCAATGTGGGCAAAGGGGCCAGCATCAAATCGTCGGTCATGCTGCCGGGGGCCTATGTAGGGGATCGGGCCTCCTTATGCGGGGCACTTTTGGGCCCGGCTGCGTCGGTCAAACGGGCGGGATCCATGTTTGAGGGATCGGCCGCCGGCGCGGGAAGCGTAGTAGGGGAACGGGCTACCGTGATGCCAGGCGTGCGCATCTGGCCGGGAAAACAGGTGGAGGACGGATTGGTACTCAGGGAAAACCTAAAGTTCGGATCCCTCCACATGGAATTATTCGACGATGAAGGCATCGCCGGGGAAACCGGGGTGGAGATCACGCCGGAATTCTGCGCCCGGCTGGGCACGGCCATCGGCAGCCTGGTGCCGTCCGGACGGATAGCGGTTTCCTACAGCTCTGACCAAGGAAGCAAATGCTTATGCCAGGCGCTGGTAGCGGGCATCCTATCCACAGGAGCCAACGTGCTGGACTTCGGCATGGGGTTTGAAGCGGAACTCCGTTATCTCACCGGGTTTTATGAGGCGCAGCTGGGAATCTTTTTATCCGGCGGGCTCAAGACACGTATTGTCGTCCTAGAGGAAAAAGGGCTTCCCCTGACCCGTGGACTGGAGAGGGATCTGGAGAGCAAGATGCAGCGTGGGGAATTCAAGCGCTGTAGTTGGGAAAACATCCAGAGCGCATCGGTACTCCAGGGCGGAAGGATCACCTATCAGAAAGAACTGATGGCTCAGGCGCCGGAGGGGCTTTCCGGCCTATCGGCCGGCGTCAAATCGGCCTGCCGTCAGGCGGGAGAGGTGCTGAAGCAGGCATTAAAACAGCTGGGCTGTGAAAAGGGCGGATTACAGTTCCACATCGGCAATTCCGGTCGGACGGCGGCGGTATTCGGGGAAGAGGTAGGATACGTCTGGCCGGAGAAGGTGCTGGCCCTATGCTGCCTGGACGCCTTTGAACAGGGCATGGATGTGGCCCTTCCCAGCGATGCGCCCCGTATCATCAATTACTTGGCCCAGCGGTATGACCGGCAGGTGCTGCGTTATCTGGATTGCCCGGTGGAAGGATGCGATAGGGAAGCACGTGAACTAGCCGGCAAACAGCCTTGGGTGCGGGATGGCTTGATGATGACGGTACGCCTACTCAGTCTGATGAAACGGCGCCGGTGTTCTTTGGGGGAACTTTTGGAAGAATTGCCGTCCTTTGCCGTGTCGTCCCGGTCGGTGGTGTGCCACGGCAATCCGGGGGAGGTCATGCGCAGTTTGTCGGAGGCCGAGCGGGGACGTCAACTGTCCAGCGAGGAGGGGATCCTCTTGCCGGTGGGGGATGGGCAAGTATTGGTCCGCCCCTCCATCCGGGGGAAAAGCCTGCGCCTCCAGGCCGAGGCGGATAGCTATGAAACAGCCAACGAACTATGCGGCGGTTTAGAACGTCTGCTGTTTTTGCACATGAAACAATGTGGGTTCCAGGATAATGGTAATCTACTATAATTTAGATCATATTATAGAATAAAAATCAGATGAGTTAAACAAAGATGATGGATGCGTCGCCAAAGGGAAGGAAGAAAAATCGTAGTTTATGCCGAGATTTAGGAGATAAAAGGGTACGGTGCGTTACGCTCAAATTTCAAGCACTTGACAGGATTTGAGCGAGAGGTTACAATAATCGTATTGTACGTGTCCGGTTGAAGTTATCTCAAAGTGTGATTTCGGCATCCGCCTGCTGAGGGCAGGAAGCGAGCGCCTGAGGGCGGCTCTTCTTCCTTTCTTTGATTTGGCGACGGTTGATGGCCGGTTTAAACAGGTGTCCAGCGGAACGGATTGTAGCTGCGCCCCTGTACTTCTCACTTTGGATATGTGTGAAAGAGAACGGATAATTCAATAGTATTTGGAGAAAGCGCCTCGGCCTAGCTCTCGTTTTTTTGAGAAACGCAGGTGAGAGGCTAGGGAAAGTGCGGCTTTCTTGAGACATTTGGAGGTTAGTATTTGTGACACCTGAAATTAAAAATGCCTTGTTGGGCTCCAGTTCGTCCAAGCAGGAGGAAAAAAACGCCCCTGCCTCCCAGCCCAAGAAGAGGACAAGCAAGGCCTCGGCAACTCCTAAGCCGAAGGCAACCAGTAAAAAAGAGAAGCCGGCTTCCAAAAAGGACGGTAAGGGAAAGGACCAATCCAAATCATCCCCAAAGCAGGGCAAGAATGCCAGTGCCAGCCGGCGGAACCCCCGTGGGAAACAGGACAAACGGTCCCGTTCTGCGGCCAAGGAGCAAAAGCCGGTTCGGATTTATTATTTGGGCGGCTTAAACGAGATCGGCAAAAATATGACGCTCTATGAGTGCGGGGACGATATGTTCATTGTGGACTGTGGGCTTGCCTTCCCCGATGACGATATGCTGGGCGTTGATCTGGTCATCCCGGACTTTACCTTTGTGGAGCGGAACAAGGATAAGATCCGCGGTGTGGTGCTCACCCACGGCCATGAGGATCACATCGGTTCGCTGCCCTATCTGCTCAAGCAGGTCAACGTCCCTGTGTACGGCACCCGTTTGACATTGGGCCTAGTAGAGGGAAAACTACGGGAACACGGTATTTTAAATAAAGCAAAGCTCAACGTCATCCATCCGGGCGACGTGGTGCAGATGGGCTGTATGTCAGTGGAAGCCATCCACGTCAATCACTCCATCCCCGACGCAGTGGCATTTGCCATCAAGACCCCGTCCGGCACCATTGTCATGACCGGCGACTTTAAGATCGATTGTACCCCCATCCAAGGGGAGATGATCGATTTGGCCCGTTTTGCCGAGCTGGGCAAGGAAGGGGTCCTGGCCCTGATGGCCGATTCTACCAATGCCGAACGCCCGGGCTACACCAAATCGGAACGGTCGGTGGGAGAGAGCTTCGACTCCCTCTTTAAAAAGGCGGAACATCGCCGGATCATCATTGCCACCTTTGCATCCAACGTGCATCGCGTTCAGCAGATCATCGACGCGGCGGTGCATTACGGCAGGAAGGTGGCCGTTTCGGGCCGCAGCATGGTCAACGTTGTCAACATCGGCATGGAGTTGGGATACCTGGATGTGCCGGACGGCGTGCTGGTGGACATCGATGTGTTAAACCGTTATCCCAAGGACCAAGTGGTCATCATCACCACCGGCAGCCAGGGGGAACCCATGTCGGCTTTAAGCCGTATGGCCATGTCGGACCACCGCAAGGTGGTGGTGGGGCCGGACGATTATATCATCATCTCGGCCAACCCCATCCCTGGCAATGAAAAGACGGTGGGACATGTAGTCAATGAGCTGATGAAACACGGCTGTGAAGTTGTATACGAAAAGATGTATGAAGTGCATGTGTCGGGCCACGCCTGCCAGGAGGAGCTCAAGATCATGTTGGGCATTGTAAAACCCAAGTTCTTTATTCCTGTCCACGGCGAGCAAAAGCATCTGCACAAGCACATGACTTTGGCAAAAGGGATGGGGATCCCTGCCGACCACATCTTGATTTCCGAGATCGGCAAGGTGGTGGAACTGACCCCTAACAGTATGAAGGTAGTGGGCACCGTTCCGGCCGGCCGGGTGCTGGTGGACGGCCTCGGCGTAGGCGACGTAGGAAGCATCGTGCTGCGGGACCGCAAGCATCTGGCGGAGGACGGACTCATTGTGGTGGTGGCCTCCATCGATGCAGAATCGGGCTTTGTGGTATCCGGACCGGACATCGTCTCCCGTGGCTTTGTGTATGTCCGGGAATCGGAGATACTGATGGACGATGCCAAACGCCTGGTTCGCCGGGTGTTAGAGGACTGTGCGGACAAAAATGTCCGGGAATGGGGCGCTATCAAAAACAGGGTGCGGGAGGATTTGTCCCGCCTGCTGTACGAGCGGACCAAACGCAGTCCCATGATCCTGCCGATTATTATGGAGGTTTAAGGGCCTCCCGGCGGGAGAAGGAAAGGCAGGTGACGGCTGTATCACTGCCTTTTCGTGTCTATGTCCATTTTGGTGGGCAAGCGTCTAAAAAATAGATCGGTGCTGGGCCTATACGGCCCAGATAGCCGTTTTTTAGGTAGGGAAGGTTTAGGATGAAAAAGCATATCCAGTTGCTAACTGTAATTCCTA
This sequence comes from uncultured Clostridia bacterium, assembly GCA_904397895.1. Classification (GTDB taxonomy): domain Bacteria; phylum Bacillota; class Clostridia; order Oscillospirales; family Acutalibacteraceae; genus Solibaculum. The sequence continues at coordinate 111,244 of CAJFOZ010000068.1, forward strand.
TTGCACTTTTGGCTGTGTTAGCGATTATGACACTGATCACTTGGTTTTGGAACCAGTACATATTTATCGCCTTTGCCGCATTGTTTGCCGTAGCGGCGTTTGCCACTATTTGGCTCAGCGTCCGGTTCCAGCATCATTTTTATCGTTATCTCCAGAAAATCAGCCGAAGCCTGAATATGACTGAGCAGAACGTCCTCAACCGTTTCCCACTCCCTACATTGGTTTTGGGCAGCGACACCAAGGTGGTTTGGTACAATGACCTTTTCCGCCAGCAGGTGTTGCTGGGAAGGGATATATTTGGCGGGAAATTTTCCCGCCTGCTTCCCAACCTGACGGTGGAGGACATGGTGCAAAAACCGGTCTCCATCAAGCTTGAAGGCCGGTATTACACCGTCTACAGCGCTAAAACAGAGAAGGAAAACAGTTTGTTATATACCCTTTATTTTGTGGACGACACTACGCTGAAGGCCACATATGAAGAGTATCACAAAAGCCGGCCGACGGTGGCGTTGGCGGTCATCGACAATATGGAGGAATTGCTCCAGACGGCCAAAGACAGCGAACGCGCCCAAATCCAGGGGCAGATTGAAACCATCCTAGAGCATTGGATCGGCAAGACCACCGGCTTTTTCCGCCGCCTTGGCAATGACCGGTTCCTTATTGTGATGGAGGAGCGGCATTTGGCGGAGGCCGTCAAAGGCAGGTTCTCTGTGCTGGACCGGGTGAGGGAAGTGACGGCGGGCGGCCGTATGAGCGCCACGTTGTCCATCGGCGTGGGCCATGGCGGAGAATCCTTCCACGAGTGCGAAGAGATGGCCCGCCAGGCGTTGGACATGGCCTTGGGGCGCGGCGGTGATCAGGCCGCTGTACGCAGCAAGGACGGATATGAGTTTTATGGCGGCGTATCCAAGGGCGTGGAAAAACGGACCCGGGTGCGCAGCCGTATTATTGCATCGGCATTGTCGGAATTGATCGACGGCAGCGGCAATGTGCTGATTATGGGGCATAAGGGGTCAGATCTGGATGCTTTAGGCGCGGCGGTAGGCGTCTACCGGGCAGTGGTCAGCCGGGGAAAGGATGCCCGCATTGTGGCCAACCGCAAGACGTCCCTGGCCCAGTCGCTGCTCCGCCGCATGGACCAGGAGAATATGGGCAGGGCTCTGGTGGAGCCGGAGGATGCCTTGGACCTCATCGATGACCAGACCCTCCTGATTGTGGTGGATACCCACCGTCCCGATTTCTTGGATTCCATTGAGGTGTACCGCCGGTGCGAACACGTGGTGGTCATCGACCATCACCGCAAGATGGTGGAGCACATCGACAATGCCGTCATCTTTTTCCATGAACCGTTTGCCTCCTCGGCCTGCGAGATGGTTACGGAATTGCTTCAGTATATGACAAACCCCGGTCTCGGACGATTTGAGGCGGAGGCACTATTAGCCGGCATTATGCTGGACACCAAGGATTTCGTATTCCGTACCGGTGTACGGACCTTTGAAGCGGCGGCGTTTTTGCGCCGTAAAGGAGCCGATACGGTGGCGGTTAAGAAGATGTTCTCCGGCAGCGTGGATTCCTATCAGAAAAAAGCCATGATGGTGACCGAAGCAAAAATCTATCGCAACTGCGCCATCTCATGCAGCGTCCTTTCAGGGGACGATATGCGCATCAGCGCTGCCCAGGCGGCGGATGAACTGCTCAATATCGACGGGGTGGACGCCTCCTTTGTGCTTTACAGTGAAAACAATGTGGTGTTTATATCCGGCCGGTCCATGGGCCTTGTCAACGTCCAGATCATCATGGAGTCCATTGGAGGCGGCGGGCATTTGACCATGGCAGGGGCGCAGCTTTCGGGCGTCAGCTTGGAAGATGCCAGGCAGCAGCTTCTGAAGGCTATCGACGTCTACCAGGAGAACCGCGCCATCGAATCAAGGGGGGCAGAGGGGAAAGAAGGTTGATTTTTCCCCCAAGACCCGGTATAATTTGGAGAAAAGGAGGCGTTTTTCATGAAAGTGATTTTGAAAGCCGATGTCAAAGGTGCTGGAAAAAACGGTGAATTGGTCACCGTTTCGGATGGATATGCCCGTAACTTCTTGTTCCCCCGGGGCCTGGCGGTGGAAGCCAGCCAGCATGCCATCCACCAGTTAAAGGATAAAGAGGCGGCGGCCAAACGCCGTGAGGAACAGAAAAAGGCCGAAGCCCAGGAGACTGCCAACCGCATTGCCGACAAGACTGTAAAGATGACGGCCAAAGCCGGCCAGGGCGGCCGCCTGTTTGGTTCGGTGACGGCCAAGGAAATTGCCGAAGCGGTGGCAAAACAGTTGGATATTGAGGTGGACAAGCGCAAGGTGGAGATTTCGGGGGATATTAAATCCTGCGGCACCTATGAGGTAAAATTGCACTTGTATCCCGGCGTATCGGCCCGTGTGTACGCTATGGTCACCGAGGAATAAACTAGTTTTTTACATTGTAGCATTGTCTAAATTTGACGGCGGATTACCTGCCGTCAAATTCATTTTACCCTGTTTTTATCAGGATTTTATAGGATTAGAAAGGAGAACCATCGATGAGTGCACCATCCTTCAATACCGGGGCCGACGGCCTTAATTTGCCGTACAGCCTGGAAGCGGAACAATCAGTGTTGGGCGCCGTTCTCATCGATGCATCCTGTTTGATCACCGTGCGCAGTATCATCCGCAAGCCGGATTATTTCTATTTGGCCCAGCATCGCGCCATCTATACCCAGATGTGCATGCTGGAGGACATGCGCAAACCGGTGGATTTTGTCACAGTGCTGGAGGCCCTCAAGGCGGCGGAAGTCTACGACGAGACATCGGGGAAAAGCTATCTCACCCAGCTGGCCCAGATGGTGCCGTCGGTGGCCAACGTGGCCGCCTATGCTGCCATTGTGCGGGATAAATACGACGTGCGCTCTTTGATCGCCGCATCCCGGGAGATCGTGGATTCGGCCGCCGACGGCCAGTCGGAGGCAGGGGAACTGCTGGATGCGGCTGAACAGAAGATCTATGATATCCGCCAAGGCCGCAACAACGGTGAAATGCGCCATATCGGAAGCGTCATTGTGGAGACCTATGACCACCTCCACAAACTGAGCACCGACGAAACCGGCCAATATGCCGGCGTTTCGTCTGGATTCTCCGGCGTGGACGCCATTACCACAGGCTTTAATAAATCCGACCTTATCATCGTTGGCGCCCGCCCTGGTATGGGCAAAACCAGTTTTGCCCTCAATATCGCCCACAATGTCGGGGTGATCCAAAATAGGACGGTGGCCTTTTTCTCCCTGGAGATGTCCAGCATGCAGTGCGTGATGCGGATGCTGTCGTCGGAGTCCATGATCCCCGGGCCCAAGCTGATGACCGGCCGTCTCAGCGATGAGGAATGGAAATCCTTTGCAAGCGCTGCCTCCATGCTGCACAATGCCCCCATCTATTTTGACGATACCTCTTCTATCACCGTCCCGGAGATCAAGGCAAAGCTCCGGCATATGAAGGGCGTGGAATTGGCCATTGTGGACTACTTAGGCCTGATGGGCAGTGGCAGACGCATTGAAAACCGCGTCCAGGAGGTCTCGGAAATCACCAGATCCCTGAAGGTCATGGCCAAGGATCTTAACATCCCGGTCATTGTATTGGCGCAGCTGTCCCGTGGCAGTGAACATCGCTCCGAACATCGCCCGCAGCTGGCCGATCTGCGCGATTCCGGCTCCATTGAGCAGGACGCCGACGTGGTTATGTTTTTATACCGCAGCACATATTATAAGGATGGGGAAGAAGAGCAGCAGGATCAGAATCCCAACAGCGCCGAGCTCATCATAGCCAAAAACCGCCATGGCGCTGTGGATACCATTCCCCTCCACTGGGATGGGAAACACACCCGGTTTACGACACAGGAGTTTGGTCGCCGTGATGGATAAAGTAAAATCCTGGATGCAGGAACAAAAGATGCTTCAAGCTGGCGAAGCGGTTGTGGTGGCCCTTTCGGGCGGCGCAGACTCCGTTTCGCTTTTGTATTATCTAAAGGAACAGGGCGTTCCGATGGGCTGGCAGGTAACGGCCGCCCATTTTAACCATCGATTACGGGGCGAGGAATCCGACCGTGACGAGGCCTTTTGCCGGGATTTGTGCAAAGCGTGGGGCATTCCGCTGCAAGTAGGAAGTGCCGACGTGCAAAAGGAAGTGGAGCGGTCAGGGGAATCGGTGGAACAGTGCGCCCGGCGGCTGCGTTATGATTTTTTATACAAAGCGGCCGGCAAGGCAAAAATTGCCACAGCCCATACTTTAAGCGACCAGGCTGAGACGGTTTTGCTGCATCTCTCCCGGGGCGCAGGACTAAGGGGCATTTGTGGGATCCCGCCAGTTCGAGAAAATATAATTCGTCCGTTTCTGAGGATTACCAGGGATGAGGTGGAGGCATACTGTAAAGAGAACTCACTTCTCTTTATCACCGATTCTACCAATTTCCAGCGGGACTATGCACGCAACCGCGTCCGTTTGGACGTTATCCCCACCTTGAAGGAAGTCCATCCGGGCTTTTTGAAGTCCATAGACCGTTGTACTGCCTGGCTGCGGGACATCAAGGATTTTCTAGAACAGCAAACCGAGGATGCTCTTAAAAAAGCCGATTCGGGCCATGGATACCGGGTAGAGGAGCTTTTGAAGCAACCGGCGGCCGTCCGGCGGGAAGCCATTATGGAGCTCATCCGAAGGGCTGGAGGAAAAGCCCAGGCGCTGCATGTGGAGCTGGTGGAGGGATTGTTGTCCCATCCGGGAGGGGCCGATTTGTCGGGAGGCGTGCATGCAAGGCAACACAACGGATTGTTGCGGGTGGAACCCGTCGTCCGGGAGGAAACGGAGGATATCGCCCCAATCCCGCTAAAAGAGGGGACATTTTTGCTCTCATCAGGGGTCCGGATGACGGTTACGGCTGTAGGGGTTGACGAAAAAGAAAATTTTAATAAAATGTTATTTAATAATGCCATAGACTGTGCTAAAATAAAAGGTACAGCTATGATTAGGCGCCGTATGCCTGGGGACCGGTTCCATCCGGCCGGCCGGGGCTGCGGGAAATCCCTGAAAAAACTCTTTCAAGAGGCTGGGATCGCCCCAGACCAGAGGGATTTTGTCCCGGTTGTCTGCGACGAAGAAGGCATCTTGTGGGTCGGCGGTTTTGGGCCGGATGAGCGCGCCGCTATAGGCGCTGGTACCCACCGGCTGTATCGGTTTAAGAGTGTGAGGAGATGACAAACATGATGGAAGACATTCAATCGGTCTTGCTGGATCAACAGCAGCTTCAAGACATTGTAAAAGAGCTGGGCGAACGTATCAGCCGCGATTACCAGAATAAAGATCTTTTGGTGGTAGGCGTGTTAAAAGGATCGTTTATGTTTATTGCCGACCTAATGCGCGCCATCAAGGTACCCTGCCGTGTGGATTTCATGGCGGTATCCAGCTACAACAACGGTGCAAAAAGTTCCGGCGTTGTGCGCATCATCAAGGACTTGGACAAGCCGATCGAAGGGTTGGATGTCCTTTTGGTGGAGGATATTTTGGATTCCGGCATGACGTTGAGCTATTTGGTGGATAACCTCAAAGCCCGCCGTCCGGACAGCGTGCGCATCTGCACCCTGCTGGACAAACCGGAACGGCGTAAAATGCCCATTCAGCCGGATTACGTGGGCGCCCAGGTGCCCGATGAATTTGTGGTGGGGTATGGGCTGGATTTTGCTGAAAAATACCGGAATTTGCCCTTTGTGGGTATTTTGAAACCTTCGGTTTACGGAGGCTAACTAGAATAGATGTCCCTTGGCGGCGAGAGCCGCCAGCGGAACAAGGAGTGGATGATTCTTTGAGCAAGTATGTACGCAACATTCTCCTCTATGTGGGTTTGCCTGTGGTCATCATGATCATCGCCGTTGTCATGCTCAACTCCAATACACCCGATGCCCTGAAATATTCCCAAGTCATCGGTTACTTTGAGGATATGAAGGTGCGGGAGTTTACTGTAGATGTGGGCAATGGCGATTTGGTCATGCGTCTGGATGACGACAGACAGGTGAGCTATACGCTCGCCAATGTGGAAATGTTCCGTGAAGACACCAAACCGTACATTGAGCAATACAATGAGGGTAAACCGGCAAATGAGCGGATGGTTTATCACTATAAACCGGCCAGTGATATTCCGTGGCTCTTGAATCTTTTGCCCACGGTGATTCTGATCGTGGCCTTTGGCTTCCTGTGGTATTTCATGATGAAGCGCATGAGCGCCGGCATGGACGGCGGGGCCAAGACCATGAATTTCGGCAAGGCCAAAGTCAAGCAGGTGGCCGATGAAAAACGAAAAACCACCTTTGCCGATGTGGCCGGTGCAGACGAGGAGAAGGCGGAATTACAAGAGATTGTCGATTTCCTCAAGGATGCAAACCACTTTAACGAATTGGGCGCCCGCATGCCTAAGGGCGTTCTGTTGGTAGGCCCTCCTGGTACCGGTAAAACCTTGCTGGCAAGAGCTACCGCCGGTGAAGCAGGCGTACCGTTCTTCTCCATCTCCGGTTCCGACTTTGTGGAGATGTTCGTGGGCGTAGGTGCATCCCGCGTCCGTGACCTTTTTGATCAGGCCAAGAAGAATTCCCCCTGCATCATCTTTATCGATGAAATCGATGCCGTGGGCCGTCAACGCGGTGCAGGCTTAGGCGGCGGCCACGATGAACGCGAACAGACCCTCAATCAGCTGCTGGTGGAGATGGACGGCTTTGGCGCCAACGAAGGCGTCATCATGATCGCCGCCACCAACCGTGCCGACATCCTGGATCCGGCATTGATGCGCCCGGGACGTTTTGACCGCCAGATCCTGGTGGGATATCCCGACATCAAAGGCCGTGAGGAGATCCTGAAGGTGCATGCCCGCAGCAAGCCTCTGGCTCCGGATGTAGACCTTTCGGTCATTGCCAAAACCACCTCGGGATTCACCGGCGCAGATTTAGAAAATCTTTTGAATGAATCGGCTTTGATGGCGGCCCGCAAGGGATTGCGCGCCATCACCATGGAGGAGATCGAGGAGGCCACCATCAAAGTGGTGATGGGCGTGGAAAAACGCTCCCATGTCCTCAACGATAAGGATAAACGCATTACCTCTTACCACGAGGCGGGCCACGCCGTGGTGACCTACTATATGCCAACCCAAGATCCTGTGCATCAAATTTCCATTATTCCCCGGGGCATGGCCGGCGGATATACCATGTCTTTGCCTCGTGAGGACCGCGCCCACATGACAAAGCAGGAGATGAATGAAAACATCGTCACCCTGCTGGGCGGCCGTGTGGCTGAATCGTTGGTCATTGGGGATATTACCACCGGCGCATCCAATGATATTGAACGCGCCACCGATTTGGCGAAAAAGATGGTGATGAAATACGGCATGAGCGATAAGCTGGGCCCCATCAACTATGCGTCCAGCGATTCCAATGAAGTGTTTTTGGGCCGGGATTTCGGCCATACCAGGGAGTATTCGGAATCCCTGGCATCCCAGATTGACAACGAAGTCCGTGAGATCATTATGACGGCCTATCACCGCTGTGAAAGCATGCTTCAGGAGCATATGGATAAATTGCATCAGGTTGCCAATTATCTCCTGGCCCATGAGAAAATGGACGGCGAGACCTTTGCATCCATGATGTCCGATCCTTGGACGAAAGAGCCGCAAAACAGCTAAACTGAAGCATTCTGAGAGGGATAGAGTCGGTTAGGAGGGATTACCATGAAACGAAATTCAGCACGCATTTTATTTGGCTTGCTGTTTATCGGTTTAGCGGTATTTGTGGCAGGCAGTGCCTTTGGTTGGTGGTCGGATCAAGTGATCCACGTGCTTTCCGAGAGCTGGTGGACCTTATTCATCATCGTGCCTGGCGTAGCGGGGATCATATCGTCGGGACCAAAGTTCTGGAATCTGCTCCTAATCGCCATCGGCGTATGGCTTATGGCCGAAAGCAGCGGTTTATTATCGGAAAGCCAGTCCAGTGCCTTTTTCTGGGCGGTGGTGCTCCTGCTGGTGGGGGCATGGTTGTTGATCGGATGGTTCTGGAAGCCAAAACATCCGACAAAACCGCCGGCAACTCCCTCCCAACCGGATGAGATGGAAACAGCTTCCTGGGAAAAGAACAGCGATGACCATCCCGATTATGTGTCAATCTTCAGCGGGCGTCAGCTTTGCAACTTCACAAAGAACCTGCAAGGCGGGAAAGCCACGGCAGTATTTGGCGGGTTGGAGATCAACATGCGCGATGCCGTACCGGCCAGGGACATCACCCTGGAGCTGACCACGATTTTCGGAGGCATCGATCTTTACGTCCCCAGCAAAGCACGCATCAAGGTGACGGGGACACCGGTGTTTGGTGGATTTGACAGTGTGTTTGTGCCAAACGAAGACCCGTCCCTCCCTCTTATTACGGTCAAATGCACCGCTGTGTTTGGCGGCATTGACCTGAAGTAAGCCTACGGGGGAATCCCTTTCAATCCGGGATGATCCAATAAAGTAAAAGGGCGCTGTCCGGCTGGGCGGCGCCCTATTCGTGAGAAAGCATCTTGAGATATTCTCAAGAGGAATCCATTATTTTTGGCAAAGGTTGGAGGAGTCCATGGCGAAACGAAAAAATACCTATGATAACGAAAGCATCTCAGCCCTGAAAGGCGCCGACCGCGTGCGCAAACGCCCGGCCGTCATCTTTGGGTCGGACGGTTTGGAGGGATGCCAGCATTCCATTTTTGAAATTTTGTCAAACTCCATCGACGAGGCTAGGGAGGGTTTTGGCAAACGCATTGTCATCACCCGGTACAGCGACCAGTCTGTGGAAGTGGAGGACTTTGGACGCGGCATCCCCGTGGACTTTAACAGCCGGGAGAACCGGTACAATTGGGAACTGGTCTTTTGTGAACTGTATGCCGGCGGTAAATACAACAATGCCGATTCCGAAAGCTATGAATTTTCCTTGGGGCTCAATGGATTGGGCCTGTGCGCCACCCAGTATTCGTCGGAGTATATGGACGTGGAAGTCTACCGGGATGGGTTTAAGTACACCCTCCACTTTGAGCACGGCGAAAATGTAGGCGGCCTCAAGAAGGAGCCCACCACCAAAAAGGCCACCGGTTCCCGCATCCGTTGGCGGCCGGATCTCCAGGTCTTTACCGATATTGATGTCCCGCTTTCCTATTATCAGGATATCATCAAAAGGCAGGCCATCGTCAACGAGGGGCTGACATTCCTCCTACGGGACCAGGTGGGCCGTAAATTTGAAGAATACACCTATCTCTATGAACGGGGTATCGCCGACCACGTGGAGGAATTGGCAGGGGACAACGCCATGACCTCCGTGCAGGTGTGGCAAACCGAGCGCCAGGGACGGGACCGGGCCGATAAACCGGAATACAAAGTGAAAATCAACGTGGCCTTGGCATTTTCTAACAAGGTCAATGTGGCGGAATACTATCACAATTCCAGCTGGCTGGAATATGGCGGCGCGCCGGAGAAGGCAGTGCGTTCGGCTTTTGTATCCCAGATCGACGCCTATCTCAAGCAGAACGGCAAGTATAAACAAGGGGAAAGCAAAATTTCCTTCCAGGATGTGGCCGATTGCCTCATCATCGTCATCTCTTCCTTTTCCACCCGGACATCCTATGAAAACCAGACCAAAAAGGCCATCACCAACCGGTTTATCCAGGAGGCCATGACCGAGTTCCTCCGCCATCAACTGGAGATCTATTTCATCGAAAATCCCCTGGATGCGGAGAAGATCGCAGCTCAGGTGCTGGTCAATAAGAGGAGCCGCGAAGAGGCGGAGAAGCTGCGCATCAGCAGCAAAAAGAAATTGTCGGGCAATTTGGATCTGTCCAACCGGGTGGAGAAGTTTGTGGACTGCCGCAGCCGCGACGTAGGCGTGCGGGAACTGTATATCGTGGAGGGCGATTCGGCTTTAGGAGCCTGCAAACAGGCCAGGGACCCAGATTTCCAAGCCATTATACCGGTCCGAGGGAAAATCCTCAACTGCCTGAAGGCCGATTATAACCGCATCTTTAAAAATGATATCATCACCGACCTGTGCAAAGTGCTAGGATGCGGGGTGGAGGTCCATACCAAAGCCAACAAGGATTTTTCCTCCTTTGATTTGGGTTCCCTGCGGTGGAACAAAGTCATCATCTGCACCGATGCCGATGTGGATGGTTTCCAGATCCGCACGCTGATTTTGACCATGCTGTACCGCCTGATGCCAACCCTCATCGAGGAGGGCAAGGTGTTTATCGCGGAGTCACCCCTTTATGAGATTAATACCAAGGATCAGACCTATTTTGCCTACACCGAGCAGGAGAAGGTCAAAGTGCTCCAGGAGATCGGGCAGGAACGGTATACCATCCAGCGGTCCAAAGGTCTGGGCGAAAACGAGCCGGAGATGATGAGCCTTACTACTATGAATCCCGCCACCCGCCGTCTCATCAAGGTGGAGCCTGACGACGCATTGGAGACGGCCGCTATGTTTGACTTGATGCTAGGGGACAATCTCAGCGGACGCAAGGACTATATCTCTCAAAACGGCGCCCAGTATTTAGAACTGGCCGATTTGTCATAATGAAACGAGTTTAAAGGTAGGGATCGCATTGCCACCGAGAAAACGAAAAACCTCATCCAAAAAGCCAAGATTACAGATTCAGGGCGTCATCGAAGGGGCGGGGGAGGTGCGTCTCCAGCCCATCACCGAGACGTTGGAAACCAATTATATGCCCTATGCCATGAGCGTCATCGTATCCCGTGCATTGCCGGAGATCGATGGATTTAAGCCGTCCCATCGTAAGCTTTTATATACCATGTACAAAATGGGGCTGCTCACCGGTCCCCGCACCAAATCGGCCAATGTGGTGGGCGCCACCATGAAGCTCAATCCCCATGGCGACAGCGCCATCTACGAGACCATGGTGCGCCTGGCCCGAGGCAACGAGAGTTTGCTCCACCCCTACGTGGATTCCAAGGGGAACTTCGGCAAAGCCTATTCCCGGGATATGATGTACGCTGCTTCCCGTTATACCGAGGTCAAATTAGACGCCATCTGCAAAGAGTTGTTTGGCGACATCGATAAGGACACCGTGGATTTTGTGGATAACTACGACAACACCATGAAGGAACCCACCCTGTTGCCCACCGCCTTCCCCACCGTACTGGTCAACGCCAACACCGGTATTGCCGTCAGTATGGCCAGTTCCATCTGTCCCTTTAATCTGGAAGAGGTGTGTGAAACCACCATTGCCCTCATCAAGAATCCGGATCACGACATCGCTTCCACTCTCAAGGCGCCCGATTTCCCAGGGGGAGGCCAGATCCTCTACAACCGGGATCAGCTGGATAAAATCTACAGCACCGGCCGCGGAGGCGTGCGTGTACGAGGAACCTATACCTACGACGCCGACAACCACTGCATCGACATCACCCAAATCCCGCCAACCACCACCATTGAAGCCATCATCGACAAGGTGGTGGACTTGGTCAAGGCGGGCAAAATGCGGGAAATCGCCGATATCCGGGACGAGACCGGCCTCCCTGGCCTTAAGATCACGGTGGATCTGAAACGCGGCGTGGATCCAGATAAACTCATGCGCAAACTGTATCAAATGACGCCTCTGGAAGATACCTTCTCCTGCAATTTTAATGTGCTGATCGCCGGCATGCCCCGGGTGATGGGCGTCAGAGAACTGCTGGGTGAATGGATTGCCTTCCGCGTGGAATGCATCCGCCGCCGCACCCATTACGATTTGGTCAAGGCGCAGGATAAGCTGCATTTGCTCCAGGGCCTTCAGAAGATCCTGTTGGACATCGATAAAGCCATCGCCATCATCCGCCAGACCGAGGAGGAGAGCGAGGTAGTGCCCAACCTGATGATCGGGTTTGGCATCGACCAGATCCAGGCCGAATATGTGGCCGAGATCAAACTGCGCCATTTAAACCGGGAGTACATTCTCAAGCGCACAGCTGAGATCAAGGAGCTGGAGGAAAAAATCCAGGAACTTCAGGGCATTCTGGACAGCAAAAAACTAGTCAAGCGAATCATTGTGGATGAACTCAAAAAGGTGGCCGCTCAATATGGCCAGCCCCGGAAGTCCGCCATTGTGTACGACGTGGACGAGGAAGAACTGGAGGAGGAAGTACCCGATTATGCAGTACACTTGTTCCTCACCAAAGAGGGCTACTTTAAGAAGGTGACGCCCCAGTCCCTGCGCATGAGCGGGGATCACAAACTCAAGGAGGGGGATGAGATTGCCCAGGCGGTGGAAGCCACCAATAGCGTATCTCTCCTGTTCTTCACTGACCGTTGCCAAGTGTATAAGGCCCACGCCTTTGATTTTGACGATACCAAGGTCAGCCTCCTGGGGGATTATATCCCCGCCAAATTGGGCATGGACGAAGGGGAAAAGGTCGTCAAGATGGTGGTCACGCAGGATTACAGTGGATTCCTCCTCTTCTTCTTTGAAAACGGCAAGGTGGCCAAGGTGGAGCTTAGCCGTTATGAAACCAAGCAAAACCGCCGTAAGCTGGTGGGGGCCTATTCGGATAAAGCAGCCCTTGTGGATATTATCCACGGCTTGGAGGATGGGGAAGTGCTGATGAAATCGACCTCTTCCCGCATGTTATTGCTGCACACCGGCGCTTTGATGCCCAAGGCCACGAGGGATACCCAGGGCGTCCAGGTCATGACCCAGAGGAAAGGGCATCATCTGGAATCGGTGAGACCCTTTGAGGAGGGGATGGTCCACAACGCCAACCGGTACCGCGTCAAGAGTCTGCCGGCCATCGGCGCTCTGCCTGCGGCGGAGGATTTGGGCGAACAGCTCACCTTATCTTAATACACAAAAATCTAATGCCAGCCGTCTACAGATAAAGTAGGCGGCTGATTTATTAGAAAATGTTATAACAATAGTTTAATGCAATTGTGCTTTTTGGAAAACTTTCCTCTGTTTCTTGATAATTTTGTCATATTGTGATACAATTTGAAGTAGAATGGTATATTTAAGGTTTACGAATCAGAAAAGGCCCATCCCTTTGCGAAAGGGCGGGGATCCAAGGGCATAAACCGATCGGGTTTGCGCCTTTGGATCCCCGAAGGGGAACGTGACGGCCGCGCCCGGCGGAAGCGGGGCATTGTGCAAAGAGACACAAAAGGAGGTTCTATTGTGAAAATTGCACATTTGGTAAAATTTGCCACGGGGGGGAGGGCGTTGACTGCCTCCAATTAGTCAATTTGACGGAAATCGTGGAGGGAAACAACACAACACGGTAGGCATTCTCTGGATTTTGCAGCTTTTTGGGAGAATGTCTTGTCCCGGAAAAGCTGACAAAATTTCAGGAGGATGAATAAAATGACACAAAGCAAAAGTACCAAAAGAGCTCTGCTGGCCAGTGCATTGTCTATCCTGGTGTGTGTGGCCCTGCTGGTGGGGACAACCTTCGCTTGGTTTACCGACAGCGTAACCAATAAGGGCAACCGCATTGAAGCAGGGAGCCTGAAAGTCGATCTGCTGATGGACAAAGGAAAAAATGGCAATTATGAAAGTATTGCAAACGGAACTGGGGACATTTTCAGTGCAGAAACCGGCAACGGTATTCTTTGGGAGCCGGGCAAGACGGAGATTGTATATCTGGCAGTACAGAACAAGGGAAGCCTTGCCATCAACTATAACCTGCTGTTTGACATTACCGATGGAGATCCCGGCCTGATCGGATCTCTGGAATACGCGGTGTTGGACGGCAAACAAGCAGCTGATGTGACCGCAAAATCTTGGGAAGAGTTGAAGGCCATCGATGGCGCTCAAGTGGGTGAACTCCAAGCGGGAGAGACAACCGCAGCCCCCAACGGCACTTTGGATGAGATTGTCAGAGGGGAAGAGAACGAGACGGATTACTTTGCTTTGGCAGTACATATGAAGGAGAATGCCGGCAATGAGTATCAGAATGGTTCTATCACCATTGATCTGACTCTGGTGGCCAAGCAGGCCATGGCGGAAGAAGATGGCTTTGGCAGCAATGAGTATGATAAGGATGCCAGCTATCCTGTGTCCGTAGATGTAGAGGATCTGGACTCTCTTGAGGATGCTCTCAATAATACCGGTGCTCCGGTTGAAATTAATGTGACACAATCCATCACAGATGGCAAAAGTTTGACTGTCACAGGTGATGTCACCATGAATTTAGGAAATAATACACTGAATCTGCATGGTATGACAGTGGTTGGAGCCGGCATCAAGGTAGAGAATGGAGGTTCCATGACAATCAACGCTGAGGCAAACAAAGGACTAGTATACACTGCCGGTAGCCTTACTACAGATGGTAATGGAAGCACTTTGACCGTCAACGGCGGTAACTATGGCGTCAGCGGATCCAAGAGTGCACAAGTTACCGCTCAAAATGGAAGTAATATCTATCTCAATGATGGTATTTTCTCCAATTCAGGATACCAAGGTCATGCTGTTATGGCTACCAGCGGATCCACCGTTACAATCTCTGGCGGAAGCTTTAGTGTAAGTGGCGCAGAAAGCACGGCTCTTTATGCGGACGGCGGTACCATTGTGGTCGACAATTGTAAGTTTAGCTATATCAATGGAAAACGCTATGCTGTGGCCAATGGCGGTCAGATTCTCGTTTCTAAGACGGTTTCGCCCAGTCAGCCCACTAGTGTTGCCGCCGGCTGCATTGTAAACGATAACGGCGATGGTTACTGGCTGATTTCTGAAAATTAAGAGAACATCAGACACGGCAATCTTTTTACTGAGTGTAGCGAAAGACCAGGGATAGGGGTCCCATTGTGACAATGAGGTAACTGATTTGTCGTAACTCTCGCCCTTCCTGTAGAAGAGGAGGGCGAGAATCAAAGGGCATAAACTATTTTTTGCTTATGCTCTTTGATTCTCGCAAACTAAGTATTTTGCATTTTGATTTTTAAATAGGCATAAAAAACCGCAGGGAATGTATCATCATCCCTGCGGCATTGCGCTGGAAGCATTGCAAACGCAGTAAAAAGACTTCCAGCGCTTTTTTAGTATGATCTAGAAACCCTGGGTTATACCTCAAAATAAAAAAATAGTGAAGCACGTTTTGTTAAAATCAAAGGTGGAAATCCTACAAGAAAATGATGGAGCTTGATTCAAAGGATGGTTTCTGTTATGATAAAACCATCCAAAGGAGGCGAGGCACATTGGAGAAAAAGATTCGCATTTGGAAGAGACTCATCTATGGGACATTAGGTGTTTGTTTTATCGGTACCATCGTGTGGTATCTTTTTATGGTTGTCGATAATCTATCCGGTATGACCACGCTGCAAATGCAGCAGTCTGTTGACATCAGCTTCTTGTTCACGCGCATTGAGGGGTACGAAGAAGTTACCATCGCCAATGCCCCCATTTTGTTCGGATTGTTTTGTATTGTAGTAGCGGTGTGTGTCCAGGGCATCAGCTACATGATGCTTACCAGGGAATCCTCTGGCAAACGTCTTTCATGACTTTATTATCCCTGTTTTAGAACAAAAAAGCCACCGGCATCCCTTTTTAAATAGGTGCCGGTGGCTTTTTAGATCGTTTTATTCTTTTGGTTGTTTATGACAGGCCTCCAGATCCAAGCAAGAGACAGGGGAGTCTTTGACCTGCTGGAAATTAAACCGGCTCAATTCCTGAACGACCACCTGGGATAAATGATCAAAAAACTGATGATACACGCAGGTGGACTCCAAGGACGGATTACGAGAACACTGGTAATCCTCTGCCAAGCAACGGCTGAAACGATAGGGGCCTTCCACCGCTTCAATTACATCCCGGAGGGTGATATCGGCCGGTTCACGGGCGAGGATATAGCCTCCTTTGGCCCCTTTAAAGGACTGCACAATGCCGGCGGTTACCAACTTGCGCAAGATTTTTAATGAGAAACGGAGTGAGACACAAGTGGCCTCAGAGATGGACTGGGCATCCATTCGCTGATCATGGTGCACCAAACAGTCCACGATCCGGATGGCATAATCGGTTTCAAGAGTAATGTACATGAGCAACTTCCTTAACAACTAAAGTTCAAAAAAGATGGAAAACGAGTGGTATTGGCCCAAAAGAGGAAGATCTTACCTTGTCATCTAGCGATAGGGTATTACAGCAAGGCGACACAGCACAAAAGACATCTTTATGAGCTATATGAGGCAATGGGTTATAGCCGACATTGTAAGAAAAAAGCCTCGAAATTTTCTAGAAAACTTCGAGGCTCTGGCGGAGAGGGCGGGATTTGAACCCGCGGTACGGTAACCCGTACACATGATTTCCAATCATGCTCCTTCGGCCACTCGGACACCTCTCCATTTACACTATTCAACTGTCGCCATTGATATGTTTGAGAAATCCTACCTTCATGGCGCTCAATCATTATACTAGGTTATCCAGAAAAAGTCAAGGCTTTTTTTGATTTTTTGCGGAAACGGAGAGAAAAAGAAATAGCCTCAATTATGTACATATGTTATCCCGGTTCTTAGCCAATGTAGCATCACCAATCCCCTTGACCAAGGTCAATTCATCCACCGACTTAAACGGACCATGTGCATTGCGATAGTCGATGATAGCTTGGGCTTTGACCTCGCCAATACCGTTTAGTGTCATCAACTCCTCTTTGGACGCCGTGTTGATATTGACCTTTCCAGAGGAGAAAGGTTTGGAGGAAACCGGTTTTTCGGTTGCCATAGAAGAGGCGGGATCAGAGGGCTTTTCCGAAGGAATGGAAGAGCCGGTAGAATCAGGGGTTTCACCGGGCATTTCCGAAGAGGCCAAATCAGAAGGCGGATCTTCAGATAGCATACTAGAAGATGCTGGTTCCTCTGACAAAGCCGAGGAGGAAGAGGCATTATAAGAAACCGGATAGGAAGTATCACTGTGGTTGTAGTTGGTGTATACGACAGCGGATGCGCCAAGGTTGGGCGATAACAGAGCGTTATAAAGGACGACGGCCGCCACTAAAATGCCCGCAGCAATCAGCAAGTAAGATTCATGAAGAGTTTGCTTATCCATAGAGGTCCCTCAGATACACCCAATAAAAATGTCGAAATTCACCCAACAGCTTGTTCATTATAACAAATCAAAGAGACGACGCAGGATGTATGTGAAAAATATTCTCCATTTTTGCTTCAAAATATGTCCATCGCTTTGTCGGTTGAAAATGAAATGGCATTTTATTATAATGGATAATAGAATCTGTGGAGGTGAATGGATGAACGCATACCGTTTGGCAATCTGTGAGGATGACGATGTAACCCGAAAAGAACTGCATTCCCTTTGCCATGATATTCTGACGGAAGATGGCATTGGCCATGAAATCATGGAGTTTCTTTCCGCGCAGGAACTGGAGAGGGTCCTGACAGAGGAAAGCGACCCTTTTGATTTGTTGCTTTTGGACATAAAAATGGAGGGTATGACCGGAATGGAACTGGCTCAATTACTCCGCCGGCGCGGAGATCGGGTCAGCATTGTTTTTATCACCGGCGATGAGAACTATTTGCCAGAGGGTTATAGCGTCCAGCCCATCCACTTTTTGCTTAAGCCTATCAGCAAGGAGGCTCTGGCCAATGCCCTGCGCATCGACTGGAAGCTTAATCAGCAGCTTAAAACCGTGATACTGCGGATCGGCTGTCAAACGGTCAGCCTGCCGCTTGCGGATATTCGATACATTGAAAGCTGCAATCACAATATTATCGTTCACCAGACAGAGGGCGATCGTTCTTACCGATTCTCTCTTTCCAAAATAGAGCAGCAGCTACCGCCGGGAGGGTTCTTCCGTTGTCATAATAGCTTTTTGGTCAATATGCAATACATAGAAGAAATCAGCCGGACAGAACTTTTGTTGCGGGGAGGTATCCGCCTTCCCATCGGCCGGACGTATTATAAATCACTGCAAAGCGCTTTCATCCGTTATATCAATCAATGAGAAAAATATGAAGTTGCTTTTGGGTCACCAGAAGAACTTTCTTTAAAAAACAAAACCATCCCGTATGACAGTAAAAGTCATGCGGGATGGTTTTGTTTTAGAAGGTTATTCCTCAAAGCAGTCAGGACGGGACCGCTGCATAGGCGCTTTTCTCTTTTTTCTTTGGCAACTTCAAGGCGGTCTGGACGGTAAACACATGGCTTTCAGAGAAGCTTATGTCCAACATACTGTGGTATTGTTCGGCCACAGCCGACATCTGTAACATACCAAAGCCATGTGCTTCCGGATTAGCCTTGGTAGTGATCAGATGGCCGTGGCTGTCCTCCTTGATCTCGCCGGCATAGGCGTTTTCACACTTGACAGCTAGGAACCCATTTTTCATTTCCGCTTTGAAATGGATAAACCGTCCCTCTGTTTTTTTCATTTGGGCGCAGGCTTCCAGCGCATTGTCCAGCATATTCATCAACAGCATACACAAATCATTTTCCGGGATGGTCAATTCTGGGGACACATGAACTTGTGCATCAAAAGTGGTTCCCATCTGTGCAGCCCGTAATGAGGCGTCCTGTAAGATAGCATTGATGGTAAAGTTATCGGTAAACTGTGTCTGTACAATGCTTGCATCCTGTTTTTTTATTTCACTCAATAGAGTGCCCAGCCCCTGGTAATCTTTTTGCTGATATAAAATATCCATTGCAGTAAGCTGGTGCTTGAATTCATGGCGTAAAGCGGCGCTGTCGCGCATTTTCCGTTCGATTGCATGATAACCATCCATGATCAATTGCTCTTTCAGTTTGAGCGTCTGTATTTGCGACTGTTGCTCTGTAAAAGAGCGCATAACGACATAAGCTGAGATCAGCGCGGATACCATCGACAGCCATAGGGTAATCCAGGTAAGGAGTCCGTCATAAAATCCTGATTGGAACAAAGCTGTTATTTCTGTATTGATATACCTGGACAGATACCCATCCGTTGCCAAGGAGATTAGATAGAATACCAACAACGCCCCGGCGCTCCATGCAGCTGCCAATCCCAAAAGCCTCCAGAAATCGCGGCGGCGGTTCATAATGAAATAAACGGCAAGGGCCACCAGCGGCAGCCACGCAAACCCTCTCCAACTGAGGACATTTGTCATCGTTTCCGGCAAGAAATAATAGCCGCAGCTCCGGACAAGTTGGTACACCGTCAGCCCTACCGTTGCGAAAAACAAGGGGATCAGGCTCCAATCGATCTTTTTGCGGGCGATGCCCAGCAGGAATAGAGCTGCCACCAGGAGCAAGGCCAAGGCCGACGCCCCTGCGGGAATGCCATACAGGTTGGCATAAGCATATGTTTCGGTTTCCATGAGATCATTGGGGAAAAAACGCAACAGAGGGGGAAACATGGCGTTCGTATTATCCAAGATCGTACAGGTCACAGTAAGTTCCCCGGAGGCGTTTTCCGGCAAAGGGACGTGCGCCTGTGCCATATTCAGCATATTATCCAGGGAGGTGACGGACGAACGGTAAAATTCTGTGCCGTTTAAAGAGAAAGTCAGATCTTCTCCCACCGTCTCGAACAAAAGAGATCCAGATCCCAAATTTTCCGGCAGTGTTGCTGTAAAGCGATAAGAACCATTTACTTCCGGCATATTGGAAAAACCGTCCATCAGGTAGGGCGATTCTGTGCCGTCATCGTTGATTTGCACAGCCGATTGCCAGTCGATAATCTGCATGGTTTTATCCGTGACGGTAAAGCTGTGCAAAAACCAGATGACAGCAGCGCACAGCAAAAGGAACGCCAAAGGACAGATCCATCGGATGGCTTTTTTCATAATTTCACATCCCGTTTATACTTAAAATAAAAATACCTTAGTACAACATCTCCCACCATTCCCTTTCATTTTATATGAGGGAGTTACTTTTTACAAGAGTAGAAAATCTTTGCTGCGTAAACAGTTACATTTTCAACGTAAACGACACGCTGAAAACAAAAAATATTTGATATAATTATAATTAAAAGAACCCTATATTTCGGTTGTTTCACCAATATAGAGGGGGATATAAAAAGAAATCGGTCGGATTATCTATTTGGAATTTTCTAAGGAGGATCATAGAATGACCATCAACAAACAGGTAGATGCAACAAAATTGACGATCATCCTGTCGGGCCGGCTGGATACCACCACCGCCCCGCAGCTGGAAGCCGAACTAAAACATTCTATCAGCGGCATGACAGAATTGGTGTTTGACTTTACAGACCTGGAATACATTTCTTCAGCTGGGCTTCGGGTTTTGTTGGCTTCCCAAAAGGTTATGAATAAACAAGGCAAGATGACCATCCGCCATGTCAACGAAACCATTATGGAAGTATTTGAGATCACGGGGTTTATTGATATTTTAACCATAGAATGAAAACGGCACAATCCATAGGATGAGGTGCAGATCGGCCTATTGCGCAGGGGAACTGAAAGACAACGGTAGGAGCCGTCGATAGGAGGGCTGATTTTCGGCCAGGAAATCGGGAGGTGGGGAATCCTTGACCTATCTCTCCCGGCAGATCCGGTTATAGCAAAAAAGACAATGCTGGAATGTCCGGCGATCGACCATAGGAGACAAATCACTATGAGCAAACGTTCGTTTAATCTCTCTCAAAACCAAATCTGGATGAATGAGAAGGCCTTTCCCGGCGAAGCCGTCAATACCATAGCCATCCGGCTGTATGTTGCCGGGCGCAGCGCGGATGTTTTATGCGACGCAGTGGATCAGGTGATTGAGGCGTGTGAAATATTTGGGGTACAGCTCATTGAAAAACAGTCAAAAGGGCTGTTTTTTTCACCATCATTGGACGATCGAAAGCATTGTACCGTTATGCAGAGGATGTCCAAAGCACAGGCCGACCGTCTCTGTGAGCAAGCGGAATCGGATGTGCTGCCGGAAGGGGACCTATACCAGGCGACGGTTTATCCCATTGAAGAGGGAGGGGCGCTGTTGGATTTTCGTTTCCACCATATTTTGGTGGATGGATACAGCATGTGCCAGATTGCTCAAAAGGTTCTGGACGCTTTAAGCGGCCATAAGCTGGAAAAGGTTCCATTTCAATGGCAGTGTACGGAAACACCTGTAGATACCAAAGCACAACGGCGTTTCTGGCTGGAATATTTTGAAGGGTTACAGGCCGAAAACAGGATATTTTCAGGAGAGGGAAAAGGGCTCCGGCGTTTTTGTAGCCGGTATGTCCTTTCTTTGAATTTTTCAAAACAGATCGACCAATATGCGCAAAGACACGGTATTTCACCGGCATCGGTATTTTCCGGGGCGTTTAGCTTGTACCTGGCCCGCGCCGGACAGACAGCCGATGCCGTATTCCTAATGCCGCGGCTGAACAGGGATACCGAAGAAAACCGGCGGGATCTGGGATGCCATACCCTAGTTGTTCCGGTGCGCGTACCGATGGACGAAGAGGCTGATTTTGCTGGTTTATGCCGTTTGGCCCAGACCCAGGCTCGAAAGGCTTCACAACACAAGGCCTATGGTTTTGGCAATATTTTAAAAGATCTACAGGAAAGCGGACAAATTACCCAAAGCCTCAGCCAATACACGCTGAATTTCTACCAACCCAGATTATCGGCCCCCTTCCCATTTGAAATCCAGCTCAGTATGGACGGAGCCATGCACAATCATTTGACCGCCAACATCACTCGGCTGAAGGATACCTATGAAATTTGCTATGACGGCCGGGAGGGGATTTATTCCCCGGAATCTGTCGAGGCTTTTCACCAGGCGTTTATGAGGATTTTGCAACAGGGGATGTCCTCGAATGGCCCGGTAGGCGCTTTTTCCATTGTAGGGGAGCAGGAAGAGCATCGCCTGCAGCATATGGAGGGGAAAAGGATCCCCATCAGCTGTAAGGATACCATCGCCTCATTGTTTTACAAGGCGGCACAAGACTATGCCGACAAGCCGGCTCTGTTTGCAGGTCCAGTTGCCTATACGTTCCGTGAGCTGGATCAATCTTCCAACCGGGTTGCCAACGCCTTATTATCCCGCGGCATAAAGCCGGGAGAACCGGTGTTGTTTATGCTGCGCCGGGATTACCGCCTCATTCCCATTATGATCGGCATTCTAAAGGCGGGCGCAGCTTTTATCCCGGTTGACCCGCAATATCCCAAGAACCGGGTGGATTATATTCTGGAAAACAGCCGGGCCTCCTTTTTGATCTCTTCTAAGGATGTAACAGGGACTGCCGGCCGGGAGTATCTGGAAGCGGATACCTTGCTGAATTTTGACGACGATTCCGCTCCCGATGTATCCATCCATCAGGAGCAGCCGGCATACTGTATCTATACCTCCGGCACCACAGGTGCGCCAAAAGGGGTAATGCTTTCCCATCGAGGCCTGGTTAATATCGCCCATCCGGACAACAACCCTTTTAACCGAGATATCTGCCGGTGTGGCAAAGGGATTGTGGCCATTGGGTCGGTGTGTTTTGACATTTCATTGTTTGAAATTTTTGTGCCCTTACTAAACGGCATGTTTGTAGAGCTTGCGCCGGAGGATGCCTTGATCGATCCCGTAAAAATTGCTGAGCTGCTGGGAGCGCATGGCGCGAATCTTCTCCATTGTACACCTTCACGTCTTTCCGCTTATCTGAAAGAGAAACGTTTTGCCCACGCCCTTGGCCAGGTAGAGGCGATTTTATCTGCTGGGGAGGTTCTGCCGGGGGCGCTGGTGGATGAACTTATGGAGAAATATGGGATTCGGGTCTACAACGGCTATGGACCGACAGAAACCACCATTGGCGCCACCATCACCGAGGCGAGGGATAATCGGACCATCGGCCGCCCCATTGCCAATACGGGTGTGATGATTCTGGATCAGCAAGGACGGCTTCTGCCTTTGGGGGCTGTTGGCGAAATCTGCATCTATGGAAACGGGGTGGGAATAGGTTACCGTGGCCTGCCGGAACAGACCGAGAAACGGTTTGTCACCCGGTATGGGAAACGGATGTACTGCACAGGGGATTTGGGACACTTCCAACCGGATGGACGTGTCGTCTATAAAGGCCGCAACGACCATCAGGTAAAACTCAGAGGGCTGCGGATCGAACTGCCGGAGATTGAAAACCAGATCCGTCGTTTTTCAGGAATCGACCAAGCCAATGTGCTTGTCCGTACGTTAGCAGGGTCGCAACATCTGGTCTGTTTCTATACGGTGCGGTCCCAGGAGGAAGTGGATGTAGAAGCTTTGCGGGAACATCTAAAGGAACACCTGGCGTTATACATGGTTCCGGATGTTTTCAAACAGCTGAAGCGCATCCCACAGACGCCCGGCGGCAAAACCGACCTCAAGGCTCTGGAACGGGAAAAGATAGAGTATACCCATATCTACCGCCCTCCCCAGACGGATTTACAAAAGGCAATTTGCAGTGCCTTTTCCAGCGTGCTCCACGAGGGGAAAATTGGGCTTGACGACAACTTTTTTGAAATGGGAGGGGATAGCCTCCATATTGCAGAACTGGTCTGTGAGATAGAAGAACGGCTGCCGGAAGCATCCCTAGCCTTTGAGGATATCTTTCAATATCCAACGCCGGAACTTTTGGCGCAGCATCTTTCCATCCCGGCAGCCGCAGCTGCGGGAAATGGACAACATAATCGGCTTGAAACATTGGATTATGAAGGGATCCGGGATCTGCTTTCCCGCAATTGTCCGGAGAGGACGGTATGCCATAGGCTTGGGAATATCCTGTTGACTGGCGTTACAGGGTTTCTGGGGATCCATATTTTGCTGGAGCTCCTGAAACGGCCGGATGTATGGGATAGGATTTATTGCCTCATTCGTCCCACCGAACGGCTGACGGCGGAAAAACGACTGCGCAGCGCCCTTTTTTACTATGGCGAGGAAGACGGCGATGGACTGATCGGGAAAAAGCTGTTTGCAGTTGAAGGGGATATGGAAAATGAAACGGTCTTTTCCCGTCCTTTTGCCGGGTCCATCCAGACGGTCATTCATTGTGCAGCCAATGTAGCGCATTTTGCCTACGACGATAAATTGGAACGTATCAATACCGGCGGAGTGAAAAAGCTGCTGGCGTTCTGTAAGAAGCAGGGAGCCGCATTGGTCCAGGTTTCTACCATCAGCATCAGCGGGGTAAGCCGGATGGGCGTGCCGCCGCTGACATTGACAGAACAGTCCCTATACATTGGGCAGGAAATCCAAAATCGGTATGTCCTATCGAAATACATGGCGGAATACGAGATCTTACAGGCTGCTATAAAAGAAGGCATCCCCGTCAAGATCATGCGGGTGGGCAACCTACAGGGCCGTCTTGCGGATGGGGAATTCCAGATGAACAGCCGGACCAATGCCTTTACCCGGCAGATTTCATCTTATGTGAAAATAGGAAAAGTCCCGCGTTCCCTCTATGAGGCAACGGTAAACTTTTCTCCAGTGGATGAAGTGGCCCGGATGATTGTAACCCTCTCCAGGGTACAGGATGAGTATACGGTCTTTCACGTATATCCGCCTCAGGAGGTACCGTATGCGAATTTATTTTCTGTTCTGGGCGCCATCGGCCATCCAGTGGAAATCGTGGACGATGAAGAGTTTGCCGGGGTTTTGGATGAACTGGGCCAAACCAAGAAAGGGAAAGCCTTGTTGGAAGGGATCTTGTTGGAACGTACAGACCTGCATTATCAGGAAAATACAGTAAGCGCAGATTTCACTTCAAAAATACTGGAACGGTTGGGAGAAACCTGGAACCCAATTACAAACGATTATTTAAACCGGTATTTTACCGTGCTACAGGAATATCAAATGTTTGAGGAGGGGGATTGATGGATCACGTTACATTGCTTTGGACCTTCGCTGTTTTTTTAGCATCGGTATTCAGCGGCGCTATTGTTGCCACGACGCTCAAGGCAAAATATAGCAGGGGCGTCACCATCCTGAGCTGGATAGGCTTTGCCGCATTGGGCTTTGTGATTGCATGGATCAGCTATTCCATCGATCTCTACAACGACCTGGTAGGGATCTTAGGGCTTTCCATCCTGGTATGTGTGGCGGCGTGCCTGCTGTACAGAGAAAGTTTCAGCGCAAAAATATTTGTAGGGCTGATGGCATCGTTGATCGCCAATGTGGCGACCTTTATGTTTTGCGGTACCACCGATACCTTCCTGGGAGCGGCGCTGCACTTGTTTGAGGATACGCCGTATACAACAGAAAACCTCCTGTTGTTCATCGGCATCAAGCTGGTGGTCTACAGTATATTTTACTTGTTGTACTATTTTTGGCTGCGACGTCATGTCCGGAACATCATAGAGGCGCTTCAGGGGAAAATGGCGTCCTATTTAGCGGCGCCGGCTGTATCGGTTGTAGGATTTTACATCATCAACCTTATTACAAACAACAGCGGTATTATGCCGGGCTCACCTTATTTTTTCCCATTGTACATCACCGTCTGCGTGATTTTTGTGTTGGAATATGTGCAGATTTTCTCGTCGGTGTTCTGGAGCGCCAAGGCCATGAAGAATGCGGCGGAACTCAATGTGGCAAGCAATATCCAGCGCGATATGCTGCCTTGTATTTTTCCAGCCTTTCCGGAACGGGATGAATTCGATATTTATGCCACCATGACCCCCGCCAAAGAAGTGGGTGGGGATTTCTATGATTTTTTCCTGATAGACGACGATCATCTGGCCATGGTGATAGCCGACGTATCTGGAAAGGGAGTACCGGCGGCTTTATTTATGGTCATCGCCAAGACCCTGCTGAAAAATCAAGCGCAGACAGGTGCTTCCCCAAAGGAAGTGCTGGAGGCAGTCAACAATCAGCTGTGTGAAAACAACGAAGCGGAAATGTTCGTCACCGTTTGGCTGAGGATTTATGAAATCTCCACCGGCAAGCTGACGGCCGCCAACGCGGGACACGAATACCCGGCCATCAGGCGGTCGGATGGTGAATTTGAACTTTATAAGGACAAACACGGTTTTGTGCTGGCGGGGATGGAAAATACCCGTTACCGGGAATATGAATTGGAACTGCATGCGGGGGACACCCTGTTTGTTTATACCGACGGCGTAACAGAAGCGACTAATTCCGGCAACAGCCTTTACGGAGCCGACCGGATGCTTCAGACGCTCAACCGTCGCCCAGACGGAGGGCCGGAGGAGCTGTTGCACGAGGTTAAAGAAAACATAGACCATTTTGTGGGCGATATGCCGCAGTTTGACGATATTACAATGTTGTGCTTAAAATGCAAAAAAACAGAGAGAAAAACCATCGGATAACGGCGATGGATGGTGGATGCCCAGGGTTTGCCACACGGTAAAGTACAGGCGAAAGGTGATGAGAAAATATGAAGGAACTGACCATTGATGCAACGGTGGAAAACATCGAAAAGGTGACGGAATTTGTCGACCAACAGCTGGAGAAATTTGGCTGTCCACTAAGGGCGCAGACGCAAATTAATATTGCCATTGATGAGCTGTTTGGCAACATCGCACATTATGCATATGGCCAAGGTGTTGGGCCGGCGACTGTCCAGGTTGAAGTAATCGAAGAGCCGTTGTCGGTTGTCATCACCTTTATTGACCACGGGGTGCCCTATAATCCGCTGGATACGGATGATCCGGATATTTCCCTCTCGGCTGAGAAACGGGAAATTGGAGGGCTTGGTATCTATATTGTGAAAAAAAGCATGGACAGCATCCACTACGAATACCACAACGGACGGAATATCCTGACAATCAAGAAAAATATCTAAGGAGGGGCAATCGATGGAAAACCCAATTTTTCGCAAAAAAAGTTTGGATCGCGTCTCCTCACCGGAACAGCTCAACGACTATATACGAGTGTCCAATCCCGGCGTATGGATGTTATTGACGGCGGTCATCGTCCTACTTGTGGGCGTATGTATCTGGGGCGTTTTTGGACATCTAGATACCGTCCTCTCCACAGCGGCGGTATCGGAGGATGGGAAAATCACTTGCTATGTCAAAGCAGAAGATATCTCCTCTGTTACCGACGATATGGAAGTAAGGATTGGCGGCAAGCAATACGCTGTTTCAGCCGTGGCAACTAAACCGGTTGCCGTCCCCGATTTGTTCGATGATTACACATTGCATACATACGGGCTGCAAAACGGGGAATGGGTCTAT
Organism: uncultured Clostridia bacterium; assembly: GCA_904397895.1. Lineage (GTDB taxonomy): Bacteria > Bacillota > Clostridia > Oscillospirales > Acutalibacteraceae > Solibaculum. The sequence goes on from CAJFOZ010000068.1 coordinate 138,374, forward strand.
CCGGTTACCCTTTTGGGATCCCTTTCGGAAGGGACCTATCGGGCGGACATTGTTGTAGAAAGCGTATCGCCGATATCTTTTGTCCTGAATTGAGGTATGCCCATGAAAAAGAAGCTGAAACAGCCGGTTACAAGCGGCCGCGTCAAAGTGCCGGTGGTCATGCAGATGGAAGCGCTAGAATGTGGTGCGGCCTGTTTGGCCATGATCCTGGCCTATTATGACAAATGGGTCCCACTGGAGCAGGTGCGGGCCGACTGTGGCGTCTCCCGCGATGGATCCAATGCGAAAAATGTCGTCCAAGCGGCCCGCAGTTACGGACTAACGGCAAAAGGCTACCGCTATGAACCGGAGGACTTAATCAAACACGGCAAGTTTCCCTGTATCATCCATTGGAACTTTAACCATTTTGTGGTGCTGGACGGGTTCCGCGGCAATAAGGCCTATCTGAACGATCCGGCCAAGGGCAATTATTGGGTATCCATGGAGAGTTTTGACAAGTCCTTTACCGGGATCTGCCTGATGTTTGAGCCGGGTGAGGATTTTGAGCCGGGTGGGAAACCCAAATCAGTGCTCTCCTTCGCCAAAAAGCGCCTGGCAGGTGCAGGCACGGCAGTGGCCTTTGTGGTGTTGACCACGGCAATCACCTCGCTGATCGGTATTATCAATCCCGCCTTTTCCCGTATCTTCCTGGACCGCCTGTTGACAGGGGAAAATCCCGATTGGTTCCTGCCGTTTTTACTGGCCCTGTCCGGACTGAGCATTGTCCAGATCATCGTATCCTGGGTGCAGGCCATCTATTCCCTAAAAATCAACGGGAAATTGGCCATTGTTGGCAGTACCGCGTTTATGTGGAAAGTGCTGCGGATGCCAATGGAATTCTTTTCCCAGAGGATGGCCGGCGATATCCAGGGGCGAAAAAGCACCAACTCCTCCATCGCCAACAGCATGGTCAATACCTTTGCGCCATTGGCCCTCAATACCTTAATGATGATCTTTTATCTGGTGGTCATGATACGCTACAGCTGGCTGCTGACACTGGTGGGGGTTGCATCCATCCTTATTAATGTGGCGCTGTCCCGAATTATTTCAAGAAAGCGGATCAACATCACTCGCGTCCAGATGCGCGATGCCGGCAAGCTGGCCGGCGCTACGGTGGCCGGCATCGAGATGATCGAAACCATCAAGGCCAGCGGTGCAGAAAACGGGTATTTTGAAAAATGGGCTGGTTATCAGGCCAGTGTGAATACACAAAAGATAAAGTTTACAAAACTCAACCAGTACCTTGGCATGTTGCCGGGGCTTGTGTCCTCGCTGACCAACACCGCCATACTGATGCTGGGCGTATGGCTCACCCTGCAAGGACAGTTTACCGCCGGTATGATCATGGCGTTCCAGGGATTCCTTTCCTCCTTTACCACGCCTGCCACCACTCTGATTACCGCCGGACAGACCATCCAGGAAATGCGCACCCAGATGGAACGTGTGGAAGATGTGATGGAATACCCGACCGATGTCGATTATGAAGACGATGAAATAGATCCTTCGGTGGAATACGATAAACTCTCCGGAGCCGTAGAGATGAAGGATGTAACCTTTGGCTACTCCCGGCTGGGGGATCCGCTCATCGAACACTTTAACCTTTCCCTCCGACCCGGCAGCCGCGTTGCATTTGTTGGGGCATCCGGCTGCGGGAAATCCACCTTATCCAAATTGCTTTCCGGCCTTTATAAGCCGTGGAGCGGAGAAATCCTATTCGACGGCAAGCCCATACATAAAATTGACCGCAGCGTATTTACCAGTTCCTTGGCCGTAGTGGACCAGGACATCATCCTATTTGAAGACACCATCGCCAACAACATTAAGATGTGGGATACCTCCATCGAGGATTTTGAAATGATTATGGCCGCCCGGGATGCCCAATTGCATGAAGACATTATGCAGCGGGATGGGGGATACAACTACACCATCACCGAGGGCGGCAAGGATTTTTCCGGCGGACAGCGGCAGCGAATCGAGATTGCCCGGGTTTTGGCTCAAGATCCCACCATCATCATCCTGGACGAAGCCACGTCGGCATTGGATGCCAAAACCGAGTATCAAGTAGTGAAGTCCATCAAGGACCGGGGGATTACCTGTATTGTGATCGCCCATCGGCTATCCACCATCCGCGACTGCGACGAGATCATTGTGATGGACAACGGAAAAGTGGTGGAGCGCGGAACACACGACCAATTGTATGCCAAAGGCGGGGCATATGCCAAGCTGGTATCCAATGAATAAAGGAGGTGGGGATTTATGGGATGGTTTGATGAACAAATACGGGAAAGAAAACAACACGACGACGATGCTTTTGCACAATCCTTTCTCCATATTGCCAGTTCGGTCATGGGGTCCAAAGCTTCCGCAGCGCTCAACGACCAACGGCAGATTACCAAAAATGCCATCGATGAGATTTTGAAATATTATCATGTGAAAAGCCGGGAAATCCCGGATGGGATAAAAGATAGGAACGAACAATTGGAATATCTTATGCGCCCCTATGGCATTATGCGCCGCACAGTCCGGTTGGAAAAGGGATGGTACAAGGACGCGGTTGGAGCTATGTTGGGCGTGCGGCGCGACGACGGCAGTGTGGTAGCGCTTATCCCGTCCAAGATTTCGGGCTACAGCTTTTTAGATAAGTCCTCCGGCAAACGGGTTAAGGTGAATCGGAAAACGGAAAAGCTGTTTGAAGAAGAAGCCATCGCTTTTTATAAACCGTTTCCCCTGAAAAAAATGGGGATCGGGCAGCTGTTTCAATATATCATACAGACGCTGTCATTGTCCGATTTTATGATGTTTGGATTGGCCGCGCTGGCCGTGACGCTGGTGGGGATGATTACGCCCCAGCTCAACAATATTATTTTTTCCAGCATCGTGACAAACGGCAATATGAGGCTATTGCTTGCTATGTCGGCATTCCTAGTATGTGTATCGATCAGCTCTCTGATTTTGACGTCGGTGAAGTCCCTGCTGCTGGCGCGGATCAATACCAAGATGGAGGTATCGGTACAAGCCGCTACGATGATGAGGATCCTTTCTCTGCCGGCGGACTTCTTTAAGCAATATAGCTCAGGAGACCTATCCAGCCGTGCGCAGTACATCAATATGCTCTGCAACCAGATGGTTTCGGCCCTGCTCTCCACCGGGCTGACCTCTATTTTTTCTCTTGTTTATATCTCGCAAATCTTTGTCTATGCGCCGGCATTGGTTGTCCCGGCCTTGCTGATTGTTTTAACAACATTGGTGTTTTCGCTGGTTTCTACCTTTGTACAGATGCGCGTCACCAAAAAAAGCCTGGAGGTCAGCGCAAAGGAGAATGGTATGAGCTATGCCTTGATCACCGGCGTACAGAAGATCAAGTTGTCCGGCTCGGAGAAGCGTGCCTTTGCCCGATGGGGGAACCTGTATGCAAAAGTAGCGTCGCTGACCTATAATCCACCGTTGATTCTAAAAATTAACACGGTCATTTCTGTGGCCATTTCGCTAATCGGGACCATTGTACTGTATTATACCGCTGTCCGGAGCGGGGTTTCGGTGGCCGATTATTACGCCTTCAATACGGCTTATGGAATGATTTCCGGTGCTTTTTTATCCCTCTCGTCGGCTGCATTGATCATCGCCCAATTTAAACCGATCCTCGATATGGCAAAGCCCATTATGGAAGCTGTGCCGGAGATCTCGGAAGGCAAGCAGGTGATTACACGGTTGTCCGGCGGGATTGAGCTCAACAACGTTTCCTTCCGCTACAGCCAGCATATGCCGCTTGTAGTGGATAACCTATCTTTAAAAATCCGTCCGGGCCAGTATGTGGCCATCGTGGGAGCTACCGGTTGCGGCAAATCCACCCTGATGCGCTTGATGCTGGGCTTTGAGACACCGCAGAAAGGCGCCGTTTACTACGACGGAAAGGATCTTTCCACCATTGACTTGAAATCCCTGCGTCGGAAGATCGGTGTGGTCATGCAAAACGGCAAGCTGTTCCAAGGGGACGTGTATTCCAACATCGTCATTTCGGCCCCATGGCTGACATTGGACGACGCTTGGGAAGCCGCTGAATTGGCCGGCATTGCGGAGGATATCCGGCGGATGCCCATGGGGATGAACACCATCATTTCCGAAGGATCGGGCGGAGTATCCGGCGGACAGAGGCAGCGTCTGATGATCGCCCGGGCCATTGCGCCAAAGCCCAGGATCCTGATGTTTGACGAGGCCACCTCCGCGCTTGACAACCTGACGCAGAAAAAGGTTTCGCAATCTTTAGATCAATTGAAATGCACCCGGATCGTCATTGCCCATCGTCTGTCCACCATCCGGCAATGCGACCGCATTTTGTATCTAGAAAAGGGGAAGATCGTAGAAGACGGCACCTATGACCAGTTGATGAAACAAAACGGAAAGTTTGCCCAATTGATTGCCCGGCAGCAAGTGGATGACAGCCAATCGTAGAAAAAATGATGCTGTGTTCATCAAAAAAAACCGTCCCTTTTCCTTTCTGCTTCGTATAAAAGGGTAAGAAAGAAGAGAGCCGAGACGATATTGAATGGATCACTGGCTCAGTTATGGGGTTTTACGTATGTACATATTGAATCAAGAACATCTTACCATTCCAAAGGAACAGATAGAAGCCCTGTTTTTCCTTCGTTTTACAAGACGTGCAGAGGAAATTCTGGATCAAGATTTTGCCGACGCGATACCTTTTACGGAACCCGGGAAACGGCTGGTGTTTTTTAGGCTGTTTAAGCAGTTGGTACAGATGTCCAAAAGCGTTTGCGACGATGTGAAAAAGGAATATATGACGGCGGAAAACGCCGTGCTCGCATGGGATATCCAGCTTGCCACAAAAGAAGAGAAGGTCAAAGCCGCAAAGAAACTTTTAGAGGAGCTGGAAAATACCGACGGCAATGTGTTGTATCAAAAGGCCCCGCTTCTGAAAAAATGGCTGGATCAACACATGCAGCGTTTCATAGAGGCCACAAGGGAGATGCTTGGACGGATTACAGCAGATCAGCAGTCCATTTGCCGGGCATTCTTTAAAGGAAAGGATCTGGAGGCCGTTACCCTGGTAACAACCGATGGGGCGGATCTCCACTTCCATGGGCGGTCCACCTGCGTGATCCAGACGAAGGCTGGTAAATTTGTCTACAAGCCCCACGATTGCGGGATAGACGTCGGGTTTCAAGAGATCGCACAGAGGTATTTTTCAGATTTTTTGACGGTTCCCAAATGTCTACAGCGTCCGGGATACGGCTATTGTGAATACATCGAATCCCGTCCAGTAAATTCCGAAGAGGAGGTCGATGGATATTTCTATCGTCTGGGAGGGGCGATCGCCTTGTTCCAAGCTTTGGGAAGCAGCGATATGCATTCCGAAAACTGGATTGCCCAAGGCGACCGTCCGGCGGTCATTGACTTAGAAACCATCCTGACCCCTGTGCCAAAGGTCTTTAGCCATCCCAAAGTCCATCCCCAACCAATTGCCGAACAGGAGGATTTTTTGTACGACGCCAATCGATCCCTGATCCCCAGCAGCATTCTCCCGCGAAAGGTGGGCGACAGGCAATTGAGCGTTTTATTGGATGATTCGGAAATAGTATCCTGCCTTCCGATGCTGGAGGGCGTAAGGCAATCGGTGATTGGGCATGAACAACGGCTGTATGCAGGTTTTGACGCAGGCTACGATCGATGCATGGAGGTTCAAAAAGAACTTTTAAAAGCGGTAGAAGCATTTCGGGAACATCCAGTCCGTCGGCTGCTCCGTCAAAGCAACTATTATGCCTTGCTACAGCAAAAGATGTTGACAACAGCGGCGCTTCAGTCGGAAGAGAGCCAAAAAGCAGTTGTCAATCGGTTGAAGGATTATTTTGTCCAACACGGTGCAAAACAAATGGAACCCATCGCCGAATGGGAAAAAGAATGTTTGTTGGAAGGGGATATTCCCTATTTTTGCACAAAAGGCGGCAGCCATGCCCTTTGCGGATACGACCATGTGCTGATCCCCGGCTTTTTCAAGACGAGCGGTGTGGAAAATGCCTGCCAACGTCTGACCCGATTGAGCCAAACGGAAAAGAAATTTGAACTTGGGATCTTGAAACAAAGCTTGGATGCGGCATTGCTGCCGGCGCCAAAGGAAAGGGCGGAGGCTTTGTATCACTACACCTTTCCTGATGCATCACCTATTACGGAAGAGGAGGCCATCCTGGAAGCAGAGGAAATCTTCCGTAACCTTGACGCCATGTCTTTATCCGGCCCCAGCGGAAAAACATCTTGGCTGATGCGCTGTGGTGAGGGAAGAGATCTTTCGCCGGCACGCCCGACAATGTCCCAGGGGACGTTGGGACTGGGGGTATTTTTCTCAGCCATAGCCGCTATCAGCCAAAAAGCCGAGCTGAAAAAGCGGGCGATAGAATTATCCATGATCTGTCTTGACCAGGTTTCGGATGCCATCGGCCTTTTGGAAAAAAACAGCGTCATTCCAGAATCTGTTTTCCCTTTGGGGATAACCAGCGGGTTTGCCGGCGTTTTGAGATCCCTTACCCTGATAGAACGGTATCTGGATAGTCCAATCCCAGGGCAGCTGGCGCAACGGCTCCTCTTGCTTTTAGACAAGTCGCCAATAGAAGAGGCGGAATATCTGGATGTTTTCTCCGGCGTCGCAGGCCTTCTTTTGGCACTGTGCGGACAGCCGGCCAACCGCAATACGGATGTTCTCCAGCGGCAGATCCGTCGTACAGCAGATCGGCTTTTGGCAAAGAAAAAACCACTGGAACAAGGCGGTTTCCCCCTATGGGATACGTTAAATCTGGGACGTCCCATCAGCGGAGCCGGACATGGGATGGCGGGGATCGCCGCCGCACTTTTAGGGGCAGCCCGTGCGTTGGAAGACAATACATATGTGCCGGCGGCTGCGGACGCCTTAACCTATGAGCACCGTACCTATTCGGAAAAGCTGGGGACTTGGCCAGATCTAAGGAAATCGTCGGTCGTTTCCCACGCAATGCACGGCCTGTGCTCCGGCGCGCCAGGTATAGGGTTGGCATTGCTCTACTGCGGAAAGATGGGTACAGCATTGCCTACCGTCAACCGTGTATGGCTGGAGGAAGATATCTCACGGGCACTGGAGGCGTGCCTTCACCACCAACCGCTTTTCCGGGACCATTTGTGCTGTGGCAACAGCTCTGCCGCCGCATTCTACTTGGGAGCGTCCCAGGCGGTGGCAGATAAACAGTCCATTTGCAGGGAAGCCGCAGGAATACTGCTGGCCAAAATGAAAAAACGCAAAGACTTGGAAGGCGGATACACCTATCTTCCATCAACCTTCCGGCAATTTTTCACGCCGGACCTGTTTTATGGCGGTGCGGGAATCGGATATGAGATGTTACAGTTTGCCAAGCCGGAACAAATTATCCCCATTTTATTTTAATTAGATAGAAAGGAGCAAATCGACATGAAAACACTGGAAACCTTGTACACAGAAATCTTGGGGGACGAAACGAAGAAAGCAGCTTTCGTGAA
>CAJFOZ010000069.1 GCA_904397895.1 uncultured Clostridia bacterium
AATTCTTGGCAGCAGGCGTCGGACGATAATTTGTTTTTCCCCAATCGTTTTGGGGTGGAGAGAACCGTCTTCCGGCGCGGTGATTTTTGGGAAATTTGCATGGATAGGAGGGTGACAACCCTTGGAAAAACAATTTTTGATGGGCAATCAGGCCATCGGTTTGGGCGCGATACACGCCGGCGTCCAGGTGGTGGCCGGTTATCCAGGCACACCATCCACTGAAATTTTGGAGACCATCGCCAAAAACAATCCCGGCGATATTTATGTGGAGTGGTCGGTCAATGAAAAAGCCGCCTTGGAAGTGGCGGCCGGTGCGGCCTACGCCGGCGCCCGCACCTTGGTTACCATGAAGCAGGTGGGGCTCAACGTGGCTTCCGATCCATTGATGAGCCTGGCTTACGTGGGGGTCAAGGGCGGCATGGTGGTGGCTGTGGCCGACGATCCCGGCCCCATCTCCTCCCAGACCGAGCAGGATACCCGGCATTTCGCCCAGTTTAGCAAATTGCCGGTGTTTGATCCCTCCTCCCCGGAGGAAGCCTATGAGATGATTGCCGATGCCTTTGAGTATTCGGAAAAGTACCACACCCCGGTTTTATTCCGTCCCACCACCCGGGTCTGCCACGGCTGCGCCTCCATCGCCATCGACGCCATCCGTCAGGTCCGTAAGCCGGAGGGATTTATAAAGGATTCCTCCCGTTGGGTCATCTTCCCCCGCCTCTCCTTCCAAAGCCACAAGAGGATCGAGGCGCGCAATCCCCGCATCGGGGAGGATTTCTCCTCCTACCGTTTCAACCGGTTGACCGGTTCTGGCAAACGGGGCATCGCCACCGGCGGCATCAGCTATGAATACACCCGGGAGGTGTTGGGGGATGGGCCGGTAAAGCTCTTCAAAGTGGCCACTCCCCATCCCTTCCCGGAGAAACTGGCCTTGGAATTTTTGGACGGCCTGGAGGAAGTGCTGGTCATCGAGGAACTGGACCCGGTCATTGAGCGGGAACTGACCTACCTCTGCGGCAAACACCATTTAAACGTCACCATCCGGGGCAAGTTGACCGGCGATATCCAGCCGGCCGGGGAAAACACCGTGGAATCGGTCCGGGAGGCGGTATCCCGTTTCCTCGAGATCCCCTATGAAGCCCCGGAGATGCCTACGCTGCCGGAGATGCCCGCCCGTCCGCCGGTGCTGTGCGCTGGATGCCCCCACCGGGCCTCCTTCTACGCCGTCAAGCAGGCCATGAAGGGCAGAAAGGCCGTCTTCTCCGGCGACATCGGGTGCTATACCCTGGGCAATGCCCAGCCTTTGGACATGGTGGACACCTGCCTTTGCATGGGCGCCGACGTCACCATGGCCCAGGGCCTTCACCGGGTGGAACCCGACGCGGTCAATTTCTCCTTCATCGGCGATTCCACCTTCTTCGCCTCGGGCATCACCGGCGTGGTCAACGCCGTTTATAACCAGACCGACATTGTGCTCATCGTGCTGGACAATTCCACCACCGCCATGACGGGGCATCAGCCCCATCCCGGCACCGGCGTCACCATGATGGGGGATGTGTCCCAGAAGATCAGCATCCCGGCGGTGCTTGAGGCCGTCGGGGTCAAGCATGTGGTCACTGTCGATCCGCTGGATCTCAAGGCCGCCGTGGAGGCTGTCAAACAAGCCGCCGATGTCAAAGGGGTATCGGCCGTGATCTTCAAGTCCCCCTGTATTTCGGTCACCAAGCCGTCGGGACTTTACACAGTGGACAAGGAGAAATGCATCGGGTGCCAAAAGTGCATCCGGGAGCTGGGATGTCCCGCTATCACCATGGAGGACAAAAAGGCTTTGATCGAACCCAGCCTGTGTTACGGCTGTTCCATCTGCGCCCAGGTTTGTCCGGTAGGCGCCATTGGAGGTGAATGCAAATGACCATCAATTGTATGTTGGCCGGAGTCGGCGGCCAAGGGACGGTACTGGCCTCCAAGCTCATCGCCCAGTCGGCCATGAACCAGGGCCTCAACGCCCGGACGGCCGAAACCATCGGCATGGCCCAACGGGGCGGATGCGTGGTCAGCCACGTCCGGGTCGGGGAGGAGATCCACTCCCCTATGATCCCCGTGGGAGAGGCCGACCTGATCCTGGGATTTGAACCGGCCGAGGCGGTGCGGTGCCTCCCCTACCTGAAAAAGGACGGGGCGGTGGTGGTCAGCAAAAAGGCCATCCGTCCGGTGACCGCTTCTCTGGGCGGCCACTACGACGGCGACGACATGCTAAGCTACCTTAAGGATCATGTCAAACATCTCATCGTTGTGGACGGCGAGGCCATTTGCAACCAATGCGGTTCGGCCAAGGTGCTCAACGTGGCTTTGCTGGGCGCCGCCTGTGGGGCCGGCCTTTTGGGCATCTCCGAAAAAGAGTTAGAGGAAACCATCCAGAAACGGCTGCCGCAGCGATTTATTGAAATGAATACCAAGGCGCTGCACGCCGGCGTCCTTGCAGCACAAGGGGGAACCGACCGATGAAAATGAAACAATCCCAATTCGACCTGATCAAAGCGCAGCTCAAAAAGCTGACGGCCATCCCCGGCGGATTTTATCAAAAAAAATTCGACGGCATCGACATCGACGCCATTCAGACCCAATCGGACTTTGAAAAGCTTCCCTTCTCCTGGAAAGGGGATTTGCGGGAAGCCTATCCCCTGGGACTCCAGGCCGTGCCGGACAGTGAAATCGTCCGCATTCACTCCTCCTCCGGCACCACCGGCACCCCGGTCATCATCCCCTACACCAAAAAGGACATCGAGGATTGGGCCATTATGTTTGAGCGGTGTTACCGCACCGCCGGCGTCACCAATTTAGACCGGGTGCAAATCACCCCTGGTTACGGTTTGTGGACGGCGGGCATCGGATTCCAGGCCGGTGTGGAACGTCTGGGCGCCATGGCCATTCCCATGGGTCCCGGCAACACCGACAAGCAGCTTCGCATGATGGTGGATTTGAAGGCGACGGTTTTATGCGCCACATCGTCCTACGCTTTGCTGTTGGCGGAGGAAATCGCCCGCCGCGGCATCGGCGACCAGATCCATCTCAAAAAGGGCATCATCGGCTCGGAACGCTGGGGCGAGAAAATGCGCCGCCGCATCGCCGCGGAATTGGGGGTCCAGCTCTACGATATCTACGGCCTCACCGAGGTCTACGGCCCCGGCATCGGCATGAGCTGCGACTACGAATGCGGCATGCACTATTGGGACGACTACATTTACTGCGAGATCGTCAATCCCAAAACCGGCGAGATCCTGCCCGACGGCGAGATCGGCGAATTGGTCATCACCACCCTGCGCAAGGAGGGCGCCCCCCTCATCCGTTACCGCACCCACGACCTCACCCGGTTCCTGCCCGGCGACTGCGCCTGCGGCCTCGATTATCCCCGCATCGACACCCTCATCGGCCGCACCGACGACATGATCAAGGTCAAAGGGGTCAACATCTTCCCCAGCCAAATCGAGGAGGTGCTCCACGAGATCCCCGGGGCCTCCAGCGAGTACCAGGTCATGATCGACCATTTAAACGGCAAGGACATTTTGACCCTTTTCGTGGAAAAGGAAAAGGGTGTAGACACCGCCCATCTGGAGGAGATCATCGCCGTGGTGTTCAAAAGCCGCATCGGCATCGCCATTGTCCCTAAGGTGGTAAACATCGGCGACCTTCCCCGCAGTGAGAAAAAATCCACCCGCATCTTTGACAATCGCTATTGATGCCCTTTCGGATCAACAGAAAGGCTCCAAGCACCTCCTTTCGGCAGCGGCTTTCAGCCTTTCTTTTCCTCTGCAAAGCGCGGCGTATCAACCCCATTAAGATGTCAAAAAAGGCCCTGGATCATGGTGGTGATCCAGGGCCTTTTTTCTTATGATTTTACCGGTTAAAGATCCCGCTGCATGACGTAGTCGTCCATGACATAGCCTCCGCCGATGTCGGTGCAGATGGACTTCTCCTTGTAAAAGTCCATGGCTTCATAGGCGGCGATGGATCCCACATTCTCTTTGTTGACCGTCAGGTAGACAAAAGCGTCCCCCCGCTCCTTGGCCTTGCCGCACACAAGTTCCACAAACCGCCGGGCGATGCCCTGTCTCCGATGGGATTTCAGCACGTAAATCTTGCTGAGGAAGGTCTTTCCCTCTTCCGGATGGACGGCGCAATATCCCACCATCCGGTCCCCTTCCTCGGCCACATAGTAGATGTAACCCTTCTCGGAGAGATCCCGGTAGATGCAGGGGCCGGACTGGAACTTCTCGATCATGTAGTTGACCTGATCCAAGCCGATGATGGACTCATAATGCTCGGTCCACACCTCTTTGGCCAATGCGGCCACTTGTTCCGCCTCCTCTTTGGAGGAGATGGTTCGAATTTCCACAGACATATTAAAATCCTCCTTTTTTACTCCGGCCGTCCCACTTCTTCGCCCAGGTATTTGGCCACCGAATATACGTCCTTATCTCCCCGGCCGGAAAGACAGATCACCATAATCTGATCCTTGCTCATCTGAGGGGCCAACTTCATGGCCTGAGCCACGGCGTGGGCGCTCTCGATGGCCGGCAGGATGCCCTCCTTTTTGTTGAGGTACATCAAAGCCTCCACCGCCTCTTTGTCGGTGATGGGATAGTAATCGGCCCGGCCGGTCTTGGCCAAGTAGGCGTGCTGCGGCCCGACGCCGGGATAATCCAGTCCGGCCGAGATGGAGTAAACCGGCATGATGCCGCCGTGGTCATCCTGGAGGAAGAGGGACTTCATGCCGTGGAGTACGCCGGTGCGCCCCTTGGTGATGGTGGCGGCGTGGAGCTCGGTATCCACACCCAGACCGGCGGCCTCGGCCCCTACCAGCCGCACCGACGGCTCATCGATAAAGTCGCTGAAGGCGCCGATGGCGTTGGATCCTCCGCCTACACAGGCCACCACGCAGTCGGGCAGACGTCCCTCCGCCTCCATCATCTGGCGGCGGATCTCCTTGCTGATGACGCTTTGGAACTCCCGCACAATGGTGGGATAGGGATGAGGCCCCACCGCCGATCCCAGGATGTAAAACGTATCCTCCGCACGGGCGGCCCAGGTGCGGATGGCTTCGTTGGTGGCGTCCTTGAGGGTGCCGGTTCCCGACGTCACAGCCGTCACCTTAGCGCCCAGCATTTTCATCCGGAAGACATTGAGTTCCTGGCGCTTGGTGTCTTCAGCACCCATAAAGACTTCGCACTCCATATCGAATAAAGCGGCGGCGGTGGCGGTGGCTACGCCGTGCTGGCCGGCGCCGGTCTCGGCGATGACCTTTTTCTTGCCCATGCGTTTGGCCAGCAGGGCCTGGCCCAGGACATTATTGATCTTATGGGATCCCGTATGGTTGAGATCCTCCCTCTTGAAGTAGATCTTGGCACCGCCCAGATCGTCGGTCATGCGCTGGGCAAAGTACAAAAGAGAGGGACGGTTGGCGTAATTGGTCAGATAGTAGTTGAGTTCCTTTACAAAATCCGGATCGGCCATGGCCTCCTTGAAGTTTTCCTCCAGCTCGGTCAAGGCGTGCATCAGGATCTCCGGGGCATACCGCCCGCCATATTCTCCAAATTTTCCGATGTTTCCCATAGTTCTGCACCTCATTTGTCAGATTAAAATATCGCTTGATGATTTCGCCTGGATGATGGTTTCAGACGCCGATGTTTTCCAGCAAATAAAAACAGCTTGCCCTTACACAAAGGACAAGCTGTAAAAAACCTGCGGTACCACCTTATTTGGCGCATTACGCGCCCACTCAACCGGGCGCCATCACGCCCGCTCCCCAATAACGCAGGGAATGCGTCAGGATCTACTGCTCCCCACGCCATAATGGAGAGGTTCGGCCCGCCCTCCTCAGCCCAACGGCCCCTGCGTAAACCAAGCGCCGGTTCCCAGCAACTCCGGCTCTCTGAAGCTCGCATTTACACGGCCACACTGAATCAACGGTTTCACTTATTTATAGATCTAGTATAACCCTTTGCCTCCCTTTTGGCAAGGGGCATCGGGCGAAATTCTTCTCAAACAAAATTGGAACAAATGCCCAATTCCTTATTCCACGTGGGCACTGTACCAGGCGTTGGCCTCTTCTGCGGTGATGGGAACCAGATCTTCCTCCGGATAAGCCGACTCGGCGCCGCCGATGCCATGGAGGAAATACTGGCCTTTTTTGGTCTTATAAAGGCTCTCCTCATAGCCGGCCGGATCGCCAAACTGGCCCTCGCTGTAACTGCCGATCTTGGTGGCGGTGTTGGTATTATATGTCCGCTTATTCACAATCTTTTTCATCGTTCTGTCATCCTTTCTGGGTTTATGGAGTGCGGATGAAGCCCTTCTCTCGGACTTTTGCACAAGAAATCCATCTTTTTTCTTGTCCACAACGTTATCATATAATTATGAATAAATTATGAATAACTTCAAAATTTTCCCATATTCATGGAAAACCCACGAAAACACGGCCCATCCCAGTCAATTCACACAATAAATTTTGCCCAATCTGTTAATATTTCCAGTTGCTCTTCCTTCATCTTCCAACATGAGTTTTAGGAAACCGGCGTCCCAATGGCCAGGAAGTTTTGAAGGATTTGGGATCCCTCCGGCGTCAAGATGGATTCCGGATGAAACTGGAGGCCGTAGATCTCATGCTTTTTGTGGCGCACCGCCATGATCTCGCCGGATGGATCCTCCCCGATGACGCGCAATTCCTCGGGGAGGGACTGCCGGTCGGCGGCCAGGGAATGGTACCGGGCGGCCTGTATCACGGGACCCAGCCCCTTAAAAATGGGCTCGCCGGTCCGGATAGCCACCTGGCTCTGCTTGCCGTGCATCAGCTTTTGGGCGTGGACAATCTTCCCTCCAAAGGCCTCGCAGATGGCCTGATGCCCTAGGCACACCCCTAAAATGGGCACCTTGTCCGCCATCTCGGTCACCAGATCCTCGCAGATGCCGGCGTCCTTGGGGTACCCCGGCCCAGGGGACAAAATGATGTGGGATGGCGCTAGTGCTTTGACCTCTTCCACCGTGATTTTATCGTTGCGCACGGCGCGGATGTCGGGCCGGATGCATCCCAGCATTTGCACTAGGTTATAAGAGAAACTGTCGTAATTGTCGATGAGAAGGATCATGGTTCATTCACCTCGCTTGCTCGAATGACGGCGTTCATGGCGGCTTTTGCTTTGTTGGCGCTCTCCTGGTACTCGTTTTCCGGGACGCTGTCGGCCACAATGCCTCCTCCCGCTTGGACGTACACCTTGCCGTCCTTTTTGACGGCCATACGGATGGCGATGCACACATCCATATTGCCGGAGAAGTCGATGTACCCGATGGCGCCGCCGTAGATGCCCCTGGGTTCGCCCTCCACCTCGTCGATGATCTGGCAGGCCCGGATCTTGGGGGCGCCGGACAATGTCCCCGCCGGCAGGGCGGTGGCGATGGCGTCGGAGGCGTCCTTGTCGGGGCGGATATCCCCCTCCACGATGGAGGCGATGTGCATGACCTGGGAGTACCGGTGGATCTGCATGTACTCGGCCACCTTGACGGAACCAAACCGGGAGATTTTTCCCAGATCGTTGCGGGCCAGGTCCACCAGCATGTTGTGTTCGGCCAGCTCCTTTTCATCTTTTAAAAGGTCCTGTTCCAGCGCCGCGTCCTCCTGGGCGTCGGCTCCCCGGGGACGGGTTCCGGCCACGGGATAGGTGCTGAGCTTTCCGTTTTGCAGCTTGATGAGGGTTTCCGGAGAGGTGCCGGCGATCTCCACATCGCCGGTGCGGATGTAAAACATGTAGGGGGAGGGATTGGTGGTGCGCAGCACCCGGTAGGTGTTTAAGAGGCTCCCCTTGTAATCGGCCTCAAACCGGCGGGAGATAACGGCCTGGAATATATCCCCTTCGGTGATGTATTGCTTGGTTTTCTCCACCCGGCGGCAGAATTCCTCTTTGGTGACGTTGCAGGAAAACTGGGGATTCTCATCGGCGTTAAACACCGGCAGCGGCGCTGGATCCCCAATCAAGGAGATGAGTTTTTGGATCTCCTGAACGGCCCTACCGTAATTTTCCTCCAGGTTGTCGGTGGGGACGTTGACCACCACCAGAATTTTCTGGGTCAGATGGTCGTAGGCGATGACCCGGTCAAACAGCATCAGGTGGAAATCGTAAAACTGGCTTTTTTGAAGTTTGAGCACCGGCTCGGCGTACCCCACCATGCGATAGGAGAAGTAACCCACCAGTCCGCCGGTAAAGGGCGGCATGCCCTCGATTTTGGGAGAACGGTAGTGGCTCAGCACCTCCCGCAACGCCTCCATGGGATGCTCGGTGGAAAAGGTCTTGGCTTCTACGCCGTCTTCGGTCCCCTTTTGGATGGTGACCACGCCGTCGTCGCATATGACCTCCACCAGCGGATCAAATCCCAAGAAGGAGTAGCGGCCCCATCGTTTGCCGCCCTCAACACTTTCCAGCAAATAGCATTTTTCGCTTTGTCCCATCAGCTTGCGCAGCAGGGCGATGGGGGGCGTGACGTCGGCGTAAATCTCCTCGCACAAGGGGATGACGCTGTAGTCCTCCCGAAGCCGTTTCATTTGTTCCAAGGTCGGCTTTACCATGAAATGTCCACTCCTTTCGCGGGATATCCCGCATCCATTTTGGCAAGAATCCAAGCGTCCCAATCCAACCGGGCGGGCGGGGTAATGTGCCCTTTCCGAGTTGACGGCGGCGACAAAAAAAGCTTTTGTCCCACACTAAGGGACAAAAGCTTTCACTTCTGCGATACCACCCAAATTGACGGAAATCCGCCCACTCGCTTTGCATACCATCATATGCACCCGATTGATAACGGATTGGGGTTCCGTCAGCGCCTACTAACCGGCGTGCTGCCGATGTTGGGGCTGCCCTCGCAAGGCCATTCACCGCCGCTCCCGCCGCTGCAATCCCACCATCTGCAGCTCTCTTGGGGCCGGATTCCCGACGCTTACTCCTCTTGCTCAACGGTTTTGTTATAAGATTTGCACATAGTATGACGGATTTTCCCCGGTTTGTCAAGTGCTTTTTTCGGATTTTCCGAATTCTCTTTACATTTAAGAAAATCTCCCCTATAATGGTATAATGAATACGTTCCGCTATTTTTGGCAGAGGATTTTTGCATTTTTGTAAAGGATGATACCATGGTACAATACGAAGAACTGCGGCTGCATTTGGAGGAACTGGAACCCGGGATCCGGGATTTGAAGGAGGCGCTGGGCCTCAGTTTGTTGGTTCCAGAGCTGGAGAAGTTGGAGAAGCAATCGGCTGATCCCAATTTTTGGGACGACATGCAGGCTTCTCAAAAGGTGCTCCAGCGCATCAGCGCCATTAAGAATAAAATCGCCATTTATGAGAATTTGAGCCGCCAATACGACGACGCCCACACCCTCATCGAGTTGGCCGACGAGGAGGAGGATCTCTCCCTCCTGGACGAAGCCAAAGAGGCGGTGGCCAAGGTGGAAAACGAACTGGAAACCCAGAAATTGGCCACCCTGCTGTCGGGCGAATACGATCAAAACAACGCCATCCTCACCTTCCACGCCGGCGCCGGCGGCACGGAGGCCCAGGACTGGGCCATGATGCTCTACCGGATGTACACCCGCTGGGCCGAGCGCCACGGGTTTAAGTACAAGATCCTCGACTATCTGGACGGCGAAGAGGCCGGTATCAAAAGCGCCTCCATTTTGGTGGAGGGGGAAAACGCCTACGGGTATCTCAAATGCGAAGTGGGGGTGCACCGCTTGGTGCGCGTCTCCCCCTTTGACGCATCCGGCCGCCGCCACACCTCCTTTGCCTCCCTGGAGGTCATGCCGGAGATCAGCGACGACATCGACATCGAGATCCGGGACGAGGATCTGAAGGTGGATACCTACCGTTCCAGCGGCGCCGGCGGGCAAAAGGTCAACAAGACCGAGTCGGCGGTGCGCATCACCCACATCCCCACTGGCATCGTGGTGTCCTGCCAGGTGGAGCGCAGCCAGCATCAGAACCGCGCGGTGTGTATGACCATGCTCAAATCCAAGCTCATCGAGATCAAGGAGCGGGAACATCTGGAGCGCATTGAGGACATCAAGGGCGTCCAAAAGGAGATCGCCTGGGGATCCCAGATCCGGTCCTACGTCTTTATGCCCTATACCCTGGTCAAGGACCACCGCACCGGCTACGAAACCGGAAACATCAACGCCGTCATGGACGGCGATTTGGACGGCTTTATCAACGCCTACCTAAAGGCCCAAAGCGTCGGCCAATTGAGCGAAAATATCGAATAAGTTTTTTGTATCAAAAATCAAGAAGCGCCTGGTGATCCATTTATTTCACCAGGCGCTTTTCTTTTGTGGAGATGTCTTTTGAGATGAGAAGTTACGTTGTCTCCTGCCAATCCTTGCACACGTCGATCCAGCCTAAGCTTTTAGCGCACTGGTAAAGCTCTTCACAAGTAAGCTCCACCGCTGAGTTGCCGCTGCCGCAGGCCGGGAACACAGTGTCAAACCGACGCAGGGAGATGTCGGTGTACACCTTCACTTTGCTTTCGTCCACGTCAAAGGGGCACACCCCTCCCACCGGATGCCCTGTTAGTTCCAGCACCTGGTCCGGCGACAGCATCTTGGCCTTGCGCCCAAACTGGGCCTTGAACTTTTGGTTGTGGATGCGGGCGTCCCCCGCCGCCACAATGAGGATGCACCCTTCCGGATCCTCAAAGGAAAGGGTTTTGGCGATGCGGGCGGGGATGACCCCCAACGCCTTGGCCGCCAAATCCACCGTGGCGCTGGATACGGGGAATTCCCTCACGGCCGTATCCTTGCCCCACTGTTTGAGATATTGCTTTACCGATTCCACTGACATTTACATTCTCTCCTTGCCGTCAAACTTTTTCCTATTGTAACCCTTTTCCTCTGTTTGGACAACCTTTTACCACTTAGTTTCTTAATCCACCCGCGTTTCTCCTGATTCTACAAAAAAGCCGTCGGATTTTTTGGTTACAAGGTTGAAACCTTTTTTGAAATCTGTTACAATTAAGTGAAATTATTTGGTGTTTTTACGGCAGAAAATGGATGTGTTGTAGTCTGCCGATGGGATGTTCTAAAAGGAGGAGTTATGAGAGCCAGAAAACGTGTGATGATTCGTATCACCGCCCTTATCATGGCTGCTTCGGTCAGTGTAGTGGGGTTCGATGCAGCAGCTTCTTCCAATTTGGCCCCTTTTGTGGATACGCTTTATAGCGTCAGCGCTAATTCTACCAACGTCCTGGCGGGCAAGGACGTCATGCTCAGCGCCACTACTTCCCGCGATACCACTTCGGTCAAGGTGATGGATCAAAACGGCAATACATTGGCCGAATCCACTTCTTATACCGAAAAAAGCGGCCGGCGGGTGTGGTCTATCCCGGTCAACCTACCTCAAGAGGGCATGTATAAATTAACCATTTATACCGGCGTCAGCTACGGTTACTGTTCCTTTAAAGACATTATGGTGGAAGCCGTATCGGGGATCAAACCTACCATTTCTAATGTTAAGGTGTCCTATGGTGTGCTTTCTTGCAGTGTAGCGGAGGTTTCTTCCATCAGTGACGCCAGATTGGAGATCCGCAATAGTTCCGGTTCTGTGGTATACAGCGATTATAAAGGAGAAGTGCTCAGCGCAGGTTCTTACTCGGTGGTGGCTTATATCCGCGACGATCCTGCCGGCCTTGCCTCCGACCCGGTTTCATTTACGGTGTCCAGCTCTGATGCAGAAGAGGCCGAATTTATTAAATTAGCAGTTCAGATCATCAATGCCAACGAGGGCGCTTATGATACTGTGGTCGCCGACGACAATGGCGCCTTGAGCGTTGGCCTCTTCGGTTGGCACGCTTACAATGCCCATGATTTAATCAACCGGATGAAAGAGCTGGAGCCTGCCACTGTGGAAGAGTGTCTTGCCGGCACCAATCTCTTGTATGAACTGAGTTTGAGCAACGAAGCTTGGCGATATAAAATCCCCAATGCTACTGAAGTGGCCGCCCTCAAAAAATTGCTGCGTACCGATGTAAGCCATCGAGTCCAGGATGAATTTGCGGCTGAATATGTCTCTACCTATGTCAAAAGCGGCCGTAATTTAGGTATCACCGCTCCAGGCGCCCTGCTTTACTATGTGGACCTCCATAACCAGAGCCCCCTTCGGGCCAAGGAGATCACCAATGCCGTAAAGGCCGACGGCAAGGCCTTGGTATTAGATAACATGCACTCTTATGCTTTGGCAAATCCTGTGATGGGAAAATACACCTATCGCCGCAACAAAACCTATAATACCATTCGGTCTATGGGCTTCACTTCGTGACGGCTTAAAAGGCCTTTATATCCGATGGCTTGAATCGAATGATCTCCTTTGGAGAGAGGGAGAGGCCGATTTATTTCTTAATTGCATTCCACCGCTGGTGCGGTTTTTTACAGTTTTTGAAGGAGATGTTTCTGTTGAAAAAAATTTTGGTTGAAACCTCTGCCCGCCATGTGCATTTGTCCCCGGCCGATCTGGCCGCCTTGTTTGGCGAGGGGTATGAATTGACCGTCAAAAAAATGCTGTCTCAGCCGGGCCAGTTCGCCTGCGAAGAGCGTGTTACCATCGTCGGCCCTAAACGCGAGCTGAAAAACGTCAGCATCCTCGGTCCCACCCGTTCCCATACCCAGGTGGAGCTTTCCCTCACCGATGCCCGTTCGGTGGGTATTGTGGCTCCTGTCCGTGAGTCGGGTGACGTAGAGGGTTCCCCCTCCTGCAAGATTATTGGCCCCAAAGGCGAAATTGAGATCGATTGCGGTGTCATCGCTGCCCAGCGTCACATTCATCTGGATCCCAAGACAGCGGAAGAAATGAACCTGAAGGACAAACAGATCGTTTCGGTTAAATTGGATACTGCTGGACGCGCCACTATTTTTGGCGATGTGGTTGTCCGCGTCAGTCCCAAGTATGCTCCCGCTATGCATATCGACACCGATGAAGCCAATGCCGCTGGTGTAGCTGGCAACATGGAAGGCGAGATCATCGAATAATTCTTGCCATTAAAAATATAAGAAACGCCGCAGAGAACGATTGTTTCTCTGCGGCGTTTTTATTGTACATGATTGACCTGAACGGTCCCTATTCCTCGCTGACAGCCAGCTTCTCCTTTGCCTTCTGGAGTACGGTATTGGCCACCGGGCCGGCCGACTTCATACCCCATCCCCCGTTTTCCACCACCACGGCGAAGGCCAGAGGGCAATCCTCATCCCGTACAAACCCCACAATCCAGGAATGCGGTTCCTTGTCGCCGCCCACTTCAGCGGTACCGGTCTTAGCACAAATGTCTAAGCCCGGAAAACTCTTTTGGCCATAGTTGTTGACCACATTGCTGTGCATCATTTCAGCCAGGGTATCGGCCACCGATTGCTCCAGGATCCGGCCGTTTTTGGAAGCCGACGCCCACTGAATGGGGATCCCAAAGGGAAGGGTGATATTTTGAATTAAATGGGGTTTTACCCCTTGTCCCCCATTGGCGATGGCACCCATCATGTTCATCATGTGGAACGGGGTGGTCAGGGTGGTATACTGGCCAATGCCGGCCCATCCTAAGTCGGCCGGCCCTGTACCGGAGGCGTCAAAGGAGGATTTGTTGACTTCAATCCCATCCACCTTTTCAACCGATCCAAATCCCATTTTCTTAGCCTGTTCATTGAGACGGTCGGCCCCCAGTTCATTGGCAATGGCGGCAAAGACGCTGTTGCAAGACTTGTTGAGCGCCGTTTCAAAGTTGATTTCACCGTGTACGCCGGTACAGGTGACGTCGCCGTCGGCGGCGTGATAGGCGCCGTCGCAGGTAAAGGTCCTGGTCTGGATATCCGGGATGGATTCCAAAGCGGCGGCCGCTGTCACAATCTTAAAGGTAGAGCCGGGCGGATAAAGCCCAGACAGTACCCGGTTGACGTAGACACCGTCGTATTTTTCCGGGGAGGCGTCTACATCGGGTTTGTTCTGGGGATCAAAGGTAGGCGCGCTGACAGAACAGATGATATCCCCTGTTTCCCAATTGTAAACACACACCGCCCCTTTCCGTCCATTTAGGGCCTCCAAAGCGGCGGCACACACGTCCCCATCCACCGTCAGCTGGATGTTGTTCCCCTTATCCCAGGTGGAGGAAAAGTGCAGCCCTGTGATAAAATTATAGCCCAGAAGGGTATCGGCATACCGGTTCTGGATGCTGCGGTCGATGAAGAGTTCCGTATCCCCTACCGTGTGCAGCAGGGAGGACCGCACCGTTTCACTGGAATGATAAACCCGTGAGTCATCCACTGTCTTTGCCAAAATATTGCCGCTCCGGTCGGTGATGGTGCCACCGCTGATGAGCTTGCCGCCGGTGTAAATGTGGGCATTGGCCGAATACATCACCCAATCCCGTCCCTCCACCGCCCAGCTGATGATAAAGGCCAGCATTCCCGCGAGGAATACCCCGATGAGGGCGTAGACAATGACAGAACGCCGTAGGATTTTTTTCAAACGATGACACCTCGTTTCTCTTTTTCCTCATAGGTACGGGGATCAGCCGCCTTAAGGAAGGCAAGCAGCCCCCACGACGCCATCATAGACGATCCACCGCGGCTGACAAAGGGCAGCGTTACCCCTGTCAAAGGCAAGATATCGGTGGCGCCAAACACATTGAGGCATGTCTGGAACAGCATCAGCCCCGCAGCTGCGGACGCGGTAATGGCGTACAGTGACGACCGGCTCCGTTTGCAGCACCGCAGGGCATGGAGGGTCCAGCCCACGTAGATCGATAGCACTGCAATGCCTAAAATGAGTCCCCATTCCTCACAGATAACGCCAAAAATAAGGTCTGTAGTAGAGGCAAATACCTTCTCTAGATTGCCGTTGCCAGGACCGATTCCCAGCAGTCCGCCGCTGGCGATGGCCATTAGTACACGGCTCTGTTGATAGCCGGTGGTGTCGGCGTATTCCCACACATGCCGCCATGCCTCAAATCGTTTGGCAATGTATGGCTTGATGGTCAGCACCAATGCCGCACCACCTCCCGCGCCGGCACAGATGAAAAAGATGGTACGCAAGTCACCTGACCGCATCAGTGCGATAATAAGGAAGGTGACAAAAAAGATACAGGCTGTGCCAAAGTCGCCTGTGTAGGCCAAAGAGGCCACACAGATGCCAAAGAAGATGAGAAACCACGTCAGATGCCGGTAAGTAAGCAGCCTCTCCAAGGTGGCCGCACCTGTCAGGATAAAGGCGATTTTTACAAGTTCCGACGGCTGCACCGTCAAAGAGCCGATCTGGATCCAGTTCTTGGCGCCGTGGCTGATGGTACCAAATATCAAGTTTGCTGCAAACAATCCCACGCCCAAAATGGCCGCGGCAATTTTGTATTTCATCACCCGGTCGGCATCGCCCATAAACCAGACGATAAAATTAAAAATCACCAAGCCGGCCACCAGGGTGATGACCTGGGTCATGAGGCCGTCGGATGTAATGGCCGTTTGGGCACAAAGCCCCATGCCGCAGAGGAAAAAGGCCGACACCTCCAATTGCATGCTTTTGCGGTGAAGAAATCCGCGGCTGATGCCATAATAGATCCACTGGATGGCCATCAACGCAAGCAGGGGCACAAAACGTCCCCAATCGGGATCGGGGATCTGGTTCATCACGATGCGCAGGCCGCACACAAGTTCAAACACCGTCACTGCCCACAGCAGTTTTGCACTGGAGACGGTTACATGGATCTTTTTGGGCCTTCGTCTTTTCAAGGCTTGAAACATGGATGGAATCCTCACTTTAATCATCTAAAATCTGGTCGCTAAAGGCCAGGGAAATCCCACCCAACGTGATGGTATCCCCTCGGACAATCTGGGTCATCTTATCGATCTTCTGGCCGTTGACATAGACGCCTGTTTTGGAATTGGTATCGTAAATACGCCACTGGTCATTGCGGAAGCACAATACGGCATGGTTGCGGGAAACCGCTGGAAAATTCAAAATAATATCGGAGGAACGGCTTCGGCCAATGGCCGTCTCATAACTCATGATGTGAGTAACGTCCCGGGTGGCCACATTGACCAGCACCGCAAGAGGTTCCGGATCGGGCAGATTAAAGGCCAACGCCCGGTGCCACCGCACAATAAACACAATGACCAAAATCGGCGATATGACATACAGCGCCTCCAGTGAGATCTGGACGGCTGTTTGGAAAATTTGGGCCATATCCATAGTGGAGACCACCTCCTAAAATTTGTTCATACCCCTTTTAGTATAGCACTATTTTTCCGGAAAGTTATGGATAAACAGTAAAAAAGATAGTCCCATTCCTTTTTGAGCCACGCTATCATAAAAGTTCAAACCGGTTGCGCTCCACCTTTAGGATGCCTTCCTTGCACAATTTTCCCATCTCCACCGTCATGGAGCTGCGGTCTACCGACAGATAATCGGCCAACTGCTGCCGGTTGAGCGGGATGGTAAACACCGCCGATCCATGGGTTTGGGACTGGTAAAACAAATAGTTGAGCAGCTTTTCCCGGACGGTACGTTGGGCTAAGATATCGGCCTTTTGGGCTAGGAATAGGTTTTTCCCCGCCAGGATGGACAAAAGATTCTGGATCAATCGGGCGTGGAACCGGCAGGCGGAGGAACAGGTCGTCAGCACCTTACCGATAGTTAAAAATAGAACCCGGCATTCTTCAGCCGCCACGGCCCTCAGCGGCAGCGGCTTCCCCACACAGGCGTACGATTCCCCAAACAATTCCCCCATCGAGATGGTGCTGAGCAGCGCCGCATTGCCCCACCGGTCCTCCTTGACCAAATGGACCCGTCCGGCCTGCACCATCCCCACTTCCTTTACCGAGCGTCCCGGATGGAAAATGGTCTCGCCCTTTTGATAATCCCGCGCCTTGGCCGACAAACACTGTAACACCGATTGGATCTCCCTCTCCTCCAGGCCCTGGAACAAAGGGGATATTCCAAAATGAAAACTGTCAGACATTTTTTGCTCCTTTGTTGGAAATCCAACATACATATTTTCTTTATTGTAATAGAATCATACCGAAAACACAAGGTCATACACATTGACGCAAACATCATTCTTTTATGAAAAATCAGATCATGGGGAGGATTTTTTTATGATTCGCAATATTGTTAAAATTGATGAAGAAAAATGCACCGGTTGTGGGTTGTGCGCTGAGGCCTGCCACGAGGGGGCCATCGCCATGGTGAACGGCAAGGCAAAACTCATCCGGGATGATTACTGCGACGGCTTGGGGCATTGTCTTCCCGCCTGTCCGGTAGACGCCATCCGCATCGAACAGCGGGAGGCCGACGCCTACGATGAAGAGGCTGTCAAGGCCCGTCAGGCCCAGAAGGCCGCTCAAAAAGAGCAGGAAGCACAAGACGTCCCTCCTATGGCCTGCGGATGCCCCGGCACCCATGCCAAACGCTTTACCCCCCGTACTTCTTCTATGGCTGATGCCGCTGCACCCATTTCATCACAGCTTTCCCAATGGCCGGTTCAGATCCAACTGGCAGCCCCCAACGCCCCTTACTTTGACGGCGCCAACCTGTTGGTAGCTGCCGACTGTACCGCCTATGCCTACGGCGATTTCCACAACCGCTTTATCAAAAACCGCATCACCCTCATCGGCTGCCCTAAGCTGGACTCTGTGGACTATACTGACAAATTAACCGCCATCCTTCGCCACAATGATATCAAGAGTTTGACCATTGTCCGAATGGAAGTCCCCTGCTGCGGCGGGCTGGAGCATGCCGCGAAAACTGCATTGCAGCAAAGCGGAAAATTTATCCCCTGGCAGGTGGTTACCATCTCCACCGACGGTCGTATTTTGGATTAACGGCATTGTTTCAATTTTTACCTTATAACAAAAAGCTCTGGGAAATGAATCCCCAGAGCTTTTTGTTTTTATCCGAATTTTCAGCTTACATTATAAAGGATGCCGCAGCTAAAGGAAAGCCTCTTATCCCCGATATCGATGGCGCCGGTGTAGCCCCGCCGACCATTGGGTGCAAACAGGTCCGGCACCATCAGGCGCAGGGAATATCCTGTGGGCACGTTGAGAACCATATCCTGGCCGGAACAGATATAGAATTTATAGTCTTCGTCGGCAAAAAGGCTTCCTAATTCATTGCCTTTCTGCAAAAAGGCGATGGACGCCATACCAGAGACATCGGCAGATACAGAGATCTCCTGATCCCCCGCTTTGGCCGACAAAAATCCGTTGACCTCCAGATCCCCGGAGGGATTCAGGCTCAGCTTGTCCCCTCCAAAGGAAAAGGATCCGCTGTCCATATCGATCCACGTTTCGCCGTTGACCGATTGAAGCCGTCCGGTTTTGATGAGGGCGGCGTCCAGGGTACCGGTTACCAATTCGTCGGCGGTGAATCCCCGGCCGGTGCCGAAGGTCCGCCATCGCCACTCACCGTCCACCTGGTCGCTGGCCACTGCCAGGAATCCCGGTCCCAAGTACAATGCCCCGTAATCGGAGCTGGTGGGATCGGTGTTTTCCAGCAGGATGCCCTTCCCCTCCAGAGGCGTGACGTTCTGAAAGGCCCCGGAGGCGATGAGCTGATTGGTCAGCAGATTGATGCTTCCCTCCAGCCGTGAAGTATCGATGGGTGCATCAGGACCGTTGCGCAGGGCGGTGTCGTCCCACACCGCTTCCTTTTCCAACAGCCTTCCCTGTTGTTTGCCCATCTGGGCCAGGATGCTCTCCATGTCCACATCCCGATTGCTCAAGGTGATGCGGGTATTGATGGGGCTGAGGTAATCCCGTTCCAGATCCACGACCTGGGCGGAAAATTCGGTCATGCCGTAAAGGGCAAGGCCGTCGTCCAGCACCTGGACGGTATCCCCCAGCCGTACCGAACGCAGTCCGTTGGGCATCAGGCGTTCTAGTTCCACGGCACGGAGCTGATAGCTCACTTTAGGGTATTTTTTCTCCTGGAGCGCCTGCCATGTGGCCTGTAATACGTCGGCCGGCTCTTCCAAGTCAAAGGTGACCGATCCAAACCGATGGCGTTTGGGATCCGATCCCTGCCCATACCCGTAAGCTTCACGAGCTTCCTCGTCCCCTACCCACAGCTGGCCCAAGGGCTTGTCGGCGGGATCATCGGGTTTGGACCACTGGATCTGGCCAAAGTCCACCCGCTGCCCTCGGGAAGGCTGTCCATCCAATTGCTTGAGGGTCAAGGTCTTGCCGCGGCCGTATAGGGCTGTGACAACCTCCCGTGAATCGGTGGTTCGTTCCACCTCCAGAAGATTTTTACCCCATTCAAAGCGGTAGTTGACGTCGGCCCCCAGCCGGGGAAGCAAGTCAATGTACCTCTCTGTGATGCGGTTCCCTTCTAGGACCAGACGGGGCCGGATACAAAGCCCCCACGTTTCCTGCACTTGATTGAGGCAGGCAAGGGCATTTTTATAGTAGAAATCCACGGTATGGGTGCCGAAGTTCTGGCTGGAATTGCAGGTCCATCGGGTCCCTGCCAAAATGCCGTCCACCACGTCGTCGGCCGTGGCGTTTTGCAGGGCGAAATCGGTGACCATTTCGCCTAGCAACTCGTACATCACATGTTCCGCATAGAGTTCCACCGCCATGCCGTCGCCGTTTTGGACCTCCTCCATCCGCTTGATCTCAAACAGCTGGAAAAATTTATCGGTGTCGTAAAACCCCAAATAATACCCGCTGAAAAGAGAGACGTTTTCACTGCGCTGTAGTTTGACCTCCAAGGTATTTAGTCTTTCACTATGGACCACCGACAGCAGATTTGCGCCGGTTTGGTTGTCCAGTGTGGCCAATAGCTGCTCCGATCGGTCAAACGCATAGAGCGTAAACTGGTCTGTCATACGATCCCTCCTAACTCCACTGAGGACGGTAACGGAAGGTTCCCCCCACCGTCTGATACTGCTCCTCCTGGAGTATTTCACAGGAGATGGTCCCCTCTCCAGGCGGCATGGCAAAGGTCTTCCCGCCCAAGGCCATGAGACGGTTTGCCGGTTGCCCGTCCAGCTTGATGTTTCCAGTCTGCATGTCCACCAAAAGAATCTGATCGGCTTCTAGCGTTCCCATTAAAGACAGACTATCCCCATGGCTGGAGGTAATTTTGACCTGTGTTGTACTTTGGGGCAGGGTGACGGTCACCGTCCCCCGGGCTGGGACGGTGCCCTCTATTTGAATTGCCGATCCCAGGGACAGGGACTTCTCCTCCCCTAACAGGAAAGGACCACCCCGGAAAACAATGGTAAATTCCGCCCACTGGCGGTTGACCTGCACATCGCTCCAACCGATTACGTATCCTGGACGGGAGAGCCCTGGTTGATCCCAAAGGGAGAGTTCCCCCTGCCCTTGCATCCAGCCGGCCGCCTGGCGCAAAGCTGTTTGAATTTCCTCCCGGCTGTCCCCTAAAATGGCGCAGTGCAGGGAGACGGTTACATCCTGATACACCGGCGGGGAAACAGCCAAACTGCCGTCCCTGCCCGGGATGTCCACAAACGTCATCCGTGCCGACGGACAAGCCGGTTGCCGATAGTCCAGTAAGGTAATGCCCTTTTCCTGGCTGGACACCCCATTAAAGGTAAATTCACTCATAATTTTCCCCCTTATGTGCTGGTGAGACGGGTGATGTTTTCCCAATGGAGCGCCTGTTTTTTGCTCAGATACCGCTCTAAATCCCGTCCATTTTGCTTCTCCCCGGAAGAAGATGCGGCTTCCCTTTTCGACGTCCAGCGAGAATCTACCGATTGTGTATGGATCTGTTCCAACCTTATCCCTCCCCTTGTGTTTGGGACTCATCCACCCGTTCCATAAGATAGGCGTTTCCTCCAACCGTCCCGCGGCTCAACAGGGTATAGGTCGGGGACCAGAACGCGCCGTCCCTCCACACAAACGGCACCGCTTGGCCTTGGCATCGGTCAAAGGTCAGGCGAATCTTCCCTTGTGTCTGGCCGGAGGTGGATGTCTGCTTGGTCAAGATGCGCAAGGTCATCTCTTTCCCCGGCCATTGCGTCAGGAGGGCCGGGGCTTTGTAAGACGTCCATGCGCCGTCCTGTTCGGTAATTTGTCCGCCGTCCACAAGGGCAAAGACGCGGGGCATGACGGTTACATCCTGGAGGGAAATGCGATACCCCACCACCACGTCCTGAGGAGGCATCCATGCAAGTGTTTTCCCGTCCCCTTGTAGGGCCTGCTGCTGTCCCGGGGAGAAAATGGGTTCCACATTGCATTGGCGCGCCGTATGGAGGGTGTAGGTCTGATTGTCCACAGAAACTTCCACCTTCTCGATACCGGTGATCCAAAGGCCCGTCTGCTGGGGACTCGAGGACTCTGCCGGCTGCATGGCACGGTAGGTCAATGTGGCTTTGTGGGCGCGGAAATCCCGATCCACTTCATAGACGATCCTGCCGGTAAAGGCCACTGTATCATGCAAAGGCTCCAGCGCCTCATAGACCGACTGGACATATGGATCCAAAGTACTGTATTGATCCACCGGCACAAAGGCAATGACGGTTAGGATTTTGTAGCTGGCCGGCGTATCTTCCTCCACTGTGACCCGATCCTGGCTTACCACACAGTAGGGGCTGGAACAATAGTCCTCGTGTTGGCCGGGGGTATATACTGCCATACCGGCGTCTTTTAGGAGGCTGTACATCTGTTGCCACAAGGTCTGTCCGCTCATGTTTGGATCACCTCCACTACCAAAGTCAGATATGCCTTGGCGTCGTTTTGCACACCGCGGATAAAATACCGGTTGCCGTCCTGCTCAAAATAATCGCCGGCTTGGATATCCGGGAGAAAATACTCCTCCCCTTCGTGCTGTGCCATCTGCTGGTCGGTGGCCATCACTAAATAGCGTTCGGTTTTTTCCTTGGCGTAACGCCCCTGCTTCTTCATGGTGACGCTGACCCGTTCATACTTGTAAAAATGATATCCCATGGCCTCGCAATGGGGTGTGGAGGGATCCACCGGTTCCCCCCACTGGGACCGATCCGGGCGATAGATTTCCAGCCGCTTCATCTGGTCCCCCAACCCCTGGATCAGCTTGCGACGCTGGCGAAATAGGTTCAGCATGTCGTCACCTCATCGGCCCGTGGGACCGTCCCGCTGTTTGACGGGCGGTACAACCTCGCCAAAGACAGCCAATAGCTTCTGGAATCGGAGGTGTGGGCGCCGTCTGGCAGGGTAACGCCGTCCGACTGGGCCTTTTGCAGCAGTCCCTCATAGGAGGCGGCATTGACGTCACCATCGTTGCGGTTGAGCAAATCCTCCAGCTGGCTATAGGTAAAAAGACGTTCGCTCCCGTCTTGTTCTTCCATGAGGTTGCGACGCAGTTGTTCTAATTTGGTCATGCGGTATTCTCTCCTTTCCGTGCCGGTAAAAGGCGCGGCAGGCCGGATCCAAGACCAGCCTGCCGCTTCCAAAAAACTATGTTATACCTTGATGTTGCGGAATACGCCGGCCGAACGGGTGGATTTTAAAGCGATGGCGGCGATCATCTCCACCTCGCCCCTCTTGACGGCGCCGGCTGTCTCGAAGTTGGGCATCCATACCCGGATGGGGGATTGTCCGTTCATGGAAATGGCGTGCAGACCATCCATGCCCAAACGCACGGCGTAGAGGCTGGTGATGTTGCTGGTTGTGCCGATAATAGGGGTATCGTCGGCAGAATCGCCCATATCCACCAGTGGGATGCCGTCATAGGCGATGGCCTGGCGGCCGAAGTCGTCCACCGTCTGGTTAAAGGATCCTGCACGGCGGGCGCAGGCTCGCAGACGTGCAATGAGACGGGTATTGCCCAGGATGGCGGAGGGACGGCCATCCAGGCTTAGGATAAACTCATCCAGCATATCCAGGAACTTTTTATAGTTGGTATCGATGCCGGTATCGGTCAGGTCAATGGCTGTTCCCTCGGCGTTATACTCGGTGGAAGAATCGGTGAGGGCCTTGTCCAGGCCGTCGAAGGCCTTGCTGTCTTCAGAGGAGTCGCCGTTGATGAGGGCGTTGTTAAAGAGGGTCTGGGCGGCGCTGATCATCTGATGGGCCTGGACGTCTACCTCGTTGACAAATCCCCCCGCCGACGCCAGCATTCGGTCAATTTCAAAAGCGCCGCCAAAGGCTTTGAGATCCACCGTCACCTTCTTTTTGGTGGCGTTGCTGGGAGTGTATTCACTGTTGATGGCGCGGAAGGCGGCGGTAGGACGGCTGACAATACGGAAATAACTGTAGCTCAAAGCGGCACCGTTGCTGGCCGGCAGGACGGTGTCGTCAAAGAGGATGTTGTTGAGGATAAAATTCTGGCGCCGGAATTCATCGATGACCGATGCCGTCAATTTGTCCCCCGTGTTCATGCGCACTTCGTCTAAGGTAATCGCCATGTTTCATTCATCCTTTCTAGTTGTGACTTTATGGTAAGTAACGGATCCAAACCTCAGCGCCTGTGGTAGTGACGGGCAATGGCGTCGCTTAGCCCGATGGGACCCATGGGATCCATCTCCCGGCCGAAATTGCCTTTGGATCCGGTGAGGCATCCTTCCTCAAAAAGATAGCCGTCGCTGGCCCGTAGGGCATTGACCTGTTCCTGAAGCCCGGTAAGGTTCCCTTGGTCGTTTAGTTCCACCTTGTCCATATCGAGGAGGGCCAAAACCGCATCCCGATTTTTGGCTTTCGCCTCCTGAAGGGTGCGATCCACCTGTTCCTCAAACCGCTGCCGGCGCATGGTTTCCACTTGGTGGGATGCCTTCTCCATCTCTTGGCGAAGGCCCTCCATCTGTTTTATGTGTTGCTCATCGGCTTGTTCCAGAGCCTCCCCTATACGCCTCTGGACGGCCTCTTCCAAAGCGATGCGCTGGTTCTCGGAGAGGGAAAGCTCCATGTCTTGTTCCACTTGATCCATCCATTCCACGGCTATTCCTCCTCTTTGGGATGGTCGGGTAAAGCTTCTGTTGGAATCGGCGCCTCACTTGGATCGTGCGCAATGTCCCACTTCTCCTGATAGGATTTGACGCTGCGCACTCCTGCCTCCACCTCTTTGAGATCGTTGAGGCGCTCCTCTTCCTCATCGTCGGGAATGGGGTAACAGTGTTCCACATGCACCCGATAGTCGGCTGATAGGGCGGGGATCCAACCCATCTGGGCCGCCATCTTTAGGATGTTCTGTGCCATCCACACCATGGCAGGTTCCCATACCGTCCATTTTTCTTCACACCGGCAGATGAGATCCCAGTAAAGCGCCCTGATAGCCTTGCCCGAATACACCGATCCCCTGATTTGCTCGGTGCCTACATCGGGCACCGACAAGGCATTGTACATATCCCCCTTGATGCGTGTGAGGGTATGTTCCAGCCGGGCGTCGTATCCGAACTGGGATTCCAACGTCTGCATGGAGGCCTGTCCACTCTGAAGGGATGGATCGGTCTGCAAATCTACCAATGCCCCCGGCGCAATGACCATGTTCTGAAGGGATTGGGGGGAGGCATCCACCGCCACCCTCTGGGGGAACATGTGAAACCGCAGGGCATCGATGTCATCGGAACACAAACGGTTGTAAATCTCCTGGTTATCCCGCAGTTCCTCTACATCGCTTTCTCCCATCAGGTCGCCGGTGAGGCCGTCGTTGACGATGACATAGGCGGGGATGAAGGTAAGGCCGGTGTCGTAATTATGGTATTTTTGCTCCACCAGGTGGCCAGAACCGTCGTACACCCCCTCGTTTAAGATGCATCGTCCGTTGACCATGGCGTACTTTTGCCGCCAGATCCGCTGTTTGGACGGCACAGAGTCCTGATTGAGATGGTAGAAG
Source organism: uncultured Clostridia bacterium (assembly GCA_904397895.1). Taxonomy (GTDB): domain Bacteria; phylum Bacillota; class Clostridia; order Oscillospirales; family Acutalibacteraceae; genus Solibaculum. The sequence continues at coordinate 24,837 of CAJFOZ010000069.1, forward strand.
AAGATGATTTTTTTGAGCTTTTCAGCATCATCCTCTTCCGGCTCGTAGACAAACTCCAGCGACGGGCGGAATCCAATGGCGATATGATCCTTCTCCACCCACAGGCGCAATGCTACCCTCTTGCCGATGAAACAGTCCCTGGCCGCCTTGATGAGCTTGTCCCCAAAGCGGTTGCGGATCAATGTATCCTGTAGATACTTCTGCCAAAATTCCAGATTGTTTCCTCCTTGTTCCACAGGGCGGAGGGATAATTCCGGCGTCTTTCCGAAAAGGAACCTAGCTTCCGCTTTGATGAGTTTTTTCACCAGGTTGGTCTTTTTCCGGGTGGGGATATAATCCAATTGCCCGTTTACCGGCCAGTTTTGGCCTTTGCCGTCGTAGAAATCATAAAGGCGGATGAGTTCCCCCATCTCTCGCAGGATGGTCTGGCCGTAGATCCCGCCTAGTTCTGTACGAATGGTTTCCCAATCCATGTCATCTCCCCTTTCCGTTTGGAGTGCTGTATCATGATCTTCTTAATCCCCGGCCGGAAAAGTTCTCCCGGTCCTGGGACAAAACAGCCTTGTGTGTCATGATCCCGTAACGCAGCATGTCCATACAATGGTCGTTTTTCTTTTGTGGCGTATCGCTGACGGCCTCTGGTTCCCATACATAGCTTTCAAACTCTTCCACCGTCATCTTGCAGGATGGATCCACCGTCAATCTCCCCTGTTCCAGGAGAGAAGCCACTCTCTGGATTCCCTCCGTCACCTGGTTCCGAGCCGGGACAACCCTCCATCCTTCCTGGCGAAGCAGGGTGATAAGAGAGCTTGCCGAAGGGTCAATGACCACAACATCGGTCTCCCCAGCGGCAAAACGTCTCAGATCCGCTGCATATTGATTGTCGGTTTTTTGTCCCTCTTTCCGGCCGTCGTGGTAATACTCCCGTGCCAGATGGTAATGGCCGTCCTTTTCCTTCAACAGGCCAAAGACGCATGGATTAAAAATGCCGTAGTCACAGGAAATCCAGGTACGGGTACGGCCCGCCAGCATGCCAGGTTTGCTTTGGACGTGTCTGTCGGGATCAAACAGATCGTACACCAACCCTTGGGAGGCGCACCATTTCCCCTCCACAAACCGTTGATACCAAGGTCCAGTGTACTCGGCCTTGAGGGCCTGCCGATAATCCTCCGGGAGATTGGGATTGTCGTCCAGCGTAAAGTGCCAGCGGGTCAGGCTTAGATCTTGTTTTTCCAAGTAGTCGGTGAGCAGCCAATGCCGGCTTGGCCCGGGATTGGTGGTACCGTAAAACCGGGCCCCCGATACGCTAAGCCGGGAAAGCAGCATCTGAAATACCTCTTTGGGCCAAAGGACCAGTTCATCCCCATAGGCCCCGCTGAGAGTAAGGCCCGGGATGCGCTGTTCCGCACTGCAGTTGTTGGCCGATTCCAGATGTACCACCCTTCCAAACAGCTGCATCCGCCCCTGGGATTCAAAGATACGCATATACCTGGATCCCACCATCTCCTCCATGGGATCCAAGATGTTGCGACGCAGGGCAAGACGGGTTTTCCCCATCATCAAAAGGGGCCCGGGAGGCGCTTTGGCTACAAAGCAAAGCCATGCTACAATGCTGCTGACCGTCTTACCCGACCGCACGGCTCCATCCCAGATGTTGATGCGGGCATCGCTCTTGAGGATGGAGGTGATGGCTTTTGCGCTGAATTTTCCCCATTCAAAGCTCATGGCAGTTTTTGGGCAGCTTGGTCGATGGCCTCAATCAGCCTGTCTACCGGTTCCTCCTCTGTTGATTTTTCAGCCTGTGCCATAGCCTTCTGGATGTGATCCAGGGTCCGGGCCATCTCGTAGGCCTCATGTGGGGATAGATCCGCATTTTTACTTCCCTGGTCAATGACGCGAAGCAAATTATCCCAGATGCCCTGGATGCGATTTGGTTCTTGGTCGTCCATCTCCCCAAAAGGAGGCGGTGGCAATGGCGTTTCTTGAACCAGCTCTTCTGATCCAGCGGCGAGTTTCTCTCTCATCTTCCGGCAGAAGTAGGGAGAATCCTGATATCCCTTATCCCTGGCGAATTGCCGGATATCCTGATATTCTCCCTTCCGATACTCTTGGACCAGACGATCCCAGTGGTATTTATTCACTCCCCTATCACCCCCTTGCTTTTGTGGATTGTGGATTGCAATAGTATTGTATCTTCCTTTTTGTGTTCTTTGATGCAAAAAAAGTGCAAGGTTTTGTCACCAAGTGCGGATGCCGTCGATATGGATGAGGCGAATATCCTCCCAATTATAGGTAAACAACGGGCGGTTATCCGCATCGTAGGAATGGGCGGCGATGAGGATGTTCCCCAAAGTGGGGACGGTTCCTACCGATACAACCACAGGGGAATGCTGGAACCGTCCTGGTACAAAGGATAGTTGGATAATATCCCCCGGCTGGGCCTCATCGATGGGGGCATCATGGCCAAAGGGGCCGATCCCCTCATTGGTGGTCAGGAAGTTGTAGAGATACTGCACCCCTGTCCATGACGGGGACTTGTTGTTGGCACTGCGGTAGTACCACCCGAAGGTTGGGGTGGTATTCATGACCCCGCCTCCCGCCCGGAGGACTTGAGAGGCATAATTGGTACAGTCGCCGCCTACATCCTCGTAGTTGTAATAAGCGGGATTGCGTCCAAAAGCCCATTTATGGGCATATGCTACAGCTTTTTCCCTGTCATACGGGATGACTTTCACAACGACCTCTCCCCTTCTAAAAAGAACTATTTACTTCAGTGTATGCTCATTGGCTAGAAAAAGGCTCCGGATAAAAATCCCCCCTTTCCTATGGCGTAGAAAAGGGGTACAATAATGACATCATCGGTTTTGGAAACAAAGGGGGATTGTCATGAAACTCTACCATAATATGGAACCATCCACTTTTCCGGATTCCATCCGGTTGTATACTCACAATTGCCGTCTTTACGATACGGGGATTACCTCCCGATACCGCACTTTTTTGGTGCAGGGCGACCAACCTCTTTATTTGAAGATCGGAGGGAAGGGCAGCCTCTCCCAGGAAAAACAAATGCTGTCGTTTCTTCGAAGTACGAAGGCCTGTGCCGCCGTCGTTGCCTTTGAACAGGATAACGCTTTTGACTATCTTTTAACGGCCGCCCTGCCTGGAGACAACGGCGCCACCCCTACTTATCTCCATTCTCCCAAGCACCTGGCCGGCTTAGTGGGAGAAAGCCTCCATCGTCTGCATTCTCTCCCTACGGGGGGGTGCCCATGTATGGGACCGGGACAGTCCATTGTGGAACGTACAAAGCAACAATTATCCCGTTTGGATGCCCACTTGGCCAAGAGGCTGGAACTCTTAGGCCAACTGATCACCGACGATTCTGTGGTTCATGGAGATTTCCACCTGAATGATTTGATGATCAACAACTGGCATCTCAGCGGTTTTACCGGCCTATCCCACAGCGGCCTAGGGGATCGTCATTACGACATCAGCCGCGCTTTGAGAGAACTCTCCCGTTATCTAGGGAATGATCAGTACAAGGACGTTTTGTTAGACGCCTACGGCCGGGAATTTATCGATCCTGCTCGTCTGGAATATTTTAATCTTCTAGCCCAGCAAGGCATATAACATCAAAAAGGAAAAGGCGACCTAACCATTAGGTCGCCTTTTCCTTTTCTTTTTTCATCTTCAAAAAATACTGTTGTCTAGGCCCTCGGCAATCTCATCAGATAATCCACAGATCTTGCATCCTTGGCGGACACCACATACTTTTCCCCTTGGTCGGTAAGGGCCGGAAGCAGGTCCGGATTGGGGAAGAGATCCACCTGAATGGATCGACTATGTTGTTTGACATAATCGTAAACCGTTTCCTTTTTGTAGAAACCATCCAGACGTTCCCCTTTGACGTAGATTTTGTCGATGTCCACCGGACAGTTGGAATTCCTGCACCCTACCTTTAGGGCAATTTGAATTGCTCTCATGATGTTTTTCTCCCTTCTGATTTCAAAAAATACATTTCCCGCTCTGTAATTCCCTTTTATTTCTTTATATTACTTATTATAACATATTTACCTTAAATTTACAAATAAAATCACGTTATTTTTATAAAGCTTTTCAAGTTCAGTAAAAAAGCACAAAACCCGTCAAGCAGAATCAGTTGATCTGCCTAACGGGTTTTGTTTCTTCATGTTAGGAAAGCGCCGTTAAATCAAAGGTACGGGAAAATCGGTCTTTATTCATACTGATTAATTCCGATACTTCGGCCTCCACCGGGGACGTGGTATCCTCTAGGAGGAAGGCGCGCTGTACTTGCTGGGTCTCACCCGGCCCCACATCCTTCATCATGTCCTGGATGCGGTACTCTTTGTCTCCTGTGACGGTGGCCATACTGAGCTCATGCCCGTTCTGATAAGCCTTGGCATTGATGGCAATGAGAAAAGACATCCCATCCTCCCCATGGTTGGTAAAGTCATAGGTGACAATTAAAACATCCTTCTGACGGTAGTCCTTGGAAAGCCTTGCCGACCGGATGGCCACCTCGTAATCGCCGATGCGCCCCGATTCTACCGATCCCGATGACGCCGGCTGGGAACTCTGCCCCTGGCTGGATACCGACGAGCTTCCTCCCATGCCAGACGAGGCTTCTTGGCCAACCGTCCGGGAGGTGGTCGACATTTGGGAGGAGGGAGTGGAGGACATTACTTCCTGGGAAGACCCTCTATCATTTTCCTCCGGCAGCGCGGCTCCACTGCAAGACGGCAGCAGCAAAACAAGACAAATTGCCAAAAAGGCCGCAATCAATCTTCTCATAAGCATTCCCCTCTTTTCAAAATGAATGGCGCAGTGACGAAGGACATTATACACAATGCAATCCCCCTCGTCAACCAACGCCGTCATTTCATCCCTTTGGGACAAAAGAAGGGGAATTCCCCACACAAAAGTGTTGATAGACGGGGAATGACATCCTTGGTTTCATAGACGATTCTTTTTTATGGCTTTTGTACTATCCCAGCAAAACGGACGTCTGCAAATGGGAGACTTCTTTCCCCAAAGGCAGCATGACGTATATCGGGCCCGGAGCTTGTGTTACAGGCATTTTTTACGTCTTTGGTGTACGCTAGCATAAGCCAGCGGCTATTGTTTATTGTATGCAGCCCCTGTAAAAAACTTGCCAAAAAACACGATTTACCCTAAAACTGTCTTTGCAATGTCCACCGACTGCTTTGCATCTTTGGCATAGAAGTCGGCGCCAATCTTCTGGGCATAGTCGGGGGTGAGCACTGCACCGCCCACCATGATTTTGCACGGGACGTTTTGGCTGTGCAGTAAGGCGATGGTATCCTCCATGCTCTGGAGGGTGGTGGTCATCAGGGCGCTGAGCCCCACCAGGGGAGCTTGATACTGGATCGCCGCATCCACCACCGCCTGGCACTCCACATCCCGCCCCAGGTCAATGACGGTATATCCGTAGTTCTCCAGCAATACCTTGACGATATTTTTGCCAATGTCGTGGATATCCCCCTTGACGGTGGCTAATACAATAGTCCCCTTGTCCACAGAAGTGCCGCCTGAGGAGGCCAGATGATTTTTGATGACCTCAAAAGCAGCCTGGGCCGCCCCAGCCGACTGGATCAGCTGAGGCAAAAAGATCGTGCCCTTTTCAAAATCAGCGCCTGTTTCATCCAGGGCCGGGATCAGGTACCCATTGACCACATCCATGGCATCGGTTTCCCGCAGCATATCCTGTGTGACGGATGCCGCTTCTGTTTTGAGGCCGTTTTTTACCGCATAGATCAAATCCATGGTGCTGGCGGCAGGCGCTGCTGGTTTGGACGCCTCCATAGAACCGTAGGCTTCGATAAACTCTTTGGAATCCTTGTCGACGTTCATGAGCACATGGTAGGCCCGTACAGCCCCCGTCATCGCCTCTACATTTGGGTTCAGGATGGGGAGATCCAGCCCGCTCATGAGAGCCATTGCCAGGAAGGTGGAATTGACAAGGCCGCGGTTTGGGAGGCCGAAGGAGATATTGGATACCCCCAACACCGTCTTGAGCCCCAGCTCTTGTTTGACAAGGCGCAGCGCCTGCAACGTTTCCTGGACGGCCGCTTGTTCGGCCGAGGCGGTGAGAGTGAGGCAATCGATGTACACATCCTCCCGGCGGATCCCAAGGGATAGCGCCCGGTCCAAAATCTTTTTGGCGATGTTCAGCCGTTGTCTCGCCGTTTTAGGAATGCCGTTTTCATCCAACGTCAACCCCACCACGGCGGCGCCATACTTTTTCACCAGCGGCAAAATGGTATCCAGAGATTTCTCCTCTCCATTGACCGAATTGACAATGGCCTTACCGTTGTATACCCGCAACGCCGCTTCCAAGACATCGGCCTTGGTGGAATCGATTTGCAAAGGGGCGTCCACCACGCCCTGCAATGCTTTGACAGCACGTACCATCATCTGCCGTTCGTCGATGTCCGGAAGGCCCACATTGACGTCCAGGATATCCGCTCCGGCCCCCACCTGTTGGAGGGCCTGGGTTAAGATATAATCCACGTCCTGCCGCCGCAGTGCCTCCTTGAAGAGTTTCTTGCCGGTGGGATTGATGCGTTCCCCAATGATACGCGCCCGGTCGATGGGCACCGTACGGCTGGCACTGCAAACCGCCGCCGGAATGCGTGCCATGGGGCGATGAGGTTGCACCGAAGCCAAGCATTCCTTGATTTGACGGATGTATTGGGGTGTTGTGCCGCAGCATCCTCCCAGGATTTTAACCCCCATCTCCCCCAATTTTGCCATGCTGGCGGCAAATTGATCAGGGGAAATGTCGTAGTGGCTGCTCCCCGGATCGGGAAGGCCGGCGTTTGGTTTTGCAATAATAGGAAGGGTCGTCCACTGGAATAGCTCCTCCACAAGCGGCACGATTTCATCGGGACCTAGGGAACAATTGATTCCCAATGCGTCCACCCCAAGCCCCTGGAGGCACAACGCCATGGAGGAAGGACAGCATCCGGTAAAGGTGCGTAAATTCCGTTCAAAGGTCATGGTGCACAGCACCGGTAGATGGCTGTTTTCTTTGGCAGCCAGCACAGCTGCCCTGGCCTCGCTCAAATCGGTGATGGTTTCAATCACAATAAGGTCTGCACCGGCATCCCGTCCAGCCACGACCTGTTCCCGGAAGATGTCGTATGCCTCGTCAAAGGATAAGCTGCCGGTAGGTTCCAACAACTGTCCGATAGGTCCCAGATCCAAGGCCGCCAGTCCCTGGAATTTCTGCGCCGCCCGCTTGGCAATGGACACGCCGGCCTCTATCACCTCTTTGACAGAATATCCTGTTCCTTCCAGTTTATAGCGGTTGGCGCCAAACGTGTTAGCATACACAACGTGGGCCCCACTTTGCAAGTAGGACGTATGGATCTCCTCGATCCACTGGGGCTTTTGCAGGTTGAGAAGCTCCGGGATCGAACCAGGCTGCATCCCTTTTTGTTGTAACATAGTGCCCATAGCGCCGTCCAATAAAATAAAATCCCGCTCCAATAATGTTTTAAACTCCACAATGAGCACCTCTTTTCCGAAATTGGCAGGTTTCCCTCAAATTACAAGTACCGCATCCCCGTTTCTGGGGCGCGATAGGATAATTGCTGATGCCGATCACCGCCGTCACCGATTTACGAGGCGTCAAAAGGCTGGTATCCGTAGCACACAATCCGATTTTGCGTGGTGCATCCAGCACTGCTAAAAACTTTTTTTGCAGTGTAATGGGCAAGTCCCCATACCCTGGGCTAAACCGAAAGGTAAAATATTGGCCGGGAAAATGGTTTCGGATGTCCTCCTCTGTCTCATCGCATACCGCTTCGATGGCGGCGGTGGCGCAGCAGTCCATGATAAGCCCTTTAGCCATGTCACAGGCCTGCGTACAACGGATCAGGCGATCGGCCTGGGCGGACAAAGTAGCGGCCAACAGCACCGCCTTACTGCATCCTTCTAAATGGGAGGCAATGCTTTGTCCCGGCAGCTCCATATCGCACTGGGGCAATCCCACTTTGTCCGGCCCGTGTACTATGTCAAACACAGCCCAACGGCTAGCCGGGCGTACAGCCTTCTCCAGCTCTTTCAGGCACTGTTCCACACTCTCTAATGTAGCTGCATCGGCCTCTTTTTGACCGTATCCCAAATACCTCAGAATTTCTCTTCGATCAATGGAGTCCCAGTTCATGAGCCCACCCCTTTGTTAGATTTCCATTATGCGCGCAAAAGGGAAGAGACGCTCTCCGAAATGCGACGGGCTACATAAGGGTTGTTCATGGTGTAAAGATGAATACCCTGGACGTTGTTGGAAACCAAATCCACGATCTGGTCAATGGCATAAGCGATACCGGCATCCCGCAACGCTTCGGGATTGTGTTCATACCGGCTCATAACCTTGGTAAACTTGGGAGGGAGGCTTGCGCCACAGAGGGAAACCATCCGTTCGATCTGTTTTTTATTGACGACCGGCATAATACCCGCTTCAATCGGGACTTGGATGCCGGCAATACGCGCCCGCTCCACAAAACGGTAAAAGGAATCGTTGTCAAAAAACAGCTGGCTGACCAGATGTTCTGCGCCGGCATCCACCTTTTTGCGCAGGTTGAGCACGTCCTCGACTAAACTATCGCACTCGGTGTGCCCCTCCGGATAACAGGCCCCGGATATATGGAACCCTCCCTGCTCCTTGACAAACGATATCAAATCGCTGGCGTGGGCAAAATCGGTTTTGGGGGGCCGATCGGGGGAAATGTCTCCCCGCAGGGCTAAAATGTTCTCAATGCCGTTTTGTCTCAGCCGTCCCAACACCTCCAGGATCTCCTCTTTGGTGCTGTTGACACAGGTCAGATGGGCCAAAGGTTCAATATGGTACTGGTTCTTGATGATAGATGCAATTTCACAAGTGGAGTTGTCGGCCAAATTACCTCCCGCCCCATAGGTGACGCTGATAAAATCGGGGTGCAATTCTTGAAGCTCATCCAAAGTATGGTAGATGGTCTCAATGGGACTGGTCCGTTTTGGCGGGAAAACTTCAAAGGAAAAGACAGTGGATTTTGTTGCAAACAGCTGCGCAATCGACATGGTAAGGCCCCCTTAGGATGATAGAAAAAACAACCCTCTTCCCATAAAACAAGAGGATTTATCCCTATATTTTTTTAATGGTTGTTTTTTATGATACACGTTTTTTTGACTTTTTGCAATGTACTTGCCCCCTTCTCTTTTGTTTCTCCCAGCTGCCTTTTTAAAACTTTTCTGCAAAAGAGGAATCCATGTCTTTTCCAAGTGGAACGATTGGTGTATACTAAAGAAAAACAAAGGCAGATTAAACTCTATGGAGGGATTCCTATGAGAGATTATGCAAAAGAATTGGAAAAACGAGTAGCTTTCATCCAGGGATTATTAAAGGAGTCGGGCGCCAAAGGCATCGTGTTTGGCAACAGCGGCGGGAAAGACAGCGCTTTGGTAGGCATTTTGTGCAAAAAGGCCTGCGACAATGTGTTGGGAGTCATCATGCCCTGCCAGTCCAAACGCAACTTCGGGGAGGACCGGGACGACGGTATGGATCTGGCCCGCCAGTTCGGCATTGAAACCGTCCAGGTGGATTTAAGTGAAGCCAAAGCAGCCGTTACCACAGCCATCCAAGGGGTATCGGCCATTTCAGACCAGGCAAGCGCCAACATCGCTCCCCGCTTGCGCATGACGACGCTGTATACCATTGCCCAAAGCCGAGGCTGTCTGGTAGCCGGTACCGGCAACCGCAGCGAGGCTTACATGGGATATTTTACCAAATGGGGCGACGGAGCCTATGACTTTAATCCCATTTCCGATCTGACCGTCACAGAGATCTATGAATTCTTGCGTTTCTTAAACGCCCCCAGCAACATCATCACCAAAGCCCCTTCGGCCGGATTGTTCGAGGGGCAGACCGACGAAGCGGAAATGGGCGTCACATATGCACAGATTGATGAGCTAATCCTCCACGGAACAGGGGATCCCAATGCCGTGGCTAAGATCAAGGCAGCCCATGCCCGTACTGAGCATAAGCGCCGTCCGGCCCGGATGTATTCGGAAGAATGCTCCAATCAATAATCAATTGAGCGCATAAACATCGTTTTTTAGGTATTCCCTATAAAAAATTCCCCATACCAAATGTGGCTATGTTGGTATGGGGAATTTTTTGTCCAGCGGTAAAATCATATGGTACTATCGTTTTTCACAGTGAACTAACGCTACTAACTCTATATACTATTATTTTTATATTTTTCTTTTTACAGTTGTCAATCACATATTTTGTCCCTTTTGATTTTCCATCCCAAAATGCTATTACCATATCTACATATTCAATAATTTGCAAATTTCGTTTTAAAGGCGCTCCTCTACTATACTTATTGTATTCCGGCAAAAATTCTGTCAGTTTGATATGATGTGTCAGTGCATACTTTTTAGCGCAAGTATCAATCCCTTTGGCACCACCTGAAACGATTTCTGTTACATCGTCCGGTACATACTTTTCCAAATCATCTACATATAAATTTCTTGAGCCGATTACTGCTGCTTTCATGATAAAACATTCTTATAGTCTATGTATAGACCAATAGTAGCATACATAGCCTATAATTAGCAACTATTTTTTATATCCTATTACCATAAAAATGAGGAGTATAGGATATGAATACAATATCGGCTGTCAGGAATCGCATTTTGCAGCTTTGCGGCGAACGGAATATATCAATCAACAAGTTAGCAAATATCAGTGCTTTACCACCTTCATCGGTCAAAAATATACTGTATGGGAAAAGCCAAAATCCCAAATTATTAACCATCAAAATGATATGTGATGGATTGGATATCACACTTGCCGAGTTTTTTGATACGGATGACTTTAACCATTTGGAGCAAGAGATCCGATAGTTTATACGGGGATCTCTCATACGAGGATCCCTTTTAAGGTCTCAATCAAATAGGAAAATATGCCGAAATGAGGAAGCAGGGAGGAGGATTCTTCTCTGCTTCCTCATATTTTGTTTTGTGCAGCCAAAGGCTGCGAAATAAAAGGAACTTTTTGCGGTTCATGTCGGATTATGGTATACTATTTTTGCAGTTTTTTCATTTTTTTAACTTTGAGGTGGATCCCCATGAGAAAGCACAAATCCCTTGCCTACGCCATCCAGGCGACCTTACCGGTGCTGACTGGTTATCTGGCCGCTGGTTTTGCCTTTGGCCTCATGTACAATCAAATCGGATACAACCCCGGTTTTGCCGCCCTCACCAGCGCTGCCGTATACTCCGGTTCCCTGCAATTTTTAGCAGTGGATCTTATGGGGGCGGGCGCTTCTTTTTTGACCATCGCCTTGTTTACCATCATCGTCAATTCCCGCCATATTCTGTACGGCATCTCCATGATCGACAAGTTTAAAGATATGGGCTGGCGCAAATGGTATATGATCTTCGCCCTTACCGATGAAACCTATGCCCTGCTCAACCATGTAGTGGTTCCAGGCGATGTAGACCACAAAACCTTTTATTTTCAGCTGGCCCTGTTAAACCACTGCTATTGGATCATCGGGGGGACTCTGGGAAATGCCACTGGCGAACTTCTCAAGTTTAATTACAAAGGTGTGGATTTCGCCATGACCGCCTTGTTTATCGTCACTTTTGTGGATCAGTGGCAACAGAGCAAAACCCATCTTCCCGCCCTGTTTGGCCTGGGATGCACTTTGATCTCCTTGTTGTTATTCGGGGCTGACAACATGCTGATTCCCGCTATGGCGGCCATTGTGATCCTTCTCCTGGCATTTCAGAAAAAGGTGGAAGGAGTATCTGAGATATGACCATGACCCTTTCCCAGTCGCTGATTTCCATCGCCATTATGGCAGGGCTTACTTTTCTCATGCGCCTGTGCCCCTTCCTTATTTTTGGAGGCAAGCAAAAGCCCTCCCGCAAGGTATTGTATTTGGGCGTTTATCTGCCGGCCGCCATTATCGCCATGTTGGTGGTATACTGTTTCCGTAACGTCACCCCTCTCGCATACCCCTATGGCATCCCCGAACTCATCGCCATCGTGACGGTGGTACTGCTCCATCTTTGGAAGCACAATAACCTCATCAGTATTTTCGGCGGCACTTTTCTTTATATGATGTTGGTTCAGTTTGTTTTTTGTTGAATATACAAAATGTATATTCCATGCTGCTTTATCTCGTCAATATAGGGGCATTTATAGAACTATATGTAATATATACATTTTTTATACTTTTGGTACTTTTATATTTTCTTTATTCCTTTACAATTTGTAGAATAAAAAAGAAAAAAATAGGTTGATGGGAACTTTTCCATCAACCTATTTTTTGTGCTTTGCCGATCTTAATTTATTCCCCGATGATCTTGATAAGTACCCGTTTCGGACGTTTGCCGTCGAATTCGCCGTAGAAAATTTGCTCCCAAGGGCCAAAATCCAACCGGCCGTCCGTAACGGCCACAACCACTTCGCGTCCCATAATGGTGCGTTTGATGTGGGCATCGCCGTTGTCTTCGTACCCGTTGTGACGATACTGGGAGTAGGGTTTTTCCGGCGCCAATTTTTCTAAGAAGTTTTCAAAATCGGCATGAAGGCCGCTTTCGTCGTCGTTGATAAAGACGCTGGCCGTGATGTGCATGGCGTTGCACAAAAGCAGTCCTTCCCGGATACCGCTCTCCTGGAGGCACTGTTCCACTTGACGGGTGATATTGACAAAAGCCCGACGAGTGGGGATGGTAAAGGTCAATTCTTTTCGATATGATTTCATGTCTTATTTCTCCTTTTCTTTCTGTCCGGTGCCTTAAGCTGCTTAAAACCTTCGCCCATAATCTCGCCGGCTTCGGTGACGATCCAGAAGGCGTCGGGATCTACTGACCGGACAATATTATGGAGTTTGGCGGCTTCATGCCGTCTCACAGCGCACAAAAGTACCTCTTGGCCTTCCCCCGTATAAGCACCTTTTCCTTGTAATAGCGTAGCACCGCGCTCCAGTTGGTCCAATATTCCTTTGGCGATTTCTCTGCTCTTGCGGGAAACCACTAGAATCATCTTGCCTCTGTCGGCGCCATATAGAAGGCCGTCGGCCACACGGCTGGAGACAAACAGCATAATAACCGCATACAAAACGCTTTCCATATTTTGAAATACCAAGGCTGCCACCAGAATTACAACAGCGTCCACAGAGAGCATCAGCCTACCTAACGACAGATGAGGGAATTTTAGAACCAATAACCGGGCTGCTAAATCGCTTCCTCCCGTGGTAGCTCCGCGCAGCAAAACCAACCCAAGTCCCAAGCCATCTACTACGCCGCCGAAAAGGGCTGCCAGGATGGTATCCCCCTGATAGACCGGGATAAAGGGAGCTGTGACGTCAATGACAGCAGACATCATAAAGGTTGCCAGCACCGTCTTGGCGATGAATTTCCAACCGATAAAGTAAAGACCCAAAAGGAAAAGAGGGATGTTTAAAAGGAATATCACCGTACCGATCGGAGCCTGCGTAGCATAATTGACGATAATGGAGAGGCCTGTGACGCCGCCAGGCGCAATGTTGTTGGGAGCCGAAAAGGTATTGACTGCAATCGCATCCAACCCGCTTCCTATGAGATAAGCCAAAAAATCAATGGATAATTCGCGCATCCGTGATTTTTTCACAATGCTCAAGAAAAATCGCCTCCCAACCAAATCTATGGCTGATCAAATGTGGAAACAATCGCACCAAACAACTCCGTTAACCTGCGTCTCTCCCCTTTGAGATAGAGCCATCCAAACAAGGCCTCCAAGCCGGTAGCCAGATGGTATTGGCCTACCGAAGCCTTTTGAGGGATTTTGCGGCTGAAATGAGCGTTGCGCCCCCGTTTCAGCACATCCATCTCCTCCTCCGTGAGGAGATGCATAAGGTGTTGAGCGGCTTCGGCCTGGGCTTCGGCCCGCACATGGGCCACCGTCAGGGCATGGAGTTTGCCGGAGGGACAATTCCCCTTCTGTAGTAAATATTCCCGCATCATCAGTTCATATACACCATCGCCGATATAAGCTAAGGTAAGAGGGCTAAAGGTGCGCAAATCCACCTGTTTGTCAAAAAAGCGATCCATACCCCACCGCCTCAGTTGACAAAATCAAATTCCAGATCGTAGACACATACCGTGTCCCCTTCCTGGACGCCGGCCTGACGCAGTGCGTCAATAACGCCACTATTGATGAGCACCCTCTGGAAATACTGGAGGGATTCATAATCGTCAAAATTGACCGACTGCATGATTTTAAGCAGCCATTTCCCCTCCACAAAATAGACGTCGCCCTGCTTGCGGACGGTAAAATCACGATCCTTGGAGGCCGATTCCGCCAGTTCTTCCAGCGGCACAGGCTCCGCCTCATAGATGCGGATGGGGGGCAATTGGGAGAGCTCCTGGGCGATATACTTGATAAGGTCATCCACGCCGTAGTGAATGGCCGCCATCATGGGAAAATAGGCATATCCTTTGTCTTTAAAATACCGTTCCACCTTTTGAAGCTGCTGTTCATCGGCCAAATCGCACTTGTTTCCCGCCACAACCATGGGGCGTTCCATCAGCTCGGGATTGTACTTTTGCAGTTCCCCGTTGATGGTCTCAAAATCCTGGATGGGATCCCGTCCTTCACTGCCGGCCACGTCCACCACATGCACCAAAAGCCTGCAACGCTCCACATGGCGGAGGAATTCATATCCCAGGCCCACGCCTTGGCTGGCCCCTTCAATGATGCCGGGGATGTCGGCCATAACAAAGGAAGTGCCTTCCCCTAAACGCACCACGCCCAAGTTAGGAACCAGGGTGGTAAAATGGTAATCGGCAATGTTTGGCTTTGCTTCGCTGACCACCGATATCAAGGTGGATTTTCCCACATTGGGGAATCCCACCAGCCCCACATCGGCCAACAGCTTAAGTTCCAATGTGAGTTCCCGCTCCTCCCCTGGCGTACCAGGTTTGGCAAAACGGGGAACCTGGCGGGTAGAAGTGGCGAAGTGGGAATTTCCCCATCCGCCACGGCCGCCTTTTGCCGCTACAAAAGGCTCGTCCCCGGACAGGTCGGCTAAAATACGTCCGGTAGCCGCATCCTTAACCACCGTACCACGCGGCACCTTGACCACAATATTCTTGCCGCTGCGTCCAAAACTGCGGGAGCCACGGCCATCCTGACCATTTTCCGCCTTATACTTGCGTTTATAACGGAAGTCGGAGAGGGTGGTCAGATGGTCGCTGACTTCAAAAATGACGTCGCCGCCACGGCCGCCGTCACCGCCGTCGGGACCACCGGCCGCCACGTATTTTTCCCGATGGAAGGAGACGCTCCCATTTCCTCCATCCCCCGCCTTGACAAAAATGGTGGCATGGTCGATAAAATGTGGCATAGTGTTCACCTCTTTCCGCCCAACGGAATCGCCGGGCTAATCTATTGAATCGTGCGCCTCATTTTTCCCTTATCCGCCTACCGCATCGATTTTGTTCTACCGAGCGACGGCAAACGCACGGTTATTTCACTGTAAAGCCGATGGCCTTTTCAGCGAAACCCGTCTAAATAGGAAAAAACAGATCTCTCATTTCCTAAAGATTTGGTTAAAAACCTTAGTTTACAAAAAATCCCGGGCATCAGAGCCCGGGATTTCAAATTGATTCTCTTGTAAAACCGCACCAAACTGCCCGCGCTTATTGCTCGACAGCGTAGATGCTGACACGCTTGCGGTCACGACCCACGCGCTCAAAACGGACTTTGCCGTCGATCAGAGCGAACAGGGTATCATCGGAACCACGGCCCACATTTTCACCGGGGTGGATGTGGGTACCGCGCTGACGCACCAAAATATTGCCGGCCAAAACGAACTGGCCGTCGGCACGTTTCACACCAAGACGTTTGGATTCGGAATCGCGGCCGTTCTTGGTGGAACCCATTCCTTTTTTATGTGCGAAAAGCTGGATGTTTACCTTTAACATAGCTTTACACCTCCGTATTCTCAAATTGGATTGAAGTAGGATATTGGCCTTCCAGCTGCTCAAGATGCAATTGAAGGCCTTCCATCACCTGGATGGCCTCCTTAGGCGCATCGGCCGGGAGAACCAGCGAAAACCGGGCATCCGATACGGCAGCCTCCGCCCGGACGCCCATCACATCGGTGATGGTGTTGGCCGCCATATAAGCGGCGGAAGAAAGCGCAGCGCACACAATGTCGCTGCCTTGGGAACCAGCGCCGGCATGCCCTTCCATGAGAAAGGAAACCGGACGACCGGCTTTTAAAACAAAGCGGATCTTTGTCATCGCTTAGGCGTTGATGGCCTCAATCTTTACCTTTGTATAGGGCTGACGATGACCCATCTTACGTTTGCTGTTTTTCTTGGGCTTGTAGGTGAAAACAATAATCTTCTTTGCTTTGCCGTTTTTCACGACTTTAGCTGAAACGGTAGCGCCATCCACATAAGGAGCGCCGGCCTTGAGGCCATCGTCTGCACCAACTGCCACGACTTTGTCAAACTTCACTTCAGCGTCAGCGGCCGCATCCAGCTTTTCAATGTAAAGCTCATCGCCCACTGCGACTTTGTACTGCTTACCGCCGGTTTCAATCACTGCGTACATAATTTTGCAGGCACCTGCCTTTTTCTTCAGACTCGCTATTTCCTCAGGCGGGGACACGTCCCACTTTTCCAGCCCGGAATATGCGGCTTAAGCAGTATACCATAAATGGCCCGAAATGTCAAACAAAACCGCTCGTTTCCCCTTTTTGATGCCAATCTTTTACGAAGAAATCGGGACCCAACCGATTATTTGGCTGAGTCCCGATTCTGCGTGAGGGATTTGACTTTTATGGCATTATGCTAGGAAACTTATTTTTGTTCTTTTTTCTTCATGATGATCATAGCAGCGCCAGCTACCGTCGCCAGGCCCAGGATGGCGAAGAGAGGAGTGGATTCACCAGTGGACGGGTTCTTGATGGAAGAACTGCTGGAGGAGCTGGAAGCAGGGCTAGAAGAAGATTCCGGATTAGAGGACTCAGGAGTCGAAGATTCCGGATCCGAAGTCTCGGGAGCGGAGGATTCCGGCTGAGAAGGATCGGTTGTTTCCGGCAATCCGGTACCGCCTACCATGTCGAAGGAGTAGGTAGGACCTTTGCCCTCGGCTAGAGCAGTGGGCATAAATTCACCCTCGGCGCCAGATGCAATGAAGGCTTCCAATTCAGCGAGGATCTCTTTGGCGTAGCCATAGGCTTCCTTAGAGACAGCCTTGCCAAGCTCAGTGGCCTTTTCCTCGGCCAGCTTGGGATCATATTCATAGACTTTAATCATGTCCTCATCCACAGCGGCCTGCTGTTCGATAAGTTTTTCCTGATAGCCTTCCCAGAATTTCTTGACATTGGTACCGTACAACTCACGGTTTTTAGTACAGGCGGAGTAGAGAGAGTCCATAACCCAGAAGAACGAATCCGGATTGTATTTAGTATCTTCAGGGGCAAAAATTTCGTCAGTATCAGTCAGGAGGCTGCCATAATAAGGTAGGTAGACGGAGTATTCTGCCCGGGCCAGAGCCAGCCATTCCAACTGGGAGAGAGCTTCCGGCATATTTTCGCGAATCTCGAACACATGGCATTCGGCCTGATTGGGATTGCCAATGGCATAACAGCCAGTGGTATTGGAATCATATTTAGTACCTTCGCCACGATAGCCCAACATCTGGAGAATTTCCAGAGTGGAGAATTTCTTATTGGTGTCGATCAGGAAATCGAAGGGGCCTTCGGGAGCAATCCGGTTGCCCTCTTGGTCATAGGTATAATCCACATTGACCTTACTGGCCAGATCGGGGTTAAGGTAATGGACGCCCTGCCAATACCGCACATATTGGCCCGATCCATAGTCATAAGAACCATAGGTCTCGGCAATGTCGATGTTGCCGTTTTCATCGGTGACCAGGAATCCGTTCTCTTCCGGCAGGCTAACCAAATTCTCAGAAGCCACAACATTTTCAGTATCATTGACGTCCACACTGTCGATCACCATCATATTGGGGTTGACCGAAGCCTTGTCATCGGGCATCTTGACAGCCACATACTGGTAACCGGAGAGGGTATCAAAAATCCAAGTTTCCTTGGAATCGCTGATGGTAATGGAATTGCATTCGCCCGAACCATACTGGTCGATGATATCGGCCAGCAGCTCAACGCCGTGCCGTGCGCTGGTAGCCTGGGAGAGGATCACCGACGGCAGGGAGACTTCACAGATGCCACTCTTCCTATTGAGAGGATCAGCAGCTTTCGCAGCGGCGTTATAAGAAGTGGAGACAGTTGCCGTCACAGAAACGCCTTTCTCATTACTGCCTGCCGAAGCATAAGCTTCACCGATAGGATTACCGTTTTCGTCCATCACGGTTTCGTTATATTTGGGAGAATCTTTTACCACAGTATAGCGGTAAGTGTGGTCGGGATAAGGCATGGAGAAACCATATGTATCTGTGTACATTTCGCCTTCTTCATGATCCGCAGCGGGATGAACCTCAAAGATTTTGTTATACTGATTGCCGATATCCTCCGATCGGCCCATGAAGGTGGAACCATTCTGAGTCAGTTCCGAACCAAAGTAAATGCCTGTGCAAGCCGAAGCGCCGATTGCGCTGCCCAGGGTCATAACGACTGTGGCGGCTAATGCGGTGATGATCTTAGATGCCTTTTTCATTTCAATCGCCCTTTCCTTTCATGGCCCTTCTTTGTATTGGAGGGCTTGGATGCCCATAACGAGGAGCTCCTTCTAAATCCTCCTTATGGAATTGCATCGATGACTTTATCCAGCGTCATCAATGAATGTATTTTTATTATATCATGCATTTTAAAAAATGCAAGTATTTTTTTAAAAAAACAGTTTTCCCCTGTGTTTTTGCAGTTTATCCGTTTTTTTATCCGGATAATTATACATTGAATTTATGCAATTATATGCTCCTATCCGCATCATATATACATACATTTGCTTCCGTCTCTTGTTTCAAACGCTTTACCTCCTGCGGCGGCAGGTACTGGAGAGCAATGCGATCCTCCGGTTTGGGATCGAAAAGGTAGAGCGCCACTAAAAACAACCATTCTAGAGGTTTCATAATTAAATAGACCATATCAGCAGCCAAAGCTGTTTTAATGTGGCGTGAGATGGGATAGCCATAGGTATCGTACACATACCGGATCAAACGATGCAAATGGGGAGTTCGTTCCTGGACGAGCTGTTCAAAGGCATTGGCTACACACAGCTGCCGATTGACTACAATTCGTTCCCCCCTGCGGATACCGTACCGGGTAGGGCGCACCAATTTCCGATGTCCCTGCAAGGAGACGGTACATAGATAGTGCGTGTCGATCTGCACCGGCGGTGGAGAGATCTTTTGGGAAAGGGTCCAGTCGCTGGTCTCTGTAAAGGCCCGGATAACGGCGTCAGGCGCCTGGCCAAACAATGTGATAATCAGGACTACCAGCAATAGGACCGGTACTGCCACAAGGATGCCCAGCCAAGGCCAGTGCTTGCTCTGACTCAGTAGTGCGGCGCATTTGGATACAAAGGGATTTTTGTACTGTTTTACCGGCCATACCGGATAGGCCTGAATGGCCCGAAGGCTGGCCGATAGGCAGCATAGTATAAAATTGATTGGAAATAGGCACAGGTATAAGATCCAAAACAAATCGTCGCCTATACCCACAGCCAATCCCTTGCCAAGCTGGATAATCCATAAAATACATTCGATGCATCCCACCATCATCATCGCCATGCCCAGTACAAACGCCAAAGGAGGCAGCTTAGAATGGTAAAACCGCACCAGTATGTATCCAATCAACCCAATCCCTCCCAACAGTATCACCGTCCACAGATACTGGGAGTCCACCGGGGCATGGACCTGGGTCCCTCCCCACAGATTGATAGGACTGTCGTAGTCTTTAAAGTCTAAAAGTCCATATAAAAGCCCCGTCATGAGAGGGCCGCATAGTAAGGTGGCGATTTCAAATCCAGTCGCATGGATAGGCTTTTTCAAAAACAGGTTGAGAATATTAAACACGGTAAAAACCAAAGGCATCACAAGAAAAAACAATGCCGCCAATAGAAGGATCAAAGTGGAATAAATGTTTTCCATAGAACCCTCCCCCTTTTATTTATTGAATATCGATATTATAATACCGATATTCAGAAGTTTCAAGTATTTCTTGTCAAATAGACGTCACCATTTTATCTATCATTGTAGATCAAGGCGCAAGAAAACCGGCAAGCGCATATGCTTGCCGGCTACACAAAGGAATTTTTAAAACAAAGGTTTGAGATCAACCGCCGTTGTTAAAACCTTTGCCGATGATTTCGCTGGTGTTGGAGATGAGGATGAAGGCCCCTGGTTCCACATGCTTGATAAACTGACGCAGCTGAACAGCCTGATACCGTTTCATCGCGGTAAAAACGATGTACTTCTGATCGTGAGAAAAGGCGCCTTTTGCCTCGCAGATGGTAGCGCTGCGGCGAAGCTTTTCCACAATATATCCGCAAATAGGTTCGGGATTGGAACACACTACATTAAAGTACTTACACATGTTGATGTTTTCAATGACGCTGTCCACCACCAGCGATTTGGCGAACAAACCCAGCAGAGAGAACAGAACAGTCTTGATGTCAAACAGCAAAAAGGCCGACAGTGTGATGAGCAGGTCACTGAGCAGCAGGGCACGGCCGATATCCACACTGGTATACTTTTTGAGGATCATCGCCACAATGTCAGTGCCGCCGCTGGAGGCTCCGATGTTAAAGAGGAGGGCTGAACCAAAGGCCGGCAGCAAAACGGCGAATACCAATTCCAGCATAGGGTCATCGGTCAAGGGCTTGTCCATGGGACACAGCACTTCCAATGCGGAAAGGGAAAAGGAAAGCAGCATACTGGCATAGACCGTCATAATACCAAAATTTTTCCCCAAGAAAATAAAACCCACCACGAGCAACAATACATTGAGAATAAAATTGGCTGTACTGGGGCTGAGGATGGGAAGCACTCTGCCGATCACCACTGATAAACCGGTAACGCCACCAAAGGTAAAGTTATTGGGAAATTTAAAGAAGTAGGTCCCGACCGCTAAAATTAGGGTGCTGATTGTGATGAGAAAATACTGTTTTACAATGGATTTCGCGTTTTGATTTTTCATAAATAAACCCCTCCTTTTCCCCTATCCATTTCAAAGAGAATATCTAGGTTCAGTATAGCATCCCCTCTCTTTTATGAAAAGGACTTTTTAGTGACTATCCACACCTTTGTGGAAAAATACAAGGGATGACAGCCACTTTCAATATAAAAAACGGTTGTCTCTTAGGAGACAACCGTCCTGTAGGCCCAATAAGGTCTTTAATTTACTTGTCCTCCACTAAGGTGACGATGGGTTTTCCGTCCGCATCCAGCAACGGGGTGATCCCCGTACTGGCCATCAAATAATTGACCCCAGTCTGCCGGTCCACTAAGACAGAAAAATTGAACCCTTGGGAATAGGATATTTCAAATCGCTTTTGTTTTTCAGACATTTAAAATTCCTCCTGTCCTATTGTTTGGGGATTTTGCCCCCTTTCCCAAAAGCATAACCGCAAAAACATCTGTTTCTGGGACTGATCCACACAAACAGAACGTTTTTTTGATTATTCTGAAAGGCGCAGTACTGCTCCGGCCCTCACTACATTGGGATCCCGGATGCCGTTGATGGCAGCGAGATAATTTGCCTTGTCAGGCGTTCCAAAATACTGGATAGAGATAGAGGTCAACGTCTCTCCCGGCTGGACAACGTGATGGTCCGGAAGCGCAGATTGTGCCGTGCTAGACGACTCCATCAGCTGCCTCTCCAACATCTCTACCTGATCGGAAAGCTCACGAATCAGCTGTTCTTGTTGCCCGGTCTTTCCCTCGAGATCGGATAGCTGTTGTTTTAACCGGTCGATTTGATCGTCCACCGTATCATCCTGTTGGGTCTTGTCCTCCAAATAGGCGATCCGGTTTTCCAGATCGGCTTGCTGTGCCCAAACCGGCTGGGCCATGGTGGACTGCCGGATGCCCAAAAAGGCCCCTGTACCCAATATAGTCACAAACATGATGGCCACCAGCGCTGTAAGAACTCGAACCCTTTTTCCGTAAGAGCGGACTTCATCCACCAATTCTTTTGGGATCGACGGGGACAACCGTTGGTCAAGCCGACAGGATGGCGACATTTCCGGAGAAGAAGTGTTCCCTTCTCCATTTGTCTCCGGGGAAAGAGAGCCTTGATCCTTTTCCAAAGAGACCCGGCCGGGCGTTTGTACAGCGTCAGAAGGAGGCATCTCTTCCTCCTGTTTCTTAACCAAATAATAGCCCGGGGCAGGCTTCAGCTCGGTCCCCTTCCACTGGTAAAAACGGCATTGCCAGCTGCTTGAATCCACAACTAAAACGGTCTGCCATGCCTCGCTAAAATGCCCTTGGGCGATGGCATAAAGATCTGGCGGGATTTCACAACCTTTTTCCTTCTGAACAATACAAAGTCCAACGCAATCCAGCCTGGGATATTTATCTTTTTTCTGTTGTTTAATATGTCTCCAAGTCTTGCCGGAAAACACCAGATGCCCCATCTTTTTTTCGGCTTTTTTGACACGGCAAGCCCCGCTGATAATAACGCCGTCTTCCCGCCCATAAGCGCCGTAGAGGATGACACAAAAACGGCTGTGTTCGGTGGCCCATCGCATGATTTTTTTTAGTGTCTTTTCCTGGAAGTAGAGAAGTGGACCGGCATCTTGCGCTCTGCCAAAGCTTTGAGCAATCATCCCTTTTGGAACAATTCCCGCCATCTTCTCCCCCCTCTCTCCATCTCTTTTTATCATTATAAACGCACCCATTTGGTTTTACAACCGCTTTCGATTTTGCCTTTTGTAATTATTTGTGTCTATAAACTTGTTATTTTTATGTTATAATAAGATTTGTAGCGACAATAAAAGAGGTGTTTTGATGGCACGTTCTGCCGACAAATTAAAAAATATGGCCATTATAGGAGTATTTGCCGCTCTGTGTTATCTGGCCCTGCTGCCCATATTCCGTATCCCCATCCCTGCCCCGGTCGGGGACCCGTTCCTGCATGTGGGCAATCTGTTGGTCATTTTATGCGCATTGCTGTACGGAGGAGTCGGCGGCGGACTGGCCGGGTCCATCGGTATGGGACTCTCGGACATGACTACCGGATACTTGTACACATCCCCCAAAACCATCGTATTAAAATTTTTCATTGGCCTTATTGCGGGAGCTAGTTTCCGGGCTTTGTCCAAACGGAAGACAAAACCAGTGGCCGGCCTTCTCATTTTTGCAGGCGCCAGTGTACTTTTGTCTATTTTTCTGTTTGTTTTTATGTCAACTCCTTCGGCGCAAAGTGCCTTCATCCCGGCCCTTCGGGTTGGACTCCTAATCTTCGCAGGCTTTTTAGTATTGCTGGCGGCCCTGTCACGCAAGCTCAGCACTGCCACTTTCAGCGTAGTAATAGCTTCCGGACTGGCTGTTCTCTTTAATCTCATTGGTGAATTTGCCTTTGGCACTGCTTATAAAATGCTGGAGGGCAGCGCCTTTGTACCAGCCCTTATTAGTTCGGCAGCTAGTCTGCCCGCCACATTGTTAAACGGCATTGTCTGCATTTTAGGTGCTGCTTTGCTCTATTTCCCCTTGAAAAAAGCGCTGCAAGCAGCTCATTTATTGAACGCCTAACCATATTTTATCATTCCCGTTAAGGAGGTCGACCATGGCTTTTATCTGCACATCCACTGCTATCTTCCGCCTGCGTTCCAAACCACAGGCCGTGTGGGACGTCGTGACCGACAACACCCGTACCAGTTGGCGCTCAGATCTGAACAAGGTCATCTGCGATGACGACAATCATTGGAAGGAAATCACCAATGGCGGTTACTGCACTCATTTTACCCTTTTGGAAAAGATCCCTTTAAAGCGGTATACTTTTATTCTTCAAAACGCCCGCATGTTAGGACGGTGGACAGGCACCTTCCGTGCCCTTTCCGATGGCGGCACCGAAGCCACTTTTGTAGAAGAAGTGGAGTTCGGCAGCCTGTTATTTTACCTTGTCTGCCGGCTCAGCCGCTACTTAAAACGTATGCAACGTCGGTACGTCGCCGATCTCAAACGGGCGCTTCAGGAAGAGGATGCTACAAAACCCGCCCTAGCCCCCTAAATTTCATAAAACATAAAAACGCCAAAGGCCGCCCTCCTAGGACGGCCTTTTTTGATGTATAGCTTTTTATCTCATTTATTTTACCATCGACTGCTGTACAGGCTCCTCCCGTTGTTGTGGGACGGCATAGCTATCTTGCAAAAATGTGACATTGTGGAGTTCATGGGCGCTGTCCAAAAAGGATTCCCGGTTGGCGCGGATGTAATCCCCACACCATTCCGCAATGGAAAGCGATGCGCGCAAATCGTCCAGCTGGCGGTTCAGCTTGGAGAATTGGTGGTATAGCTCATCACCCACCGGCCCATTTTCGTAAAGGGCATTGGCTTGACGGAGAATCTGGGCATATTGTGTCAACCCCACCGTCTCAAAGCAAACAGGCGCCGTGTTGGAATAGATGCTGCTTTCGTGGGAATAAAAAGCCCGCAAACCTCCGGTTGCAATCTCCCGTTCCACCACCGAGATGACATAAATAGTCCCTTGTTGCTCGGTCAATTGGGCAATGGCGCGTTGTTTATCATCGGCCCGTTCCAAATTGGCGCGGATGTTGGCAGTAGCCGCTTCGTACAACTGAGCATGAGGCGTGCTGTCAAACAATTCCTCCGTCATGTGGCAATATTGATTCTCCGGCTTAGAGCTGCTCTCTTGCCGACATTTCTTCCGTTTTTTCTCCTTTTGTCCCATAAAAAGGCAAACTGCTGCCGCCGACGACACAGCTGCCGCCGCAAGTATCCATCCTGATAAACCCCTTTTTCCTGCCATGGGAAATGTCCTCCTTTGTATCTGGTTCCATCTGCCTAGTTGAGCCCTTAAGCGGGCGGAATATAACACAACTGTACTTGGAATCTGTCAAAAAGATGATCCTTCATCCCGGCTTTTTCCATCCAACACAGCTTTGTAAATGGCACTTTTTTTGTATCCCGATTCAGACGCCGCTTGTTTTGCCGCCGCTGTAGGGGACATACCTCCCTCCATCAGCTTTCGCGCAAGTTCCACAGCTTCTTCTAACGTCATGCCTTCCTCTTTCTCCGGCTTTGCCCCCTCGATCACCAGCACGAATTCACCCCGTGGGGCGTTTTCCGTAAAATAGGACAATGCATCGGATAAGGTGGTATGAAGGATCTGCTCATGCATTTTGGTGATCTCCCGGGCAATGGATATTTTTCGATTCCCCAGGGCATCCAAAAAATCCTGTAAGGTGGACAGCAATTTATGAGGCGCCTCATAAAATACCATAGTGCGCGGCTCCTTTTGAATGGCCAGCAGATGTTCCCGACGGCTTTTGCGGGACATGCTTAAAAAACCTTCAAAGGTAAAGCGTCCGGTTGGCAAACCGGACAGTGCCAAAGCCGTCGCCATAGCCGTAGGTCCCGGCACCGCCGTCACTACAATGCCCTTTTGCCCGCACAGTGCCACCAAATCCTCCCCAGGGTCGGAGATGGCCGGCATACCTGCATCGGTTACCAAACAACAATTTTCCCCTTCCAAAATGCGGGCGCAGATCAATTCGCCCCGTTCCCGGCGGTTGTGTTCAAAGTAACTGACCATGGGCTTTTGAATGCCAAAATGATTGAGCAGTTTTAAGGTCACTCTTGTATCCTCTGCGGCGATGAAGTCACACTGTGCCAGTGCCTCCACCGCCCTCGGGGAGAAATCCCCCAAGTTCCCGATGGGTGTTCCCACCAGCGTCAACGTCCCTGCCATTGGCTTTCCCCCTGTTCCTCATACATCCTGCGATACTCTTCGCTAAATCCGCCGTCCGATTGGGTCAATACCAACGGCGGTTCTATGACCATCCCCGGCCGGCACCTTTTACGCCCTTCCAGTAACACAAGGACAGGCGCCCTATCGGCCCGCTGATGTACCATACGCATCCGTTTTGGCTCCAGGGAGGCCTCCCGCATGGCCACTATACAGTCGCATAAACGCTCCGGCCGATGCACCATACAAAACCGTCCCTTGTCCTTTAGGATCCTGGCAGCACATTGAACTACATCGTCCAGCGTAGCGGTATGTTCAAATCGGGCGGCGGTACGTCCCGCGTCCGCACTGGCCGTCCCCTCCTTAAAATAGGGAGGGTTGCACGCAACTAGGTCATATATCTGTCCGGGATAATACCGGCGCAAATCCGTACAGATGGGTCGTACCCTGTGGCCCAATCGGTTGACGTCCACCGACCGGGTCATGAGTTTCACCCCATCCTCCTGCATTTCCACGCCGTCTATGCGAACCGGGCCATTTCCCAACGCCCACAAAAACGGGATAATCCCACAGCCTGACCCCAGATCACAAGCTACATCCTGAAGTTTTGGTGCGGCAAACCGGGCGAGTATCACAGCATCCATTCCAAAGGTATGCCGTTTTGAGACAAATAAGCCGATGCCCTTTCTCAAGGGTTCCCATCGCTCCATCGGTTTTTCCATAACCTCACCACCAGTATACCAGATTCTGGGAAATAATCAAGGCCTAGAAAGGAAATAATTGTAAAATAATCCTTTTAACCCCTAATTCTTGAAAAAATTCCTATTTAGGCAAAACAAAAGACGGAACGCACAGTGCATTCCGTCTTTGTTGATGTCTTTGTAGCTTACTCGGGCTGAGGAGCTCCAACGGGGCAAACGCCATTGCAAGCGCCGCACTCGATGCAAGTAGCTTCGTCGATGACGTATTTATCATCGCCAGCGGAGATAGCGGACACCGGGCACTCGGCTTCACAAGCGCCGCAGCTGATGCAATCATCAGAAATCTTATAGGACATAATGGGCACCTCCTTACTGTACTCTGTGACTTTTATTTTAACACAACACAGGCAAATTGCAAGTAAAAAATCTGGAAAACAACACAAAAGCGCCCTTATGTGTCTCATATTTTCTCAGATGTTTTCCATCCGTTTTATTCAAAGCATTCCTGAATCCGAAATTGCAATTGGGCCGGTTGACAACCCGTCAACCGGCCCAAAACAAAAGGAATATGGATAACATCGGAATTATTTCACCGGATTTGCGTTATTCTCCTTAAGGATAACATCATGGGCGCCGCCCTCCACAATGCTGGTAGCCGACACACGGGTGATCTTTGCATTCTGCTGGAGTTCGGGGATAGTCAATGCTCCACAGTTACACATAGTGGATTTTACCTTGCTGAGAGTCTGGGTTACATTGTCCTTCAAGCTGCCGGCATAAGGGACGTAGCTATCCACGCCCTCCTCAAAGGAAAGCTTACTGTCGCCGCCCAAGTCGTAGCGCTGCCAGTTGCGGGCGCGGTTGGAACCTTCGCCCCAGTATTCCTTGACATAGTTGCCGTTGATGCTGAGGCGGTTGGTGGGGCTTTCATCGAACCGGGCAAAATAACGGCCCAACATGATAAAGTCAGCCCCCATGGCCAAAGCCAGGGTAATGTGATAATCGCACACAATACCGCCGTCGGAGCATACAGGGATGTAGATACCAGTAGCGGCAAAGTATTCATCGCGCGCCTTAGCCACTTCGATCAGAGCGGTAGCCTGGCCACGGCCGATGCCCTTCTGTTCGCGGGTAATGCAGATGGAACCGCCGCCGATGCCTACTTTAACGAAGTCAGCGCCTGCTTTGGCCAAAAAGAGGAAGCCCTCCCGGTCCACTACATTGCCGGCGCCCACCTTGACCGAATCGCCATAATGTTCACGGATCCAATCGATGGTCATCTTCTGCCACTCGGAGAACCCTTCCGACGAGTCGATGCACAGTACATCGGCGCCTGCCTCCACCAAGGCCGGGACACGCTCAGCATAATCGCGGGTGTTGATGCCGGCGCCCACCACATACCGTTTGGAACCGTCCAGCAATTCATTGGGATTTTCTTTAT
Source organism: uncultured Clostridia bacterium (assembly GCA_904397895.1). GTDB lineage: Bacteria > Bacillota > Clostridia > Oscillospirales > Acutalibacteraceae > Solibaculum. The sequence goes on from CAJFOZ010000069.1 coordinate 52,922, forward strand.
GGGAATCATAGTCCTTACGGAACACCATATAAACCAAATTTTGATCTTTGTCCACGATGGGGAGGGCATTCAATTTATTGTCCCAAATAATATTGTTGGCCTCTTTGAGGGTAACGCCTTCTTCAGCGTACACCAAAGAGGAGAAGGGGGTCATAAACTCCTGCACTTTGACGTCCAGCGGCATACGGCTGACGCGGTAATCACGGCTGGTCACAATGCCCAACAGCTTGCCGTTGGGGGAACCATCTTCCGTGACAGCCACAGTGGAGTGGCCGGTTTTTTTCTTAAGCTCTAAAATATCGGCCAGGGTCTGGTCCTGGCGAATGTTGGAATCGCTGGTGACAAAGCCCGCTTTGGTGCTCTTGACACGGGCAATCATGGCCGCCTCGTCCTCAATGGACTGGGAGCCATAGATAAAGGAAATACCGCCTTCACGGGCCAAAGCAATGGCCATTTTCTCGCCGGAAACCGACTGCATAATAGCCGACACCAGCGGGATATTCATGCTGATGGCCGGCTCTTCGCCTTTTTTGAACTTGACGACCGGTGTTTTCAAGCTGACGTTGGCAGGCATGCACTCCTTAGACGAATAACCCGGTACCAAAAGGTACTCGCTAAAGGTATGGGAAGGTTCCTCAAAGTAAAAAGCCATTTCATCTACTCCTTTTCCATAATCCGCAAACAAACCGTTTCCTTTGGTATTCTTTTTATTTTAAGTTATTTCTGCGGTACAGTCAATTCTTTTTCCCGAAATATAGATGAAATCCTCTCTTTTTCCCCTTTAACCTACAGTATCCCCTGTTTCCACTGTTAATTTCCACACAATGCCGAATCGATCCTTTACCATACATTGCAACCTACTGTCAAAAGTGGATTTGGGCTGAATGAGAACTTGTCCCCCATCTCTCATTTTGTCATAAACATGGTATAAATGGTCCTCGTTGTCGAACACCAAGACCATATGGATATTTCCAAGAATCTGATCCTCTTGTCTAGCGTCGGACAAATAGATACGCTGATTGTCCATGCTGAGCCTTGCACACATGACTTGTTTCTTTTTTTCCTCCGTCATGGATAGGGATGCAACACCAGGGACATCTCCATAATAGAGAACCCCTTGGTTGTAAGCATGCAACATATTGGTATAAAATTCAACTGCTTCCGATGCATTGCCGTCCAGGATAAACTGTGGGAATAAACGCATAAAAGTATCCCTCCGTTCATAATATAGGAAAAATCACCATTTTCCATTTCCATTATGGACCCATTATAGTAAGAAAACACGCGAATTTTGTAAAAAACTTCGATAAAATAATATTTTCAGTCTATAATTTGTAATATATTACCATATTATGAATATATTGTATAATATGTATTCTTTTTTGAAATCGTTTTTCACTTCTTATCCATATTGTGTACTTTTTGTTGCATTTCTGTAGGAACATTCCCCCTATTACTTTCGTGATATTTTTTAATCATTCATAAAAAAACAATCCAAAAGCCGGGGCCATTGTGCCGTCTCGGAAGACAACATATGTCCAACTTTTGGATTGTCTCTTATTCTCGGAGTAACCGATCGTTTAATTCCTGACTCGGAGTAACATAGATGGTACTATAATGGTCGTAAATGACCATACCTGGTTTGGCGCCTTGAGGTTTTTTGACAAATTTCACCCGGGTATAATCCACTGGTACCTGGGAGGACTCCCTGGCTTTGCTGTGGAATGCAGCCAATTGGGCAGCTTCCAGGATGGTGGTGTCCGGGATGTCGGCCCCCGCCGCTTTGACAATGGCATGGGAGCCGGGTATATTCTTTACATGGAGCCAAAGGTCGCCGTTGTGAGCATCCCGCAGGGTGAGCTTGTCGTTTTGCTGGTTGTTGCGCCCCACCTGGATGACGAAACCGTCGCTGGACATAAATTCCAGCGGCCCCAACAGTGGAGGAGGCTTCTGGCGGGATTTGTTCTGGCTGCGGATATATCCCTGTCCCACCAGTTCACGACGGATCTCCTGGAGTTCCCGTTCGGTCTGGGCCCTAGAAAGGGCGTCAAACACCGTATCGATGTACAAAAGTTCCTGTTCCCCCTGAGCGATCTGATCGATCAAAAAGGCCTCGGCCGTCTGGGCCTTGCGGTAATCCTTGTAATACTTTTGGGCATTTTGAACCGGCGTCTTGGAAGGGTCCAGTTTAATGCTCACCAGAGGGCTCTGCGGATCATAGAAATTCTCCAAAGAGATTTCGGTCATGCCCTTTTGGATGCGGTAAAGGTTGGCGTTTAAAAGATCGCCGCATTGGCGGAGATACTCCCTGTCACCGCACTGCTTGAGTTCCAAACGCTGTGCGTTCAATTTGCGGGACGCCCGGTCGGAGGCGTTTGCAAGCACCCGCAAAAGATCCTTGGATTTCTGCCGCATGCGTTCCATCTGGTCACGTTGGGCATAGAAGGCATCCAGCAGCTGGCTAAAACTGTCAAAGGCTTTGCCGGTGGCCTTGATGCCGTATTGTACAATAGGGAAAAAGCTGAAATCCAATGGTTTTCCCGTATCGTTTTCCACCAGCATAGTGGGTTGACCGTTCCCCTTTTCCAGACGTTCTTTCAACTGCCCTAAGAAGAAAATCAGCCGATGTTTTTGATCCTCGCTCATGGAATGGCTGCGCACATCGGCCCCATGGCCCACATAAAAGGCCGCCTCCCGGCACACCAATGGCGAGAGTCCGCACAAAAGGGACAAAAGCGCCTTGGAAAGCTCCATATCCTTTTGGCCATCAAGCCCCGCCAGGATTTGCTCCGAACAAACCTTTTCAAGATCCATGCTGTTGGCCGGGGCCGGAGGCATGGCATAGGGCAATCCCGGCAGTACCAGGCGTACCGACGACATCTCAGCGTCCACCCGCTTGATGGAATCGACGATAATACCGTCCTCCCCGATGAGGATGATGTTGCTGTGCCGCCCCATGATCTCCACCGCCAAGGTGAGGGTGATGTGATCCCCCAAATCATTGGTGGTGTCGAAATCCAGGAAGAGCACCCGTTCCAAACCGGGCTGACGGATGCGCAACAATTTGGCATTGGTAAGGCGTTTGCGCAGCAGCATGCAGAACATGGGTGGGACAGCCGGATTCTCTGGGACAAACTGGGTAAAATGGATGCGAGGCCCAGCCGCCCGGCAAGAAAGCAGCAGCCTCCTTGCTCCGGCGCGGCCCCGCATATGAAACACCAGTTCCTCCCGGGAGGGCTGATGAATTTTATCGATGCGTGTATCCACCGCCCAATCCTCCAGTTCCCGCTTGAGGAGGCTGAGCAATGCGCCGTCCAGCGCCATGGGAATCACATCCTTTCGTTAATGGTTAGGCCTAGAAGAAGGCTTGTCCAGGAGAGGGAAGGCGGCGGGGTATCCCCCACCGCCAGGCATCCCATTGTTATAACCGCCCCATAAAATGTAAATCATTTGCAGCTATAAAAACGGCCATGTGGGCCGTCCCGCCCCAAGGCCTTAGAATGTTAAGCATCCGGGTACAGTGTGGCCGGATGTTCGTAACAAATAGCAGCTATGCCACGATTCTTACTGCTTTTTGCGCAGCACTTTGACAATCTCTCCCACAAACATGCGATGATAATCTTTGTCCGGATACCATTTCCCGTCCACCTCTTGGTCCAAAAGGCATGCAGGATCCATGGGGCTCTCGTAAAGTTTACGGCATACAAGCACCAATTTAGCCTGTTCAAAATAGGTGGCGCCCTCCTCAAAGACAGGGGTCAGCCCCGTCTCCTTGGCTTTATCGATATCACGGCCCGATTTGCTGCCGCAGATGCCCAGAGCGGGTTTGTACTGTTCATCGTAGAACGAGAGGGTAAACAGATCATTACTCTTCACAAACTCCATGGTGTAGCGCTGGGGACGGATAACGGTCACCGCCACATTCTTGCCCCACATGACGCCCATACCGCCCCAGCTGGCCGTCATGGTGTTGTATCCATTGGAATCGCCTGCCGTCACCAGCATCCACTGGTTGCCGATGAGGTCAAAGACATTTTCATTGATGTCCTGCGGACGGATGGTTTCAAAGCTCATGGAAAACGCTCCTTTATTCATAGTAGTGATCCCCCTTATGATAGCACATTTTTCTTCCACTTCCAAGATGGGACGTTACATTCACACAAAACTCTGCTATAATCGAAGGAAGAACATCGTGGGACCTCCTATAGTATATGAGGCATAGAGGATGTCCCATACCCGGAGATCCAAAACCAGGAGTGATTGTACTATGAACCGCATTGAATTTGTTGCCGGTGGCGTCACCTGTCCCAAGGGGTTTGAAGCTGCCGGCGTATCCTGCGGGATCAAATCCCAGGGCAAGGATTTGATGCTGATTGTAGCCGAAAAGCCATGCGCTGTGGCGGCGGTATACACCAAAAGCGCCGTCAAAGGGGCACCCCTCACCGTCACCGCCCAAAACATTTTGCACGGACGTGCCCAGGCTGTGGTTTGCAACAGCGGGATCGCCAACTGCTGTGTGGAAGGAGGCGTGGCAGCTGCGAAAAAGATGTGCAGCCTGACGGCCAAAGCCCTTCATATCCCTTCGGAAGACGTCATTGTAGCCTCCACCGGCGAGATAGGCGTCCCTTTACCCATGAAGCAGATAGAAGCCGGTATTGGCGAGGCAGCCGATACCTTTTCCAAAGAGGGAGGCCATGATGCCGCTTTGGCCATCCTCACCGACGACTCTACGCCAAAAGAGCTTGCAGTAGAATTTTTAGTTGGGGATGTCCCCTGCCATATCGGCGGGATGGCAAAAGGGGCGGGGATGCTCCGTCCCAATATGGCTACCATGTTATGCTTTTTGACATCGGACGTCAATATCCATCCAGAGCTACTGGACCGTGCGTTAAAGGAGGCGGTGGATCAAAGCTTCCACCGTATGGCTTTAGGCGGATCCCCTTCCCCCAACGACATGGTCACCATCCTGTCCTCTGGCCTTGCAGGCAATGCCAAGATTACCGATTTAGGGGATGGGTATCAATCCTTTTGTCAAGCGCTTAAGATGCTCTGCCTGGAGCTTATGAAATGGATAGCCAAAGACAGCCGTCCCGGCGGCCGTCTGCTCACCTGTCAAATCCATGCCGCACGCACAGAACGGGATGCCCTCATAGCGGCCAAAGCTGTGACCAGTTGCCCGCAGGTGATAGAGGCTTTGTCCGACGGTTCCCCTTGCTGGGCCGATATTGTATGCGCCATCGGGGGAAGCGGCGCCAATGTGGATGGCGGCGCTATGGATGTCTCTCTTCTCTCCCCTGCGTCCGGGGAGATGGTGCATCTGTGCGGCAGCTGCACTGCCCTTTTCTTTGATCCTCAAAAGGCACGCAATGTGTTGGATGAATCGGAAGTCATCCTGCATGTTGACTGCAACGACGGTTTTTTTGATTCTGTGTCCTATGGATGCCTTGGCCCTGTCTCCCGATCCTAACTTCCGTATTTTGAAACGCGAAAACCCCCGCTGCTTTTCAGGAAAACAGCGGGGGTTTTATTCTGCATAGGTCACCTATAGCGGCCATCTGTAAAGGCATTTTTAAGGGATCTTATGCCGCTGGACGGTGGGTGGAAGAAGAATCCTGGGCGGAAGGTTCCGAAGATACCGGGGACTCTGATGAGGATTGGCTCTCCAACATCTGCGAAGAGGCAGGGATCTCGGAAACAGGGGAACTGCTAGACGCTTCCGGGGAGGAACTTTCCGGTTTGGAGGTTGGTGTAGAGGAGGCCGGTTTGCTGCTCTCATCCTCTTCCAAGCCGCTACTTAGATTTTTGTGAATGCCGTTGCACACTTTTGGGATATTGGTCTTTTTGTAGTACCCCAATTTCTTATGGGTACAGCTGTTTCCAGCCAATAAACCGGAATCCTCACAGTAGGTACGCATAACCACTGAGTCATCGGCAGGGAATTTAATGTTCTCCAAATCCGCATGGATCCCCCTCATGCTCTTAGCCCATCCGTATTTGGCGCCGTTTACGATGGATTTGGGCAATGCTTTGGGGGTATCGAACCCATACCAAACCCCTGCCACATAATAGGGAGTCCCGCCCACGATCCAGACATTGGTGGACTCATTGTCAGCACCCGACGTACCGGTCTTAGCGAAGATCTCCATGCCTTTGCTCTCCGGCCAATAACCGTTGGTACGCACTTCGCGTCCGGTACCGCTGGCGCCGTCCACAACCTGGATCATCAATCGGTTCATAATATAAGCCGTGTCGGGGCTCAAAGTACGGGTGGCAGAGGAGCCTTCGCCCTCTTTGGCCTTCTCGATGAGGACATTGCCGTCGGCATCCTCCACGCGGTAGAAGGAGTAGGGTTCGTAATAAAGGCCGCCGTTGCCAAATGTCTGGAATGCTGCCGTCATCTCCAGCACCGTCAGTCCCTTGGTCATACCGCCCAGGGCCAGCGGAGAACGATCCCGGTCGGTGTAGGTGACGCCATTAATCTCCTCGCTGTCAATAAGGTTATCCAGATGGAAACGGTCCTTTGCAAAATCAAAGCTTGCGTCAATGCCAATGTCCTCCAGGATGCGGGCCGAGATGGTGTTGAGGGATTTCTCCAAGCCCTTTTGGACGGTAACATTTTCATAGGACCACCGATCGTTGTAGTTGGGCGGCCATTTTTTGAGTTTTCCGTCCTGTTTGATGGTCAGGGGCTCATCGGGATATACGGTTGAATAGGTAATTTTGTCAAATTCCAAAGCCGGGCCATAGGTGGTCAAAGGCTTGATAGAAGAACCTGTTTGTCTCTTAGCCATAGTGGCGCGGCTAAAGACACGGGTATCGGTCTTCTCGCCGATAGCACCGGCCGTAGCCACAATACGGCCCGTGTAGTCCATAACGACAATACCCGACTGGGGTTGGCTGGCCGCTTTGATGGTGGGGAAATTATCGGGATTGGAATAAATGTCTTCCACCACTGCTTGCGCATCCCGGTCTACAGCCGAGTAAATGCGCAGGCCCTGGGTGTAGAGCATGGTCTGGGCGTATTTGCGGTCATAGCCCAGCTCTTCCACCAATGAATTCACCACATCTTCAAACACCATGTCGGAATACCAGCTTTGGACATGGGTAACATCCTCTTCTAAAGTGGAGCTGGGATTAAACTCCAAGGGATAAGCCACTGCTTCGTCGTACTCCGCTTGAGAGATCTTACCTTGACGCAACATCTCGGACAACACCGTCAATTGCCGCTCCTTGTTGTTTTCAGGATACAGCAGAGGATTGTACCGGGTGGGATACTTGGTGATGCCGATGATGGACGCGCATTCGGCTAAATTGAGTTCACTAACGTCCTTGCCAAAGTACTTATTGGCCGCCGCTTGGACGCCGTGGCATCCGCTGCCGAGGGCAATGGTGTTCAGATAAGCGCAGAGGATATCGTCCTTGTTGTTGGTCTTCTCAAACTCCAAAGCCCGCATGATTTCGCGGATTTTTCGGGAAAAGCTGACGTCGGTATCGTCGGTCAAGTTTTTGATGAGCTGTTGGGTGATGGTAGAACCGCCCTGACGTCCTCCATAGATTGGGACAAAGGAATTGATCATTGCGCCGATGGTCCGTTTCCAATCCACACCCTTGTGTTGATAAAAACGCTGGTCTTCAATGGCCACAGCCGCATCCTTCATATATTGTGGGATTTGATCAAAATCCACCCAGGTGCGGTTTTCCTGGCCGTGGTACTCCTCGGTTTTTACCCACTCGCCGGTGGCGTCGTCTTTTTCATACAGGAAGCTTGTGTAATTGAGATTCATCTGGCCTAAGTCAATGTCGGTACCTTTGTCCATCTTCATAATGTAGATGGTCATAGCGCCGGCCACGATGCTACCTGTAATGACCATGATCAGCAAAGCGCTCAAGAGTACCTTGCCGATGATAGACAAGACTTTCAACGTAACACCCACTGCTTTGGGACGTTCTTTTTTGGGACGTTGGGATCGGGGAGCGCCGGTTGATGTATTGTGTTGCTCGGATATGCGGTCACTCATGTATGCTTTCGCCTCCCTTAACTATTCTGATTATTATAACATATTTTATCCCGTATGCAAAACCAGGAAAGATTTTTCACGGTTGGCTTGAAAAACCCCTTCTATTTTCAGAAAATTTTGTAGCGTCCACCAGGTTCTGTGAATAAGATAGACAAATCCTGGCAACGATAATAGCGTGAAACCCCCAAAAAATTCAGTATGTATGATTTGCTTATCGGCTTATCCCTGTGCAAAGGAGTGGTATATTCTTGGGTAAGATCAATGTAAAAACCAGTGTATTAGTGGCGGCATCATCTTTTGCTGCCACCTTGTGCATCCTGATGGGTGCATCCATGATTGGCAGCAGTACCCAGGCACCGCCCTCCTCACAGGCGGTCCAAGCGGGATGGGTGATGCGCGACTACCAAGGTAAAATTGCTGTATTTCAAGATGGAAACGATAATCCCATTGAGGTCTTGGAGGTCTATGTCAGTAGCTTGCCCGAACATGATCAGGATCTTCTCCAATCCGGCATCCGCATTGACGACCAAAAAGAGCTTCAACAACTGATCGAAGACTATACCGGATAATCCTCCTCCATTCATCCAGAAAAAAGCCGCTGTTACCGGGATGTCCCAGCGGCTTTTTTCTGCGATCCAAAAGGGCACAAGAAATGATGTCCGCTTGTCTTTTTCGCTTTTTTCCCCGATGGACAGGCAAAAATCTCTCCCTCCCGCATAAGATGGAAAGACATCCCATGCTTGGGAGAAGGGGGGAATCTTTTCTATGGTCACTGAATTGCTTCTTGCGGCCCTTTCCAATATTATTTATTTTGCATTACACATTTCTCATTCCGGTTCATTTCCCCGGCCCCTCTCATCGGCCGAGGAAAAGGAATGCCTGGATGCTTACCATGAAAAAGGTGATTTAGAAGCACGCAATAAGCTGATCGAACATAATCTCCGTCTGGTGGCCCACATCATTAAAAAGTACTATTCCAATCTTCGGGATCAAGACGATTTGATTTCCATCGGCACCATCGGACTCATCAAGGCCATCAATACCTTTAACAGCGGGCGCAATTGTCGTCTTGCCACGTATGCCGCCAAGTGTATTGAAAATGCTATACTATCGCAGCGGACTTTTTACCTCTCCATGTGGCTGATCGCACCGACTTAAGGGATAAATGGCGTGTGT
>CAJFOZ010000070.1 GCA_904397895.1 uncultured Clostridia bacterium
AGGGCGTCGTGGAAGAGGGCACTGCCCCGGGAGAGCATAGCCTGCTTGCCCATAGGGAAAAGATACCGTGCCCCTAAGAGATAAGCGCTCACCACAATCCTAGGGCGACGTGGCGACGGACACTGTCCGTTATTCTTCCATTTGTTTGCCTAGGAAACCGGCGGCCACCTGGATCAGCTTGATCTCGGTCTCACCGGGAACAGCGCCGCTCTCCGGCATCAACGCTATTACCGCGCCGGTAATATCGCCCGACGACGTAATGGGCGCCATCACCGATGCCGCACGATCCACGCCCTCAACCGGCATAAACCTGCGCTGTTCACCAGCTTTGGTGACATGCATCTGACGGGATTCCATCATGTCCTCCAGCTGTGAGGTGATGCGGCGCTCCACCACTTCCTTCTTGGAGATACCGGAAGCGGCGATGCAGTGGTCGCGATCGCACACCAGGATGGGAAGCCCGCAGGAACGGTACAATACATCGGCATACTGAGAAGCAAACGAGGACAGTTCGCCAATGGGGGAATATTTCTTAAAAATGACTTCGCCGTCGTTATCGGTATAGATCTCCAGAGGATCGCCTTCCCGGATACGCATGGTGCGGCGGATCTCTTTGGGAATGACAACGCGGCCTAAATCATCAATTCTTCTAACGATACCAGTAGCTTTCATATATATAATTCTCCTTTATCGAGATTGGTTTGACTCTAGTATCTGAAGAAAAGTATCATTTATACAAATATGTAAGGCTTATCAAAGAGGAGGAAAGTATTGGAATTCAAAAAAGCCCATCTCTTTTTTGAGATGAGCCTTTTTACGATTCCCATTTTACTGTTCAGGGACTACCGTAAACAGAATCAAATCATCTGTACCAACATTAATAATGGAATGGCTACAACCTTTGGGGCAATAATGACAGTCGCCGGCCGATAATTGTTCCTCTATGCCGTCACAGATTGCCTTGCCGGTTCCGCTTATAACATAGTTAATCTCGCTGCTTGACGCATGGTGATGCAAACCAATTGAGCATCCCGTAGGCAATTTACTGACCATAATTTTAGTGGCAGGATCTCTGAACATTTTTGCTGAGACACAACCCTGTCCGTCGTTTAGATTTGGAATAGTGACTTCATCCATTGTTTTAAAATCAATTAACATAAAAATCTCTCTCTTTCTCTTTTGTGTATTTTTTATTTTATCACAAATTAGAAAGCCTCTGTAATACGTGGATAGAAAAGATTTGAGATAAGAGCATGCAATAAATTTCGCCTTAAGGGGGAGATTGGATAGGAACTATTGACATTTTCGTACAGAACAAGTAAGATGAAAGAGTATCGGTTTGTCTTTTGGCCCCATCATTTGGCTGGGGAAAAATATCCGGCCTTGAGAAAGCCGGATGTGTAGGAAAAAATAGTTGCTTTGCAGCTGTTTTTTGTTGACACGCCTAAATGCTATCCTATATAATGTATAGTTATTAGGGTAACCTTGAAAGGGGGAACATCGGATGCTGAGAACCTATCAGCCCAAGAAGCTGCATCGGAAAAAGGAGCATGGCTTCCGCAAGAGAATGTCCGACCGCAATGGCCGTAAGGTGTTGGCTCGTCGCCGCGCTAAGGGCAGAAAAAGACTGTCTTACTAATGGATTGGACGCTGGGGTCTAGATTGACGCCCGGTGCAACTGAAATTGGACAGTTTGGTGATGGGTTGGGTATCTTCGCCCAAGAGCCGTTTTTTGTGGATGGCTGTCTGCGTCAGCCGCAGGAGGAAACGATTCCCAACCTCTAATCTCCGCTCGTAAGGCCACAAGCATTGTGGCCTTTCTTTTTCATTGTTGATAAATTCATGGTTGATCCGGCAGGGGAATGGTGCCGGCGTCCGCATAAAGGAGCAATGCCGTTGTGGACAAGCTTGTGCTGACTCGAAACAATGATTTCCGCCGGATCTATGCCCGGGGTAAGAATCAGGTGCATCCCATCCTGATTACCTATGTGATGAAAAACCGCAAAAACGCTGCCAAGGGAATCACCCGCAGCGGCATCACCGCCAGCAAAAAGATTGGGAAAGCGGTGAAACGCAACCGTGCCCGCCGCGTCATCCGGGAGGCTTACCGTCCATTGAGGGAGAATGTAGCCCCGGGGTATGATATTATTTTTGTGGCCAGGGTGCGCACCATTTATGCAAAATCAACCGATGTGATGCGGGTTATGCAGCGGCAGCTAAAGCAAGCAGGTGTTTTGCGATGAAACAGGAAATGTTGCAGTGTTTGAAGTTTTTATGGCGGTTGCCCCGTCTGGTGCTCATGCTGCCCATTCGGTTTTATCGGCGGTTTATTTCACCGAGTTTGCCGCCGGCTTGCCGGTTTACTCCCACTTGTTCCCAATACGCCCTGGAGGCCATTGAACGGTTTGGAGTATTAAAAGGCGGTTTTTTAGCTGTCCGCCGCATTTTAAAATGCCATCCATTTCACCCGGGCGGATATGATCCTGTGCCGCCCCGGTCTACTAAAGCCCATTGACGGAGGAATGAAAATTGCAGTTTATTGAGTCCATATTCTCCACCCCGCTGGGATTTGTCATGCGCTGGTTCTTTGAACTGGTGGGGAATTTCCCAGTTGCATTGATTTTGTTTACTCTTTTAAGCCGTCTGATCCTGCTTCCCCTCACCATCAAGCAGCAGCGCGCCAGCGCCAAAACGGCATTGTTGCAGCCCAAGATTAGAGCCATCCAGGAAAAATACAAAAACAATAAACAGAAACAGTCTGAGGAGATCAACCGGCTTTATGCCCAGGAGAAGGTCAATCCTATGGGAGGCTGCCTTCCCCTCATCATCCAGATGGTGATTATGTACGGCCTGATCTTCGTTATTTATAAACCGCTCACTTATATCCTGCGTGTGCCGGCCGATGTCATCAGTCAGGCGGCCAGCGCCATCCAGACCAGCGGGATGTACTCGGAAATCGAGATTGTCCACCAGGCGGCCAACGCCATTTCTGCCGTACCGGAGCTTGCCAATTACGGTATCGAGAGCCTCAACTTTAACTTGTTCGGGATCATCGACCTTTCGGCTACGCCTGGCATCGGAGATCCCAGCCTTTTGTGGATCATCCCCATTTCGTCAGGAATTTTCCAGATTTTGAGCATCCGTGTCAACAACTATTTCCAGAAGAAGAATGGCATGCCGGTTATGAAGAGCATGCTCATGAACTGGGTCATGCCGCTGATGTTTGTGTGGATTGCCTTCTCGGTACCGGCTGGCGTTGGTTTCTATTGGGCCTGCGGTTCTTTGATCGCGGTGTTCCAGTCTATCTTTATGTCCACAGTGTACAGCCCTGCTCGGATCAATGCGCGGTCGGAATATCGCCGTGCCAAGAAACGGCTTGAGAATGAAGCAAAAAGAAAAATTTCGCGCGGATAAACAAAGCGGCTTTCCCATTCCCGCGATTTTAAATTATGGAGGTGTATGATCGGTGAAAGAAGCCATTGGGACAGGTGCAACCGTCGATGCGGCGCTGGATGCGGCCTGTCAGGCAATTGGACTAAATCGGGACCAAGTGGAATTTGAGATCTTGGAAATGCCGGTAAAAAAGACATTTGGTTTATTTGGCGGCGCGCCGGCAAAGGTACGTGTTTTTGTGGAGGATTCCCCGGCGCAGAAAGCGCTTGCTTATTTGCAGGGATTGTTTGATGCCATCGGCATCCAGCAGCCGGAAGCTGCCATCGAAGAGGGTGAGGGCTGCGCCACCATCACCTTGGACGGCGAAGATGTGGGATTCCTTATCGGTCGCCGGGGCGAGACGTTGGACGCCCTTCAGTACTTAGCCGGCTTAGTGGCCAACCGCGGTACGGAGCAATATTACCGCATCACCCTGAATTCGGGCAACTATCGGGAAAAGCGGGAAAAAACGCTGTCCTCTTTGGCTCGGAGGATGGCAATCTCGGCTGTCCGAACAGGCCGCAAGACCTCTTTGGAACCTATGAACCCTTATGAACGCCGTATTATCCATACCGCTGTGCAGGCAGTACGGGGCGCCACTTCCTGGAGCGAAGGGGAGGAGCCCAATCGTCATGTGGTCATCGGGCCGGATAAAACGGTAAAACCCCAGGGAAATGGCGGCCGTCCGCCTAGACGGGGCGGAACCGGGCGCCGTGGAGGACGTCCTTCTGGGGATCGACGTCCGTCAAACCCAGCCCCGGCATCCAATAAGGAGCCTCAAAAGGTCAAGCCTGAAGTGCCGCTTTATGGCAAAATCGATCCCAAGGATTACTCCGGGTCGGATGGGGAATAAAAAGTATTTATCTTTTGGTAGTCATAATTAAAAAGGGGCCTATGGCAAGTATGCCGTAGGCCCCTTTTTTCGGGCAGAAAAAGGAAGAAAAATGCCCGGTCTAGCCAAAGCGTGGGAGATAGGGTATAATGAAATGTATCGGACTTTATAGGTTGTATTTTATGCCGCTGTGCTTTTAAGAGAGGAAGGCAAGCCATTGCCGTCGGATGAGGAGGAAATCGCCAATATGTCAACCACCATTGCCGCAATCGCCACACCCCAAGGAGCGGGAGGGATTGGGATTGTCCGTATTTCTGGCCCCAAGGCCCGGGAAGTGGCGGACAAAGTTTTTCGATCCCCGGGAAAAAAGAAAGTCCAAGATACCGCCGGATATCAGGCTCTGTACGGCCACGTCTACGAAGGGGAGACTCTGGTAGACGAGGCCATCGCTTTGGTGTTTCGCGCCCCTCGCAGCTATACGGGGGAGGATGTGGTGGAACTGTCCTGTCACGGCGGCATGTATGTGATGAGACGGGTGCTGTCGGCCGTACTGTCGGCTGGAGCGGTGGCCGCCGCCCCCGGGGAATTTACCAAACGGGCCTTCTTAAACGGGAAACTGTCCTTGACCCAGGCTGAATCGGTGATGGACATCATCGGCGCCCAAGGCAGGCAGGCAGCGGCGGCGGCCTTGGCCGCCAGGGAAGGGGTGCTGGGCCGTCGCATCCAAGATGTAGCCGATGGCTTAGTGAAATTGGCCGCCCATCTGTCGGCTTATATTGATTATCCGGAAGACGATATCCCGGAGCTTCAGGAGAGCCAGCTGACGGGCTCCCTATTGGACAGCCTAGATGGGATAAATACCCTGCTTGCTACCTACGATGCCGGCAAGATCCTGCGGGAAGGGGTGGATACCGTCATTGCCGGCCGCCCCAATGTGGGAAAATCCACCTTGATGAACCTGTTGTCCGGCGTGGAACGGTCCATCGTTACCCACATCCCCGGCACTACCCGGGACGTGGTGGAAGAGACAGTGCAGTTGGGAGATGTGATCTTGCGTCTGGCCGATACGGCCGGCCTGCATGAAACCGATGATCCGGTGGAAGCCATCGGGGTAGAGAGGGCCCGCAGCCGCCTGGAGACGGCGGGATTGGTGCTGGCGGTGTTTGACGCATCCCAGAAATTGGAAGAAGAAGACAAGCGCATTTTGGAAAAACTGGATGGACGTCCGGCTGTAGCCGTCGTCAATAAGACTGATTTGACACCCTGCATCGACGAGGCGTTTGTCCGCCGCCATGTGCCCCATGTGGTGACCATCTCGGCCAAGCAGGGGCAGGGGATGGAGCAGTTAAAAGAAGCGGTATGCGACGTTTTGGGTACAGACTTGTGGGATCCGTCGGCCGGCATGTTGGCCAATGAACGCCAGCGGGATTGTGTGCGGCGGGCTCAGGAGGCCGTCAAAGAGGCGCTGGGTGCTGCGCAGATGGGAATGACCTACGATGCAATATCGGTGTCAGTAGACGGCGCCATCGATGCGCTGTTAGAACTCACCGGGGAACGGGCCACCGAAGCGGTGGTGGATGAGGTATTTGCCCGGTTCTGCGTTGGGAAATAAATTGTTTTACAGAGCTTTTTTATAAGGAGGAACATGTTTATGCCTTTGACCAAAGTGAAACTCAAGGAGATCTATCCTTTTTTACGGCGGGATTTCCCACCTATAGAACGTCCGCCTCGGCATATCTTTTATAGTCGCGTAAAAAGTGGGCTGTGGCAATGCACCGCCCTCAAGGGGGAGGACGGCACCATCCAAGCCTATGCCGTCACCGTGGTGGGAGATGTGGCAGTGGTGCTGTATTTGGCGGTCAATCCGGCCATCCGCAGCCAAGGCATTGGAGGCAAGATGTTGGATCTTTTAAAAGAGCGCTACGGGGATGGTATTCTGGTGGAAGTGGAAAAGGTAGAGGAAACCGACAATCCTTTTCAACAGCACCAACGTCAGCGCCGCATTGATTTTTACAAACGGCATGGATTTGAAATTTTACCAGTACAGTATTGGTTGTTCGGCGTCGGAATGCATTTGATGTTCTGTGGGGAAAATCCGCCTGCATCCAGTGAGATCGAGGGCATTATGTGCCGTGCCTATGGAGTGCGTCCCGGATCCAAAGGAGCAAAATGCTACAGATGTATTGCAAAATAGTGGAGGGTGTGTGTTTGGATGCAGGAGTATGATGCAGGCCGATATGATGTAGTGGTTGTGGGGGCAGGCCACGCCGGCATTGAAGCGGGATTGGCCTCGGCGCGGTTGGGATGCGCCACATGTGTCTTTACCATCAATATGGACTGGGTGGGCAATATGCCGTGTAACCCGTCTATTGGCGGGACGGCCAAGGGACATCTTGTGAGGGAGATCGACGCTTTGGGCGGCGAGATGGGAAAGGCGGCCGACGCTTGTTTTTTACAAAGCCGTATGCTCAACCGGGGGAAGGGACCGGCTGTCCACAGCCTTAGGGCCCAGATTGACCGTCGGGAGTACGCCGGCTGGATGAAACATCGGCTGGAGACTACGCCTAACTTGGATTTAAAACAAGCCGAACTCATCGACCTGCGCCGTCTGGAGGATGGCAATTGGCAGGTGGTCACACGGTTGGGGGCGGCTTATATTTGTAAGGCGGTTATCATCGCCACCGGCACTTTTTTAGGGGGACGTATCTTTGTGGGAGAGGCCTCCTGGGAGGGAGGACCAGACGGCATGTTCCCCTCCACAGACCTCAGCGTTGCCCTCAAACGCCTGGGCGTATCCCTGCGCCGGTTTAAGACGGGGACGCCTGCCCGTGTCCATCGGGCCAGTGTGGACCTGGATCAGATGGAGGCCCAACCGGGGGAGGACCCGGTGGTTCCCTTCTCCTTTGAAACCGATCATCCCGGCCCCAACCGGGTGCTGTGCCACATCACCTGGACCAATGAGCAGACCAAACAGGTGATCTTGGAGAACCTCCATCGTTCCCCCTTGTACGGCGGCAAGATCGAGGGAATTGGCCCCCGGTACTGCCCCTCCATTGAGGATAAGATCGTGAAATTTGCCGATAAGCCCCGTCATCAGATTTTTGTGGAACCCTGCGGGCTCAACACCGAGGAATTGTATCTACAAGGCATGTCCTCCTCTTTGCCGGAGGAGGTGCAGCTGAAATTTTTGCGCACCGTCAAGGGACTGGAGCATGTCAAGATCATGCGCACCGCTTACGCCATCGAATACGACTGCGTGGATCCTTTGCAGCTGCGTCCCACTCTGGAGTTTTTGGACTTCCCGGGCCTCTACGGGGCAGGACAGTTCAACGGTTCCTCGGGCTACGAGGAGGCCGCCGCCCAAGGATTGGTGGCCGGCGTCAACGCCGCCTTGAAGATCCAGGGACGTCCCCCCATGGTGCTGGACAGGGCCAGTTCCTACATTGGTACCTTGATCGATGACCTGGTAACCAAGGGATGCTCTGATCCTTACCGCATGATGACCTCCCGGTCGGAGTACCGGCTGGTGCTGCGGCAGGACAACGCCGACCAACGTCTCACGCCAATTGGACGTGAGATTGGACTGATCTCCGATGCACGTTGGCAGCGGTTCCAGCTGAAGCAGGCCCGTAGGGAAGAGGAATTGAGGCGTATCCGCAGTACCGTCATCCCACCCACCAAGGAGGTCAACGACCTGCTTGTTTCACATGAAACATCCCCGCTTGTGACGGGGGTACATTTGGACGATCTATTAAAGCGTCCCCAGCTCAACTATGAAGTGTTGGCGCCGGTGGATACCACCCGTCCCGACGATTTGCCTTTGGATGTGCAGGAGCTGTGCCAGGTGGAGGTCAAGTACGAGGGATACATCCGCCGTCAGCAAAGCCAGATCGACGAGATGAGGCGGTTGGAGTGCAAGATCCTCCCGGAGGACATGGATTACACTGCCATTGCAGGATTACGCCTGGAGGCTCAGGAAAAACTGGGGAAAATACGACCCCGGTCGGTGGGACAGGCCTCCCGTATCTCAGGGGTATCGCCGGCCGATATTTCCGTATTGCTCATCTGGTTGGAGCAGCACAGCCATGCATGACAGGGAAGAATAGGGGTACACTAATCCCAACAAAAACCATTGGAGGGATTTGCCCATGATCGCGAGAATTTTACATTTTGACGGCTCCTATAACCCCCAGCAGATGGAGGATGCACGCAGCGCCCTACAGGATTTAAGCGCTGTGATGGAAGCCCACTGTGTCCCTGGCGGGGTGCAGGTATCCTGTGGCAACCGGTTGCCGGTGGAGGTGCTCAAGGACACCGCTGCCCGTGCCGGCTGCACCGTCGGTTCGGTGGAGAACTGCAAGGGGGTAATGGATTGAACAAAGCCGTCCGACCACAAGGAGAAGGACCAACATGCAACATTGGCAGACCATTTTGCAACGGGACGCTGAGGAACTGGGTTTCCCACTGGACGTCACACAGATAGATCAGTTTGACCGGTACCTCACATTGCTGCTGGACTGGAACACCCGCATCAATCTGACGGCCATCACCCAGCCGGAGGAGGTGGCCGTCCGGCACTTTGTCGACAGCCTTACCCTATTAAAAAGTGTGGAGCTTCCCAAGGAGGGCAAGCTCATCGATGTGGGCACCGGCGCGGGATTCCCCGGCGTCCCGGCTAAGATCATGCGCCCCGATGTCAGACTGACATTACTGGATAGTTTACAAAAACGCCTGAACTTCTTAGGGGAACTTCTGGACAGCTTAGGGTTAGAGGCCCATCGGATTCATGCCCGTGCCGAAGAGGGCGGACGTAACCCCCAACTGCGGGAGCAGTTTGATGTGGCCACGGCCCGTGCTGTGGCGTCCCTGCCGACCTTGTGCGAATACTGTCTTCCCTTTGTGAAGGTGGGAGGGGTGTTTGCCGCCATGAAAGGACCAAGCGCCCCTGAGGAATTGGAACAGTCCCGCAACGCTTTGCAG
>CAJFOZ010000071.1 GCA_904397895.1 uncultured Clostridia bacterium
GAGGAAGGATGCCAGGCCACCCCAGACGACATCAAAGCCTTCTTAAAGGAAAAGCAATCCCAAAAGGGCGAACTGTCCGACGCAGAGCTGGATAGCGTAGCCGGAGGATGCAACGAAAATGAGGCTATAGTCTCTGTTGCGACCTTTGGGGTTTTTTGTGCAACAGCGGCCCTCGCTAGCGCCATAATGGATGATATGAAGGGCGACGATGGCCGGATCTTATGCGATGTTTAATGAGTCATTAACTGTAGAAGGCCTGCCCTTTTCCCGCTGGGGTGGGCAGGCCTTTTCAAAAGATGTACCATCACACGACGGATAGGGAATCCTATTTACAAAAAAGATCCAAAAAAGGAGGGGTGCATATGAAATATGTTTTAAGCGAAAAGGTAGCGTTGCGCTCTTGGCAGCTAATTCCATACGCTTACTATGTTTACGGCTATCAATATGCACAAAAGCTCAACCGAGAAGCGTTTGAACTGTTGTCCGCTTGCGATGGGGAAAAGGAGCTGGAGCCGTCCGCGCTGCTCGCACAACTGGAGTCGGCAGGATTTATCCATCCGGCAAAAGAGGGCGAGACGTGGAGCGACTGGTCAAAACCGCGTTTTTGTGACAACCGCTATTTTCCCCATCTCAACTGGGCCATCACCGGCAAGTGCAATTTGAACTGTAAACACTGTTTCATGGCGGCGGACAACGCCCCTATGATGGGGGAATTCTCCTGGGAAGAATGTCTCGCCCTGCTGGATGAATGCCAACGTTGCGGCATCCAGACCATCACGCTGACCGGGGGGGAACCCATGTTGCATCCCCGCTTTATGGATATTGCACGTGAATGTGCAAAACGGCGTATCAATCTGGGAGAATTGAATACCAACGGCAGCTTCTTGACAGAGGATATCCTGGATGAATTAAAGGATTTGGGATTGGATACAGAAATCAAGATCAGCTACGACGGTTTAGGACATCATGACTGGCTCCGCGGCGTACCTGGTGCGGAGGAACAAGCGCTTAAGGCCATGCGCCTAGCCAAGGCGAAGGGATTCCGTGTCCGTTCGCAGACCAACGTCCATCGGGGCAACCTAGACGTGATGTACGATACAGTGAAGATGTTGGATGAGATGGGCGTAGATGAAGTGCGGATCATCCGTACGACAGAAACCCCCCGCTGGCGGGAAAACGGCGGGGATGCTACTTTAGGGATCCTCGAATATTACGACGAGATGCTCAAGCTGATGGAACGGTGTGTTAAAAGCGATTTTAACATCGGTATCGACGTATGGCAGTTTGTGCATTACCGTCCCAATGCTGGAACGTACTTTTTCCATCCTGTGCAGGTGGGATGTCAAAACTACCGCGATTCCATCCCAGCGTGCAAAGGGGCACGGGGGACCATTGCGGTTTCCTACAATGGGGAAGTGTATCCCTGCAACCAGATGTCCGGGACCTTTGCCCATATGGGGATCAGCTTTGGAAATGTCAAAAAACAGCCCTTGCATCAACTGTTGAAGCAAGGGAAATACTTGGATCAGGTCACGATGCCGGTATCCGATATACGGGAGGAAAACGCCGTATGCCAGTCATGTCAGTATTGGAAGTGCTGCATGGGAGGATGCCGTGCCATTGCATTGGCCTTTACCCGGAATTACCGGCATTATGACCCAGCCAAATGCGCTTTTTTCAAGGGCGGATACATGCAAAAGGCGGATGATGTGTTTGCAAAGGCATGCCGGCCGTACCGTTGTATGTCCGAGACAGGAGATATGTGCCGCACAGGCGAACCGGAAGCTATGGAAAAAGTGATTGCTTCCCTGGGATCCTATGCGTAATGGGACTCCTTAACGTAGACTACATAGCGTCCAACTATGAAACGGATGTCTTAAATTTTTCTTTGCCCATTGTTTCTATGCAGCTTGATAGCGTTGTGAAAAAAATGGCCTAGTGGTTTCACTGGGCCGTTTTTTGGGAATGCACTGTTTTGAAATTCTTAAAAAGAAGGGGGCCATGGAAGGATGACGGAAAAAACACTGAAAGCGCTGTTTGAATATCAGAGATACCAAGGGAACAAAAGACTGGCTGCGCTGATTGCTGATACAGAAAGCCGATATGGCCAAGCCTTGTCCGACGACGCCCTTGAATTGGTCAATGCAGCGGGGGAAGCGGATAATTTCCGGGATTCTTTCTCTTCGCTGGAGGATGAGAATAATGATTGATCTGGAAAGAAGGGAGGAAATTTATCTAGAATACCAAGAAAAAGTCCTACGATATGTCCGGGGGAAAATATCAAACCCTCACGATGCAGAGGATTTGGTATCGGGTATTTTTACCAAGATATATGAAAATTTAGATCGATTTGACCAAAGCAAAGCATCCTTATCCACATGGATTTATTCCATCACACAGCATACCGTAGTGGATTGGTTCCGGACGTCTAAATCGTATTGTGAACTGCCGGAAGGGCTATCGTCTTCTGAGGACCTGGAGGGTTCCCTGTTACAAGATGAAACACTGGAAGCATTGGCACAAGCCCTGGAAACATTACAAGAAAGGGAACGCGACTTGATTATTCTGCATTACTACAGCGGATATACATTGAAGGCCATTGCCGAAAGCATGGGCATTTCCTATACAACGGCAAAGGTCACCCATAAGGCGGCCCTAGGCCGTTTGCGAAAAGCAATGGATGGATATGGGGCATGAAAAAACATGAAAGCCGATAGCCGATATACCGCCGCCGGGACAGATCCCTACAGAGGATGTTATATCAGAATCCCTTGTTCCCTAAAAAATTAGGGCCGACATGATGTTGGTCATGTCGGCCCTTTTCAAATTATGATCTGTGTCTTTGCGGCCGTTTTTACTCGCTTAAAATCTTTTCCGCCGCCGCCAGCTTGACGCACAGGCAGAAAAGATCCGCCGCAATCTTCAACTCCTCTACCGAGGGATAAGAGGGGGCCACACGGATATTGCTGTCGTGCGGGTCTTTGCCGTAGGGATAGGTGGCGCCGGCGCCGGTCAATACCACACCGGCTTCTTTGCAAAGCTGGACGACACGTTTGGCACATCCATCCGGTACATACACCGAAATAAAATAGCCGCCCTTGGGATTCTGCCAATGGGCCAGCTGGAGGGGAGCCAATTCCCGTTCCAGGGCTTCCTCCACCGCCTCAAACTTAGGACGGAGGATGGCTGCATGCTTTGCCATATGATCCAGCACACCCTGGGCGTCTTTGAAGAAGCGGGCATGGCGCAGCTGATTGAGTTTGTCGTGGCCGATGGTCTGCATGGCCATACGCTGTTTGATAAACTCGATGTTGGAGCGGGAGGCGGCGATGCAAGCGACGCCGGCGCCGGCAAAGCTGATCTTGGAGAAGGAGGAGAAGATCAAGGGCATATTGGGATTGCCAGCCTTCTCACATTCCCGCAGGATGTTGAGGATGGTGGCGGGCTTATCGTAGAGATAGTGGATGGTATAAGCATCGTCCCAGTAGATGCGGAAATCAGAAGCAGCCGGCTTCAGATTAGCCATACGGCGGACGGTCTCATCCGAATAAACAATACCGTCGGGATTGGAGTACTTAGGCACACACCAGATGCCCTTGATCATAGGATCGGAGGATACCAGACGTTCCACCTCATCCATATCAGGGCCGGTGTCGGTCATGGCCACCGGAATCATCTGGATGTGGAAATATTCGCAGATGCCAAAATGACGGTCATAGCCGGGGGAGGGGCACAAAAACTTTACCTCGCCCTGCTTGGACCAAGGGATACCGTCCCGGACGCCGTGGGACATATTGGAGGAAACATTATCAAACATCATCGCCAAGCTGGAATTGCCTCCCACGATGATCTCATCGGGGGAAAGATGCAGCAAATCGGCGAAAATACGTTTCATTTCAGGGATGCCGTCCAAAGTGCCATAGTTACGGCAATCTACACCATCCTCGGAGAAGTAGTCGGTGGAAGAGAGGCAGTTAAACATATCGTTGGACAAATCGGATTGTTCCACACTGGGTTTTCCGCGGGCCATATTCAGCTTCAAATTTTTAGCTTGAAAGGCAGCATAGGCCGCATCCAATAGACTCTTTTCCTTTTCAAGCTCTTGGCGGCTCATTTGGTGATAGGCAGTCATGATCCCTCAATCTCCTTCATGATAATGAAATACAAGGCAGCACAAAGCCTTTTGAATACTTTCCTTATTTTAAACGATATGCCAAGATTTTGCAAGTCATTTTTTTGAAACTTGCAAAACGTCCCGGCAAGAAAACCAAAAAATCCCGAAAAAATCGGCTGAAACGCCATAAAGTAAGGCTGATTTTAGGGGGGATCTTGTAAAAGGAAAAATTAGATTTGAAAATTCAAAGGGGAAATCCTTCAAAATGGGGATGGGGTTGGGAGACAAATGAGAAGAAACTGGAAAAGGGATTTTTTTAAAACCAGTCAAAAAAAGAGAAAATAGGATAAGATACTGACCTTTTTTTGTAAAATCCTTGCATTCTTCTACTGGATGTGGTAAAATACCTTAGTATTGAAAACGGATTTCAAGGGGAGGTTATGAGATGAGCGGATTGGATATTGCATTGGGCATTGTGCTGATGATCTTTGCTGTCGCGATTATTGCTGTCGTTCTTCTGCAGGAGAGCCGTCAGGCTGGTCTTTCCGGTGTAATCGCCGGTGGCGCTGATTCTTTCCTGAGTAAGAATAAAGCACGGACTGCAGACGCAATTTTAGCCCGGATTACCAAGTTTATCGCAATTGGATTTTTCATCTTGGTGGTTGTTGCGAACGTCTTGATTGCTGTTTTTGGTTAAAAACAGATCCAGTAAAGAGAGAAGCAGGTTGGGTTTTCCAACCTGCTTTTTTATTTCTGATTTTCGTACAAACCATTGCAAAAAAGCACCGGCCATTTATTTGGCCGGTGCTTTTTGAATTTCTAGATGGGAAGATTTTAATCGTCCTTTATAGAACTTTGTTTTGTAAGATACTGGGAGGGGACATCGTTGGCAATGACGCCCAACATGCGGGCGGTAGTATTTTTTAGAACGTTCAGTGCATCCAAAGCGGCGTCCACACGGGTTTTGCCGTATCGGGCGATGAGGATGGAACAATCGCATTGATTGGCCAAAGCGGCGGCATCCCCGTAAGAATTGACGCTAGGAGCGTCGATTAAGATGTAGTCATAGCGCCGGGATACGATCTCCAACATCTCCAGTGTCACAGGACCATCCAAAAGATCCGACGGTTTTTCCACGTAGGTGGTGGCCGCACAGATGACGTCCAGGCAATCGGTAGAGGGGACAATGGCGTCGGCAATGGAACATTTGCCAAGCAATACGTCGGCAAGGCCGTAGACCGAATCCACACGCAGGCGGGAACGGATATGGGAAGTGCGCATATCGGCGTCGATCAGCAGCACCTTGTTGCCCGAATCGGCCAAGGCGTTTGCCAGGCCGGACGCCACAGCGGCACGGCCTTCTTGGACGTCCACACTGCACAGCAGCACCCGTTTCCCATCGCCGATCTGGGCGCGGAAGGCGGCCCGGACGTTGCGGATGGATTCCGAAAGCTGGCGGGAGGTGGGACGCTGTCCGGCCGGCAGGATACCCAATAACCCTACCTTAGCTGCTTTGCAGAAAAGATGGAAATTGCGGATGGTGTAATCCTTCACCGTCAGGAAGAAGACAAAGATCAAAAAACAAAGAAGTCCCACCACGCCGCCAAAGAACCCTTTTTTCACCGCGGCAATCATTTTGCCCTTTGAGGAAGGGGCCTCCGCCCGGTCCAGGATGGTGGCGGTGACAGGAGGGGAGGTGTTGCGTCGCTGGATCTCCTCACAAGCCACCTGGGCCAGGTTGTTGGCGGCATTGGTGGCGCGGGTGGGGTCGCTGTAGGTGACGGTAATCTCAATGACGTTGGATTCGTCCACCCGGCTGACCTTCACCCCTTTGGAGAAATCCGATACGCTTTTGGTAATCTTGCTCAAATCCATGGCCTGTTTTAGGACGCCGTCACTTTGGATCAACGCCACGCTGTTGCGGGCGATGGATTCTGAAATATCATTTTTATCCTTTTCTGCCTGGAGGCTGCCGTCGGTCTGGAGGTTGTTGACCAGAGAGATGGTGGAGGAAACGGTCACCGAAGTGTCGAGTACCGTATACGAGAGGCCGGCCAACAGGACAAATCCCAATACCACGGCGGCGATGGCGAAAAAGGACCGTTTTCGCGCTAAGGAATAGAAGGTATACCAGTCGAAGATTCCTTTTTTCATGATGATCTCCTTACATCAGGGGATAGAGTAGACAATTGAGATCCATGGATCAGCGGGATGCATGAGGGCATAAAAGTTCCTCTAAGCCGGCCACCGACGGAGCCAACTGAGTGGCGCCGGCGGCTGACAATTCATCTTGGGAGCCGTACCCGTACAGCACCCCGATGGACGGCATGCCGACCGAACGGGCGCCCTCCATATCGTATCGCCGGTCGCCTACCATCACCGCGCCGCTGGCGGGGACGTCCAATTTCATGAGAGCTTCCCGGATCAGAGGGGATTTATCCGAATGAGCTTTGTCCAAAGCGGTGCCGCATACGGCGTCAAACAACCCTGCAATGTCAAAATAGCGAAGTACCTCTTCCACAAATACCAATGGCTTGGTGGAGGCGACGGCCAATTTGACGCCCTGTCCTTTCAAGCGTTCCAACAGGGGTTTTATCCCGTCGTACAGCCGGTTTTCGTAGATGCCGGTGACGCGGAACCGTTCCCGATATTTTTCCACCGCTTCATCGGTCTGCTCGTCGGAGAGGTGGTAAAGAAGCTGAAAGGTGTCCCAAAGGGGAGGGCCGATAAAGCTTTTGAGACGTGCCCCATCGGTTTCCTCGATGCCCAGGCTCTGCAAAGCAAACTGCACGCATTTGATGATGCCCTCTTGGGAATCGGTGATGGTGCCGTCCAGGTCAAACAGGACGGCCTGATACCGGCAACTCATACAGGGGCCTTCCGTCCGGCACATTTTTCCAAAAAGCGTTTGTTTTCAATGGAGTAACGCTCATGGACGCCGTCGCCAATCAGGCCGGATTCATCGTAAGCACGCACAGAGAACATCCAACGCCGGCCATCGTTTTCGATCAGTTCGGCTTCGGCGTAAACCTTGGATCCGAGAGGGGTAGGGGCCATATGTTTGATATTGATCATGGTTCCCACCGTGCTCCAGCCCTCTTCCAGACAGGCCTGGACGCATTTGGTAGCGGCGCCCTCCATCATGGCGATCATACAAGGGGTGGCAAACACCGGCAACAAACCGCTCCCCATAGAGGCGGCGGTAAGGTCTTCCGTGACCACCAATTTATAACGTGCTTTCATCCCGATGACAGGTTGCTGCAAAGCAATCGTCTCCTTTCATTCATTAAAGTGATAAGACAACATACCTCTACTATATTACCATCGTGCCTGCTTTTTCTCAACCACTATTTTTGACATATTTCCCCATTTTTAAAAGCACAGTTGACAAGATGCATATCACAAGAAAACTTTTTGTAAATGATTGGTCAAATGGTTGAAGACAAGGGCATTTTGAAGTATACTATAGGGTAAACATTATGCAAAATTACGCAAAAGAATCCTGTCTCGTCCAAAGGGGAATGGGATCCCTTTTTTGGCGAGAGAAACGGCAAAACACCCTGTGGGTCCCTTCCGTTGGCAGGAGGGATCAGGGGATACTTTGCGGCCGGCCTAGGATGCAAGGATGCATTTGCGCTGCTCCCGGCAACGAGATGCAGGAGGCAAAATCGGTGGCTTTTTCAGCATAGTAATAACATATGGAGGGGAAAATGGGATTATACGATGGATTGACTTGTCCGATTTGTTCCAAGGAATTTGTGGACGGAGATGATGTAGTGGTATGTCCCCAGTGTGGTGCGCCACACCACCGTCAATGCTGGCTGGAACATGGGGAATGTGCTTTTGCTGCGGACCACGGCACCGAACGTCAGTGGAAACGTCCCCGCCTCAAAAGAGAGGAGCCCGATTCGGACGCGGAAAAAGACGGGTTGCATTGCCCAAGATGTGGGTATCTGAACGATGACGGAACGTTGTTTTGTATCAAATGCGGTATGCCGTTGCAAGTGGGGGAGGGGCATAAGAATTCATCCAATGGGAACCCATGGGCAACCCGTCGGCCGGTTGTTCCCAATCCGTTGGGCGGGGTGAACCCCAATGAAACCATCGACGGCATTCCAGTAGGCGATATCGCGGCCTTTGTAGGCAGCAATTCTCACTACTATATCCCCCGGTTTGTAGCCATGGCCAAGGACAAATCCAAGATCACAGTCAACTGGGCGGCAGCTTTGTTGATTCAAAATTGGGTCGCCTTCCGGAAAATGGGCGGTTTTTTCGCCGTTGTGGCGGTTCTCATCACCTTAATTAACATCCCGTCTTTTATCATAACGATGGCTTCTTCCATTATGATGATACCGGATGCCTCGGCTTACCAAACAACCCTTTTCCAACCAAGCAATGCGGTGATTATGATATCGTACATCATGCCATTTGTGGCTTTGTTATTGCGCATTTTCTTGGCTTTGTTTGGAAACAGAGTATATATGAATCATGTGATCAAAAAGATTCATAAGCTTCAAGCCGCCTATCCCAATCCGGCCGATTACCAAAATGCCCTTTTGCAAAAAGGCGGTATCAGCTGGGCGTTTCCCATTGTCTATTTGGTGGTGTTTTCCGTCATCATAGGGATGATTTCGGTGGGTGTAACATTTGTTCTTTTAACCTAACAAAAAGGAGTTTTTAACATGGCTACCAAGATAAAAAAGGCGATTATTCCAGCGGCAGGTTTGGGAACCCGGGTGCTTCCCATTACCAAGGCGCTTCCCAAAGAGATGCTGCCTATTGTGGATAAGCCATCCATTCAGTATATTGTGGAAGAATGTGTGGCGGCGGGGATTGAAGATATCTTAATTATCTTAAACCGCGGCAAAACGGTTATTGAGGATCATTTTGACCGTTCGCCGGAATTGGAAAATCATCTCTTTAAGTCAGGCAAAGAGGAGGCTCTGGAAACAGTAAAAAGCATCGCCCATCTGGCAAACATCCACTATATCCGCCAGAAGGAGACCAAAGGCCTGGGGCACGCGGTATATATGGCGAAATCCTTTGTGGGGGACGAACCATTTGCCGTTTTGTACGGGGACGATGTCATTATCGGCGAGGATCCTGCAATCGGCCAATTGGCCCGTGCGTATGAACAGTATGGCTTAGGCGTGGTGGGCATCAAGGAAGTCCCGCGGGAAGATATTGTGCGTTATTCTTCCCTGAAGGTGGAGCCGTTAAAGGACAACCTATTCAAGGTGACCGATATGATCGAAAAGCCGTCGCCGGATAAGGTTTTGTCCTGTTACTCTATTTTAGGGCGGTGCATTTTGCCGCCGGAAGTCTTTGATATTTTGGAGAACACTCAGCCTGGCAGCGGTGGCGAAATCCAGTTGACCGATGCCATGCGCCAGTTGACAGTGGAAAAAAGCATGATCGGTGTGGACTATACGGGAATCCGATATGATATGGGAAATAAGCTGAGCATCTTGCAGGCCACCTGTGAAGTTGCGCTAAAGCATCCTGAGGTGGGAGAGGCATTCCGGGACTACCTAAAAAAATTGGCGAAAAATCTTTAAAAAAGTGTTGACAAAGCATTCCCATTACGCTATAATAATCAAGCACCTTATGACTGAGGTGCTTGAGACAAGCGGATATGGCGGAATTGGCAGACGCGTTAGATTCAGGTTCTAATGGATGCAAGTCCATGCAGGTTCAAGTCCTGTTATCCGCACCATGATTGGGTGACAAAAAAGATGTCACCCAATTTTTTTCAGTATTCATGCGGGTTTGCGGGCTTTTTGGAGCA
>CAJFOZ010000072.1 GCA_904397895.1 uncultured Clostridia bacterium
ATAAGCGGAAGCAGTCAGCCCCGACTTGCGGCTGTGCTGTTTTAAGCGCTTGTTCTCCGATTCGGTAAGGCGGATATTCAGTTGCACAGTTCGTTTTCGCATGGAGAAAACACTCCTTTCATAGTAGGGGTCAGAGGGGGTACGCCCCCTGCAAACGGTGGTTTGCGGCAAGGAAAGACGCGGCCGCGGCTTTACAAAGCCAGTGCTCGTTACAGAACAGACAGCAAAAAGCCGCCGGATTGCTCCGACGGCTTTCATAACTTTCATTCGATTTTACATGGCTTTCTGGCGGGCCAGAAGGCAGGTGGTGACGCGGTCTGTGATGATGCCCCGGTCGCGGGCGGGGTAATATTCCAGCAGGGGCTGCACGGCCTCCCGGATTTCCGCTGCGTTCAGCTTTGGCAGGATCAACTGCTTGCCGGTCAGACTCCGGGCGGCGTTCATCTGCCGGGTAAAGGTGGTGTTGAAAGGTCTTGCCCGCAGGACAGCGATCAGCGCTTTCGGGTCAATGTCCATTTGGGAAAGCTGGGTGTTGGAGAGCAGCCCCGCGCCGTTATCGAAGATCGGGCAGTAGTCATAACGGCCGCCCTGCTCAATGACCGCGATGTTATTGAGATGCCGGTCGTCGTTGCAGAACAGTGCGTCCACCTCAAACAGCAGGGTCAGATACTGAGGGAACTCCCGAAGCCCCGTATATTCCGCCGTTACTTCTGCCAAAAAGGCCACCCGCCGTTTGTCGCTGGGGAGCTGGGCTAGCTTCTCCTTTAATGGCATTCCCAGATTGTTGGTCAACAGCCGATTGACCGTAATCAGCGACTGCCCCGGCTTCAGAAAATTTTCGCTGGCACAGCCGGTACGGTCTCGCCCATGGACGTGCAACTTTTCCATCCGGTAGCGCACAAAGCTAAAGGGCGTGTCGATTTCGATGTTGCTTTGTTCCAGCAGGGTGGAAACCAGAGTTTCCGCCAGCGCCTCATAACCGAACTGATCCAGCTTGTACCAGCAGTTTGTGGCAGCGTCCAGCCATTTTTCCTGATTGCCCTTGCTGGACGTTTCGGCAATCTTTTCGTCTGAAACAAGGCGTATGGTCATGATATCATTTTCACCTCCAGCCATTGGTTATCTTCCGCCATCCGTCCACCGGTCTTTTGGATGATTTCCAGTGGATCGTAGCCCTCAAGGCCCAGCGCCTCCAGATACTCCCGCAGCCCGGCGCGCTCTCTGGGAATGCAGCGCTCCTGCAAAAAGATTTGAAAGTCCTCCCAGGTGGGGAGCGGGTTGTTTCCAAACGCGGTTTTCACGGGATCATCCACATGGTTTTCTGCCGCAAGGGTCTCGTCGGTAAAATCCGCATAGATGGTGGTGCAAAGCTGATCACCGTCGTAAAAGCACAAACGGCATAATTTGTGCCCCAGAGCGCGCTTCTGCTCGGCAAATTCTGAACAGGACAAACGGCGGGTCAGAACGATTTGATTCCCGTCAAAGAAAAGTTCCACGTCCCGCTGTTTCAGGTTTATTCCCATCGCTTCAACCCAGGCGGTGGGCAGCGTGACCTTGCAGGTTTTTGCGCCCTTCGCCGCCGTGCCGCCTGCTGCACTGATATTGATTTTCGCCAACCGTTTTTCCAAGCAGATCACCTCTGCATTTATTATACGCTATTCGGTACGAATAATCAATCATTATCGAATCGACAAACGATTCGTCTCGATTTTCTTTTCCAATGCATCAAAGGGGAAAATCTGTGCTATAATGGTTCAAACGTTTAAACCATTAGGCATATTTCCTATGCCTTCAAAGGAGGATGGGTATGGACGAGTGCAGAGTACAGCGGCAGTCTCTGGCAGAAGGGTTCAGAGCGCTGCAAAGCTCCTTTGTGGCGCTGGGCGATGAGACCCGTCAGCAGATCTTTATCGCCCTGCTGGAGCACGAAACCGTGGGCATGCGCGTGCCCGAGATCACCAAGCGCACCCATCTTTCCCGCCCGGCCGTGTCCCACCACCTGCGCATCCTCAAGGATGCCGGGCTGGTCAACGTCCACCGCCAGGGCACGATGAATTATTACTACGTGGACGCCAACCTGGGCAAATGGAGCGAGATCAAGGCGCTGGTGGATCATGTGTGCCAGGTGGCGCAGGACGCCGCACGGGCCCATTACCCCCATTTGGAAGAATGAAAGGATGATTGTCATGACGATTTTAGAAGCGATACAAGCCCGTCACTCGGTGCGCAGCTACAAGGATACACCATTGAAATCGGAGGATATCCTGACCTTACAAAAAGAGATTGATGCCTGCAACAAGGAAGGAGGACTACACATCCAGCTGGTGACCAACGAACCCAAAGCCTTTGACAGCTTCATGGCCCATTATGGCAAGTTCTCCGGCGTGCAGAATTACATCGCTCTCATCGGGAAAAAGAGCGCCGATTTGGAGGAAAAACTTGGCTATTACGGAGAACGGCTGGTTCTGCTGGCCCAGACGCTGGGCCTCAACACCTGCTGGGTGGCCATGACCTTTGGCAAAGGGGCGGCCAAGAGCCGCTGCACCATCGCTCCCGGAGAAAAGCTGGTGTGCGTGCTGTCCCTGGGCTACGGTGTCACACAGGGCGTCGCCCACAAGAGCAAGCCGATGGAGGCCCTCTGCCAGGTGGAGGGCGCAATGCCGGACTGGTTCCGCAAGGGCATGGAGGCGGCACTGCTGGCTCCCACGGCCATGAACCAGCAGAAATTCAGGATTTTGCTCAGCGGGAACACCGTCACGGCAAAATCCCTGGGCGGGTTCTACTCCAAAACCGATTTGGGTATCGTCAAGTACCATTTTGAGGCCGGTGCGGGAAAAGAAAACTTTACTTGGGCTAAATAAAGAGAAAGTTACCGTCTGCAAGGCAACTGTTGCAGACGGTATTTTTATGCGTAAATCAATTCTTCCCGGATGATTTCCTCCGCCGCACTGCGGATATGGTTCATCCGTCCCACCCATTCCATCTGGTGGTTGGCTTTGAGCTCTTCGGTTACCCCCTGCGCTTTGGCCATCTGCCGGATAAGAAGCTCCATCCGGTTCTGCGCGGCTTCCTCCACTTCGGAAAGATGTTCCTGCAATTTGCCGGAGGTCAACAGGTTGGTATAGAGAATTCTGCGGTGCTCTTTGAGATAACGAAGTCGCATCCGGCCGTATTTTCCGATTGGGCACGTCCCCTCCTGAGGCGGTAGAAGATTGGGGAGAAAATAATCGCCCTGCCTGGTGTATTGGATTTTTCGCATCGCTTTTCACTCCTATCTGATTTTGTGTTACCTACTAAAAAAGAACAGGCCCATCATAGCGCAAATCCTTTCCAAAAGCGAAAGTATAAGTTTGTATTGGCACAATTTTGTGCCATTTTCCCCATCCGAATTTGCTTCAAAAGTCTGCTATAGAATATATTATTCTTTTTGAGCTGGTGGGAGTAGATTGAAAGGAGGGGAATCATCTGGCAATAAAGTGCTCCGCTTTGCATACCTGTTCTTTGACGACTTCCCAAACGGTTGCCTGAATCGAACGGCTCCCCTTTAAATTCCAGTACTCATTGTCGATTGAAAAATCGAAAATCCTTTCCCAGCTTTTTTCTTTTGTTAAAACGGGGTGCTCGTCTTCCTCTTCCGTCAACGCAAGATAAGCATTGTTTAAAACAATGTGCCACATATCAAAGTCGGATAATAAAACCTTATGGTCTGGGATTTCAGCAGTTATGAGAGTTATCGGTGTACCTTTTGCCGCCCATCTTCTCCCAAAAGACCTCATATCCGGACGTTTACGGCAGCCCTCCCACTGATACCACAGCCACACGGGATACTGTATTTTATCTGGAGGATTTCCAATTCGTTTTTTCATTTCTTCGGCCATCCAGTCGTAAGCGAAGCGTAAATCATCTTCGCAGAAAAGGTGATTTTCGTCTGCACGCAGAAAACCGGTTTTCATAAGTTTATCGTAAGCTGTGCGGTGTTGGATTGTCCACAATTTCACATTATCACCCTCTGTTCTAACCTATTATATCATACCTGTCTTAAAATCATCTTGCGTCCTCCCGACGCCTCTGTTTTCGGCGCTGCTGTTCTTTCAGCAGCTTGAAGATGGCATTTGTCATCTGCTCCGGCGTGGTGACGCAGGGAAAGTATTTGCGCAGTCTGTCCGCCGGGAGCTTTACTTGTTCCCGATGGTTGGGCTTTTCCTCCGTCATGATGGCGTAAAGCGCTTCGGGAGTGAGCTTCACTTCTTGAGATAGCTTTTTCATGCGGATGGCCTGGGATAAAGACGGGGTGCAGTCTTCCGATTCAATCAGGCTCCACAGTTCCGCCTGCTCCTCTTTGGTGAGATAGGAAAGCTCCACCCCAGGAGAAAAGGCGATGCGTTTTTGATCCACCAGTTTCAACAGCGGCGGGACAAGCTCAGTTAGGCGGATATAGTGAAACACTTGGTCACGACTTTCGCCAGCCTGTTCTCCAATTAAAGACGCAGTATCCGTTTTTCCAGACTTCGTCGCGACTTGCGACAAAGTCGCTTTCCCCTGATGTTTCAGCGCTTCCAGCTTCATCTTATAGGCAAAGGCTTTTTCGCTGGGGAGAAGGTTTTCCCGCTGAATGTTGCTGTCCACCATTAAAATCACGGCCTCGTCATCGGTCATATCTCGCACCAGGACGGGGAGCTTTTCCATTCCCAACAGCTCCGCTGCCGCCTTGCGCCGGTGGCCGCTGACAATCTCATATCCGCCCTCCACCGGCCTTGCCATCAGGGGGGAGAGCATGCCGTATTCTTTTATGCTCCGGCACAGCTTGTCCATTTCTTCGTCCTGTTGTACCTTGAAAGGGTGATTTTGAAAAGTTTTCAGTTCTGCCACCGGGATTTCCTGCACCCGTTCCAGCTTTTGCTCCTGCCGTTGCTCTTCGGTAGAAAACAGGTCGTCGAAAGAGGAAAGCGGCAAATCCAGCTTTTTGCTCATTTCCCGTCCCTCCCTTCCGGCAGGGCGACCAAGACATCCACCTGCCAAGGGGTTTTTGAGGAACGGGTTTTGCTCTCCAACGTAAAGGAAAACAGGCAGTTCGGTTTTCGCACATTCCTGTTTTCCGGCTCACCCGTGCCCGCAAACCCGCATGGGACAAGGTTTCCCGCGTCCGTGCGCCATTGTGACCCTCCGGTAGGTACCGAAGAACTAGCCCACCTTGAGATGGTGGCCACTCTTGTTCATCAATTAACCCGTAACCTTACAATGGAAGAAATCAAAAAATCTGGTTTCTCTGATTACTTTGTGGATCATACTACGGGCATTTATCCAGTAGCTGCTTCAGGAGCCCCTTTTACTGCCTCCTATCTCCAGGTCAAAGGCGATCCTATCACCGATCTCCACGAAGATTTGGCTGCAGAACAGAAAGCACGGACTACTTATGATAACATTCTCCGCTTTACCGACGATCCCGACGTCCGGGATCCCATTAAATTCCTGCGCGAACGTGAAATCGTCCATTACCAACGCTTTGGCGAAGGGTTGCGTCTGGTTCAGGATAAATTGGATTCCCGTAACTTCTATGCTTTCAATCCCTCCTTTGATAAACCAACCGGTCCCAATTGCAAATAACCTCTTCTTATCAACCTCCTGTACAACCAAAAAGCACACTGGATTACAATAAATCCAGTGTGCTTTTTTCCATTTAAGGAAGTTTTATCAGCTTTATCAATAAATTATAATATTTCACATGTACAATATCACTATTTTTATACAAAATAGAAAATATGTTCTTGATTTGTCATGTTTCATGTGATATAATACCACTAGAACAAATGTTCCGTTTGGAGAAAATCCTCATTTTAAATGGACGTTATCGTCCTTCACTATGCAAACACCTAATCCAATATTCAACCCAATGTTTAACTTCTCTATTTTTAAGGAGGTATTTTTAAAATGAATGTTTCACATTCTCTGTCTCAGCGTTGTTCTTTACCCAAAACCTCTTCCACATTCTTTCGTACTTTGTGTCCTGGATGCCACTGGGCATTTCGTACTGGGGGAAAAACATACAGTTGCCTCTATTTGGGATGTCCACGTCAAGTCCGCGTGGTCACCCATCCTACACGTTCATAATGCATTTTATTGAGAAAGGAATGGAGTAATCATGCAAGAATACAATATTTTTCGCGCCTATCGGATAAAATCGGGATTTACACAGTGTCAACTGGCCGATTTGCTGGATGTAGACCAAACCACTATTTCCAAGTGGGAAAATGGAATAGCATACCCTCATGTGGCAGTTTTGTTACAGTTTTCTCGTCTCGTCCGAGCCGACCCTCGGCAACTCTTTGATGGCATTGTCAAAATGGAACGTCAAAAAGCACGTCATTCCACCATGTGATAGGAGACGGTGCCGCTAGATTGGAACAAAGCCCCCTTATGTTAGGATTATACTTTGTATCCACCTATGTTTAACTCCCTATCCTCTTACTTATATCGGTTTTATTCTCTTAATCCGACTAAAAAAATCCATCTGAAAGGAGACTGGCTATGAAACGAACTTATCCCATCTCACTGGATTTGTATCAATCCATTCAAACGGCTCCCCTATCCCTCAAGCAAAACGATTCTACTGTACTGTCCCTGACCCTTCTGGAGCACGGTGCACCATCTCACTTAGAGGGATGCCGCCCCATTCTCTATGTTAAAAAATCCGATCTCACGTTGGTGATACAAACCGATGGTATCTCCATTACCAACGCGTCTACAGGCTGCCTGGAAATCGATCTGGACCCTCAATGTACTGCCTGCGCCGGCTGTGCCCGTTTTGAACTTTTTTTAGTAAAAGAACAAGAGAGCATTTCATCCTATGTGTTTGATATTTTATTCCTTCCCAATTTGGAGGGACAAGAACCATCGGAATCGGCCGTGGACTTTTTGCCTCAACTTAATGAAGCCATCTTAGAAGGAAGCCAGTTAAAAGATGATCTATCCGATCTCGTGGGACAAGCTGGAGAAGCGGAAGGTCAACTGCAGTCGGCTGCCGAAAATGCCCAAAAAGCGGCTGACCGAGCCAATCAAGCAGCGGAGGCTGCGGAGTCCATCGGCGATGAGGCTATTCAAACTGCCAACCAAGCAAAAGAGATTGCCCAACAAGCAAAAAATACAGCCGATAGCAGTGCTTCCGATTCCAGTACTGCTCTCTCCACCGCTCAAGAAGCCCAACAAACAGCAAATTCCATCGCCTCCCAAGCCTCTGACGCTCAGGAAACAGCCCAGTCTGCTTTGGAAACTGTAGAAGAATTACAATCAGATCTTTCCTATCATCTTTCCCTCCGCTCAGAATTGGGTACTACCGATCTTGATACGGTTACTTCAATGGGTATTTATACCCAAGGGTATTCTTCCAACGCTACAGCAGAACGCCATTATCCCGATACCAGCGCCGGCCTTTTACAAGTGATGAGTAGCGAAGGTAAATTTTATCAGATTTATTATACACAAAATACATCAAAGGTTTTTTGGAGAAATTCCTATTCCTCTGCATGGCAACCGTGGTGCCAGATCTATCCGGCAGTTACCCATCAGACAGCCAAAAAAACCTCCATTTGTACCGAAGGCCAATCTATGACCGGTATGTTATCCTGTACCATTACGCAGTATCCCGATGGATATATGTCTATTGACGGCACTTGCACATGGAATAACATGAATTTTAACCAGTTGCACACCGATGGACGTCGTATCCCTTTGCAACATTCCATTAGTATTGTCTTCCCCAAAACCTTTTCTGAGATCCCTTCGGTAATTGTACAACAAATCGGTCCCGATTCCGGCACATCCCCTTTGTGGATTCCCATCAGTGTAGAGAAAGACAGGGTATCTGGGTATCCCAGTATTTGGAATTCTGGCGAGGATATCACCGGATCAGAAGTTCTTTTCCACGTATCTGCTTTCGGCAAATATTAAACCCATTTAAAAGGAGGTTTTACCCATGAAAATACAAAGTGATGTGTATCCCCAGCCGTTCCTCATCAGTCCTTGTGGGCAAGATTCCTGTTATGTTCTTTTCACCGATCAAGTTATCCCTTGCGAAATAGATGGCCAGATCTTCTACCAATACGAATCTTTTGTTTTAACCGAGCCATATCGCGATACACTAGAACAGGAAATTTCCAATCAATACGATCTCTGGCTCCAGAAGGCCAAGGATTTCGATCGCCAACACCAAGCGCACCAGGTTCGGCAACGGCGCAATCGACTGCTGGATCAATCCGATTGGACACAGATGCCTGACGTTGAATCTCACATCGCTCAGAGCTGGAAAGCCTATCGTCAGGCCCTACGGGATATTCCCCAGCAGCAACAGTTCCCTTACGACGTCCAATGGCCTTCTCCTCCCAATACCTGCGCAAAATAAATGAAATACAAAGAAATTCCCCAGCAGCTTAAACTGCTGGGGAACTTTTTCGCTCTGGTTATCACAAATTATTTTGTGATAATGATGCTATCCTGAACACTTACCGGTGCCCATTCGCCATTTGCATCCGCAGCCACGAAGCTGAAGATACGCATGCCAGCGGTACCAACCGACAATTCAACGGTCCATACCTTCTCATTGTCGATTACTTCAGGTTCGCCGACAACTTCGGAACCCATCCATCTGCCGTTTTCGTTCTGTACGCCGACCTTTTCAGCAGCCAGATTGGTGCGGACCTTAACCTGAACAGTCTCGTTGATTGCAACACTGTCAGCCTGGAAGTCTGCTTCGTAAATCTTAGCAGCCTCAACCTGAGCCTTAGTGATGGTAACATTCAACTTAGCATCGGTTACGATCCATTTGCCGCCCTGGTTGACTTTCAGGCCAAGCTCACGATCGCCAGCAGTGCCTACTTGAATCTGGACTTCCCAGATCTTATTGGTGTAGTCACCGTTGAAGTAGCTCTTAACCTTCAGCATGCTGATGGCTCTGCCGTTCTCGTTGATGATGCCGACGCCATTGACATCTGCAGGAGTTTTGATGGTCAGGTTGATGGTCTCATTGACCACATAGCTGTCCTTATCGGAAGTAATAGTATAAGTATCTTCCGGGACATCTTCTTTGAACTTGAAAGTCTGAACAGAGGGACCGTCGGTCCAACCAACGATCACAGTGTAGTTACCAGCAACGGCCTCATCCTTGGTCTGGAAGGTGATCTGGCCAGCGCCGCTTTCGTCCAAAGCAATCTGATTCAGATAGCTGATCTGATCGGGATGCAGAGCCCACTCAGAGGCATCAGTACCCTCGAAGTCAGGGGTCATGCAGATGACGGAAACTTCTTCATTGGCAGCATCGGGAATCATGATATCCACTACAGCCGAAGAGGTATCTGCGTCAGGCGTTACAGTGATGGCAGGTTCTGCTGCCATGGATGAAATCACAGGTAATGTAAACAGGATGCACAGGGTTAGCAAAACGGCCAGACCCTGTCGGATGCGCTTACTCATCTTCTTCACTCCTTTATTTTGCAGCAAATGCAAATTTGCACGCCGTATCAAACGGCAGCCACAGAACATCGAAATGTTCTAAAGGAAAGGGTCGTCCAACATATACGGTTTTTTCCACATTGCCGTTTAGCACTCTCAGAAACTTTGCTTCAAAAGATTTCTTTCATGCATCCGGTGCAGCCACAACTTCTTATGTTGAACATCAACCTCCTCCCGCTTGATATGCGAGTTCAAACCAACTTAGGCAGTCTTACTGTTAGCCCAATAACAGCAAAACGCGATTCATTTTTGCCCGCAATAAAAGGAACCAACTCTTGTAATGTATTATAGCATAAAGAATTCAATTTGTGTAGTTGTTTTTTTAGAGGAAAAATATAAAAAATTATGGGCATTTCGACGAACGAAATGCCCATACGTGTAATTGATTAAAAAAAGATCCCTTAGTCTTCCGACTTTTTCAATTGAGCGCTTTCCTGCTTCTTGAGCTTATGGCGGCGCCAAGTAACCCACAATGGGCCGGCGATGCACAGAGAAGTGTAACAACCAAAAAGAATTCCTATCATCATAGGTAATGCAAAGCTAATAATGGAACTGATGCCTCCCACTATACCTACTACTACCACGGCGCCAATGGCCACAAAGGTAGTGGCGCTGGTGATGACACAGCGGGTAAACGACTGGTTGATACTCCGGTTGACCACTTCGCCGATCTCGGCCTTGGGACCCATCAGACGACGGTTCTCACGGACACGGTCGTAAATAACGATGGTGCTGTTGATGGAGTAACCTAAGATAGTTAAAATAACAGCGATAAAGTTGTCGTCCACCGGGATACGAGCCACTACAAATACGAAATACACCATTGTGATGTCGTGCAGCAGGGCGATAATGGCCATAACGCCGGCTGATATTCCGCCAATTTTCCGGAAACGGACGCCGATGTACAAAATCAATAAGACAGCGGCCAAACCAACTGCCACCATGCATTTGGCGAAGAATTCACCGCCCATGGTGGGATCGACTGAGTTTGCCTCTAAAAATTCAATCTGATTGTCCGCATATTTCTCGCTCATCGCTTGCGAAAGCTTATCCTGATTTTCAGGAGTCAACCCCTCGTCGCCAGGCAAGTCAATGGACATTTTTTTGGAATTGGTGGCGCGGTCATCGGTGATGGACACGGAAGCTTGCTGACCAATGGTATCCTCCACCAATTTTGCAGCCTCATCCTTGTTGATATCGCCTTGGAAGGTGTAGGAAACCATGGTCCCTCCCTTAAACTGGATATCCATCTGAGTGCCAAAGATAATGTTAAATACCAATCCAAGAGCGATCAACGTTAAGGAGAAAATGAAAAAGTACTTTTTCTTGCCGACATAATCGAAGTTCATCGTCTTTTTCATTCCGCATCACCTCCAAACAGCCAGGGCTTTCTAAAGATCTTAAACCTGGCAATTGACTTGAGCATCAGGCGGGATGCGCCAAGGCCAAAGATGAAGTTCAAAATAACACCGCACAGCAAGGTATAGCCGAAGGAATAAACTGCGCCGGTAGCGGCCGGGCCGAAGAATGAGAGAATGGGGCTCAGGATCTTGGCAAACAAACTCTCCGGCGGGCCAAACACTCCCATTAGAACAACCGATACAATGATGTTGGTCAAGTTGCCGTCAAAAATGGCTGAGAAGCTGTTCTTATTACCGGCGTCGATAGCGCCGTCGATGGTTTTGCCAGCGCGGATCTCTTCCTTGATGCGCTCATTGGTAATGACGTTACAATCGACACCTACGCCAATGGATAAGATAATACCGGCGATACCCGGCAAAGTTAATGTAAAGCTTGGGATGAAGGGGAAATAGCCCGACACAGCGGCGATGGCGCCGGCGGCCTGGCCAACCAATGCGATAGCTGCTACTACGCCCGGCAGACGGTAGTAGATTACCATAAATACCACGATCAGAGCCAACGCAACGGCACCGGCCACTGCCATAGCGTCCCTGGCCTGGAAGCCTAATGTGGGATTGACGGTGCCGTAAGAATCGGTTTCCAATTTGAAGGGCAGGGCGCCGGCCTTGATCTTGCTGGCCAATTCCTTGGCGCTGTCGGCGTCAAAGTTACCCTCGATCTGGCACCGATTGTCGTTGATCTGGGAGTTTACAGTAGGAGCCGAGATCAACTGGTTGTCCATCCAAATGGAGATGCTCTGTCCAACCAGACGGCCTGTGGCTTCTGCAAACTTCTCTTTGCCCTCGTCGTCAAACTCCAGGGAGACTACATACTTGGGAGTTCCGGTGGAATTGTCGATAGCAGCCTCTGCGTTGACAACATGCTGGCCATCCAGAATGAGTTCCCCTGTCGGTTCGCCATTCTCATTGGTCCCGGTTCCCTCGCGGAAACTTAAGTAAGCTGTCTCGCCCAATTCCTGGATCGCCTTAGAGGCGTCGAAATCGGTTTCGTCCGACTTCCACGGGAATCGCAGA
This sequence comes from uncultured Clostridia bacterium, assembly GCA_904397895.1. Classification (GTDB taxonomy): domain Bacteria; phylum Bacillota; class Clostridia; order Oscillospirales; family Acutalibacteraceae; genus Solibaculum. Next base: position 11,937 of record CAJFOZ010000072.1, read on the forward strand.
ATAATACGATCCTTGTTGTAGTCCACATACAGTTCGTAGTCGGTGATGTTCTGATTTACCAGACGGGTTTCAATGATGGATTTTGCTGCATCCATGTCCTTATCCTCAGCGTCATAGCCTTCCTCAGGGCGGAAGGTGACGTCTACGCCGCCTCGGATATCGATACCCCAACGGATATCCCCGGCTCCCTTGATGACCACATTGTCTGTGTCGCCATAGCTATAGTGGATGCCGCAGAACGACGTCACTGCCAAGGCGACAATCAGGATGGCCACAATGAAAAATACCGGTTTTCCAACTCGCTTCATTGCCAATCCTCCATATTCTACTGATCTGTGTTCTCGTAACCAGACAGGAACAGCTATACCGCCAAAGAAACGAAACACTAATGTCACTATTATATGCATAAAGCTGGAATAAGTCAACAGACTTGGCCCCTAATAATATATTTTTTTTGGAATTTTGCCGAAAAACAGTGTTTTTTCATCCCGTTGTAATGATCGATCCAGCGGTTGATATGGTCTCTGTTTGAAACAAAAGATGTAATTTTTTTATGCTTTTGTCCCCTTTTCCCCGTACAAAAAGACATGCCGTCTAAAACCGCTCTATGGTTTTTGGAAAAGGATGACAAAATTTTTAAGGCCTGTTTCTTTTATCCCAAAAAAGAAAAACCCGGCGCCACGGGAAAGCAGCGCCGGGAAAAATCATTTTCTTATTTTTTCAACAATAACCTTTATTTGGTCACCACAATGGAATCCTGGAGGCTGTATCCCAGCCATTTGCCGGATTCATCGGCAGCCATAAAGTCAAACAAGCGGTTGCCTGCTGTGCCGATGGACAGGCTGATGGTCCAAATACGTTCGTCGCCTTCATCCACACAGCTGTCCACCGTGAAGCTGATGGGACGGCCATTCTCGCTCCGGACACTCAATTTGGCAACACCTAAAGAAGTCAAAACCCGAACCTGGACCGGCTCATTTATAGCCACCTCATCGGCCTGGAACAGGGCTTCATACAAGAGTGCTTCGGCTGTCGGTTCAATGGTCAAATTCACCGATTTGCCGGAATCCTGCCAATAGCCATCCCGTTTGACCGAGATACCAAAGGCGCGTTCACCAATGGTCCCCACACTGGCTACCAGGGTCCAAACGCGGTTATCACCGGAATCGTCGTAGGCGCTGGACTTTAGGGTAATGGTTTTGCCCAGCTCGTTGGTCAGCTTGAGCTGTTGGACGGTCTTGGGCGTGGTGACGGTAAAGGTGATGTCTTCATTGATCTTGTAGACGGCCAGGTCACGATCCACCTTGGCCTCCAACACGGGAGAACCGGCAAATACTGCCACTGTCAAGACCACATCCACACCGGAATCCTCAACCATACCTGTGTTATCCTTTAGGAACAGTCGCAGGACTCGGCTTTCACCAGGAGTGCCCAAAGCGGATTTCACAGTCCAGGACTTGGTACCGTCGCCGTTGTTGACCGATTTCATAGAGGTCTTGGAAACCCATTTGCCCGCTTCATTCTGAAGCATGATATCGTTGATGGTATCTGCGGTCTTGAAGGTCATGGTAAAGGTTTCGTTTATCTCATAGACGGCGGGATCACGATCCAATTCCAGATCAATCACCGGATTGTCGTCTAAGGATTCCTTCTCGTGGAAGAGGAAGTAGTCGAAGTTGCCCACAAACTTGCTTTCGGATTTGAGGATAAAGTAAATGGTATGGGTACCGGTGATGGTCTGATCCAATTTACCGGTGACTTCCTGGTAATTGCTCCAGTCGCCTGTGGGAGGTACGTAAATAGTGCCCATCAATTCACCGTCGGGAGAATCCAAACGGACCTCTACACGGGCGGTATCATCCACATCGCCGTTGGGGCCGGAATGGCTAATGGTAATGGAATCAGCGCCGTTTGTGCCGGTGAAGTCCACATACTGGTAGCCGATGTAGCTGTCCGGATAGCAGGAGCCGATGTTGATGCGGTCGCCGCTGCCTTCCACGATGATGGTACCCTTCATGTCGTCAAAGGATTCGGCTTCGATCTTCTCAAGGCCATCGCGCAAGGGCTGAAGGTTTGCAATGGCGGCATTGATCTTGTCGATCATATCGAGGATCTGGCTGACGGTCAGGTCTTCCTGGGCATACAGGGCCTCGGCCTCAGCGATGACGTCGTTCAAAGCGTCGATAGAGGGCTGGGCATAACCGGTGACGTCGTAATCCTTGGCGTAGTCGATGGCGGCGCCTAGGCTGTCACGGTCGGTGGACTCGGAAATATAGCCCATCAGTTCCATTTCGGAAATTTCCAGTTTGTCACTGCCGGTGACGTCCAGCTTATAGTACTCGTACTTCTGGTCGTTGTCGATGGCAAAGGGACGCACGGTGCGATCCCACCGATAGGATTCACCCGAACGGCTGTCAAGCTCGGTCCATGTCTCGCCGTCGTTGGAGCCGGACAATGTCCATGCTGTGGGAGCGGTACCGGGGGTCACGTTGGTCAAGGTGTACAGCTCCACCTTTTTGCCGTTGTTCTGGCCAAAGTAGTAGATGATGGAAGTGTTGTTCTGGGAGAATTCAGGCGATCCGCCATCGGAAGTGTTGTTGAAGAGACGGGCCGATTCATTTACCAAGTTAGAGGCATAGACGCCGGCGTTGCTGCCGGTCAATTGGTCGGCCGAATCCATAAATTTGACGTTGGCCGCGGTAAAGTCGTCCATGGGTTCTGCCACTTCATCGTCTGTGGTGATGGAGGTGGGCAGGGATTCTTCCGAAGTGCCCCATGTGGACGGCTGATTGCCCATCTCAAAATCTAGGGTGATGTTGCCGTCGCCGTCTTTGTCGCCGTTGATAAGATCATTGTGGGTGATGAAGGTCTTGTTGTAGTCTTCGCCTTCCACCTTCAGATTCTGGATATAGATGTTTTCATCGCTGTTTTCGGGAGCATTGATGACCACATTGTTGCCGTTCTCCAGATGGATGGTGGCCTTCTTAAACAAGGGGGAGCTGATGGTAAATTCGCCGCTGCCCATGTTGACGGGATAAATGCCCAGGGCCGACAGGATATACCAAGCCGACATTTCGCCGTTGTCCTCGTCGCCAGGATATCCCTGACCGATGGTGTTGCCTACATAAAGGCGTTTCAAAATATCGCGCACCACTTCTTGGGTCTTATAGGGCTGGCCGGCGTAGTTATACATATAAGGAATGTGGTGGGAAGGCTGGTTGTTGCCGCCGTACTGGCCCAATTTATTGTCGCGGGCCTCACGCTGCTCGTGGATGACGCCGCTGCCGCTGGACAGATGGAATTCGGTACTGGTGGTGAAGAACTCATCCAGCTTTGCCGCCAGTTGTTCCCGGCCTCCGTAGAGGTTGGCAAGGCCCTGGCCGTCCTGCGTGACCGAGAAGGCCATGTTCCAGCCGTTGGTCTCGGTGTAGTCCCCGCTCCATTCAAACGGATCAAATGCTTCGTCGCTGGTGGTCCACTTGCCGTCGTAACTCTTGCCGCGGAACCATCCACCTATGTTGGGATTAAACAGCTTGACGTAGTTCTGGGCGCGGTTCATGTAATAGACATACTCATCGTTAAAGTGTTTATACTCAGCGCTTTCCGTATCGGCAATCTGATCCCGCTGGATCTTAGCCATGTTGGCAATGCCGTAGTCGTTGATGTAGCTCTCGAGGCTCCAGGACATACCGGAACCGTAATTGTTGCCGGTGTAGCCGTAGTAGGGGGCGTTCTGGATCTCAGCACGGCCGCCGTTGGTCAGGTTGTTGGTGACGCAGCTGGCATTGCGCACCGATGCCAGATAGGCATTTTCCACGTCAAAGTCGATGCCGCGCATCAAAGCGTCGCCAAAGATGACGTCGGAACTGGTGCCCACCATGGAGGGGCTTCCGCCGGGGGCAATCCAACGGGGGATCCAGCCCTGGTCGATGTAGTGCTGGGACAAACCGTTGAGCAGTTCAGCATCCTTGGTGGGGGTAAACAGGGCATAAGCGGCCCAGGTAGTGCGGTAGGTATCCCAGAAACCATTGTTGTAATAGAGGATGCCGTCTTTGATGGGTTTATTATTAACATCGTCGCCGTAGGGGCTTCGATACTGCCACTTAGGATCTTCGTTGGTGTTCACATTCTCCGACAAGGTGTTGGGGAAAGAGAATAGACGGTACATACCCGAGTAGAAGGAAACCATCTGCTCATAGGTGGCGCCTTCCAGCTCCACGGTGCCCAGTAAATCATCCCAAGTCTGCTGGGCGCGGCCCTTGACGGTATCAAAGGTATCGTCTTCGGAAATCTCAAGTTCCAGGTTGTGTTTGGCCTGGTCGTGGCTGATATAAGAAGTAGCAACCTTCAGGTTGACTTCCTTGGTATCATCCGGGAAGGCAATCAAGGCCTGGCCGTGGGAATCGTCGGTGATGGTAGGGGTGCCGGCCACATCGAATTCGCCGTAGACAAAGATCTTGCTATGGCCGTTGTTGCCCACGTCGTGGTTGGAGATGGCTTTGAAACTCTTGCCGTCCTCAGAGAATTCCACGCTGGCGGTACCCATGGTGCTGTCCAGAATAACATTCCGATGGGCTGCGGTGTCGTCAAAAGTAAAGCGCATCATAGCGGCGTGATCGGTGGGGGTCAGTTCCAGTTTCGCCCCGGATGCAGGAGTGCCCTCATTAAAGGTGACGCTATAATAGTGGGCCTTGGCCACTTCATTGTCGTGGGTATAGGCCGATCCGCGGGACGAAGCCTGGACACTGTCCTTGGTGGGCTCATCCACGGAGGTGTTCACCATAAACTGATAGGTGCCGCGGTCGCCAATCCAGAAGCTGGCTTCGTGGCTGATGGTGATATGTTTAAAGGTACGGTCCTTGGTCAGCTGGTAGTCATAGTGGCGGGGACCGTTGGAATTGTTGGCGGGAACCCAGAAGTTAAAGGCGTGTGGCGTATTGACCATGGGGACGGTAAGGCCCCGGGATACGCCCCATTCATAGCTACTGGTGCCTCGCAGGATATTGACATAATCGGAAAGGTTTTCGTATTCGATGGGTTCCACCTCTTTGATGCTGATGTCGTCAAAGAAGGTCTGGAACCAGCTGCCGTCGATTTCTTCACCGGTCTCGGCATCCTCTATCTTATTGCTGTTGGAGGGTTTGTTATAGCTCACCAAAATCTTATCGATAACCTTGCCCTCCGCCACGGAACCGATATTGGAATAAATGTGGTTCCACTGACGGGTGGCTAGGGTCTTGGATTCGCCTTGGGCCCTGGCCTCCACCACATTGCCGTTCTGGTCGATGGCGCCAAGTTCACTTAAATAGGTGCCGTCGGTAAAGTGAAGGTCGATAGCGGCATACATGCTGGTATATTCGTAATCGTAATCTTCATCTCCGCCTTGGTATTGGGGGAAGATCATATAGGAAAGCTGGGTATCGGGCTTGACTTCGATACTTAAATCATCGTAAATGACGTTGTTGCTGTAGGCCTCCCCGGTGCCCATATGGATACCATTGGCCACATAGCTCTTATCGCCTGTCCAGCCACCGCTGGTGCTGTGTCCGGTCAAGGTAGTGCCGGGGCCGCCGCCCAATTTAGCGGTCATGCCCACCACTTCGATGGAGCCTCCTTCGCCAATACCAGAACCTACGGCAAACTCCGCCATCTGGGTCAGTTTCTCGCCGCCGTTTTTGCTGATCTCCAAGCGGTAATACCCATAGGCTGTTTCATTCTCAAAAGCATAGACGTTTGTTTGAAAACGGCCGGCAAAAGAAGCGTTGGTCTGGGCATCCAATTCCACCCAGCTGCCGTCCTCGCCGGTCTCGGAACCGTAGAACTTCCAGTCCACAGGGTCGCGTTCCGGAAGGTCGTTGGCCGAGGTGATGGCGTAGTTTCGCACCACGATGGGTTCGGTCATTTTAAAATTGATCCACAAAGGATCTTCTTCCGTAGGGGCAGCCGCGGAAAAAACATTGGTCAAATATTTGGTGGAAGTATCCCGGTCGGTCAGTTTAGCTAAGCCTTCGCCGCTTCCGTTTCCGTCGTAACGGGCGGTTACCTCATCAAAATAGCCGATGTACTCGCCCACTACCGATTGGGAACCAGGCGCCGGCTCTACATTTTTGTAGCGCAGAGTTCCATCCTTTGCCATATCGACGGTATTTTCTTTGACCGAACCAAACAGTTCCTCCCCCTCTTCAAACGAGGAGAAAAACTGGTCGGTTTGGCCTTTGTCCTGCGCGGACACAATTGCTCCGGAACCTGCTACACTGCTGGTAATCATACAGGCAGCCAACGCGATCCCCAGGGCTCGTTTGGTCAACGAATTCATTTTCACAACTCCTTTTTCCACAATTTTGAAAAAATCCACTTTGTGCAGAGGTGCTTCTTCCCGACACCTCAGTACATCTTTAAGCTTATTATATAAATAAAATAAAATTGAGTCAATTATTTTAAACTTTATTTCCAAATGAAATTCTTTCTTCAATCAAAAGGTTAAATCCATATTAAATATCATGATTCTATTTTTTAAGCCTTACGTTCGGGACTTAAACATAAAATTATCATTTTAATGTCGTTTTTCTTTTTATTTTGCTTATTATTTGCAAGTTTAGATATTGCCAATACAAATTGTACCCCACACCTTTTTCAAGATGTGGGGTACAAAAGCAGTGGATAATACCAAATCCCAAACGATTACCGCAGACGGATAATGGTCAGATTGCTGTCACAAATGGTAAACCCGCCTTGTTCTACGCAGAGTTTCAGTTGGGAATAGGCGGTCATAACTTGAATTGGTACCGACAAGGTCAAGCAGGCTGCCTCATTGGTACAAATAAAAGAATGGCAAGTGGATGATCCTACGACAGGAACTCCGTTGAGATAAAGTTGTAATTTTAGCTGAGCTGGAATGCATGTTTTGCCATCAATTGCCGCGCTGCAATGGAAATGCACTTGATAAATACCGGCTTCATTTACTGTGATATTGGCTGATCCCGGCGTATAACCAAAGACAGAATCGGCAAGAATGGCTGCGCTTGTAAAGGTGATCGGTCCAGCTTCTTTGATGGGTTTGATCGCCGTATCCACCAACGCCAACGATTCAATGGTACATCTGTCACCCTTCTTGCCCTGGGGAATTACAAAGTCAAAGACAGCGTCTTTTTCATTGCCGGAGTTGGTAACTACTGCTAGGGTCCCTGGATCAGCGGTAGTTACTGTGCCGACTCGGATGGTGGCAGCTGTTCCATCCTCCCCAGTGGGTCCAGTAGGTCCAGTAGGACCGGTTGGACCAGTGGAACCTGTCGGACCGGTTGGGCCGGTAAGACCTGTCGGGCCAGTAGGACCGGTCGGGCCGGTGAGACCTGTCGGGCCGGTGAGACCGGTTGGACCAGTGGGACCTGTCGGGCCGGTGGGACCTGTCGGACCGGTAAGACCTGTCGGGCCAGTGAGACCGGTTGGACCAGTGGGACCGGTCGGGCCGGTAAGACCTGTCGGGCCGGTGAGACCGGTTGGACCAGTGGGACCTGTCGGGCCGGCGGCACCAGTCCCTGTAGCACCGGTTGCCCCCGTAGGACCTATGGGACCAATTGGGCCCTGGGGGCCGGTAGCACCTGTGGGGCCAGTGGGACCAGTAGGTCCAATTGAGCCTTGCGGACCGGTGGCACCAGTAACACCGGTTGGACCAGTCGGGCCGACAAGGCCCTGAAGGCCGGTTGGACCAGTGGGGCCGGTCGGGCCAATGGGTCCCACAGGCCCTTGTATTCCGGTTGGCCCAGTAGGACCGGTTGATCCGGTCGGACCGATGAATCCTTGCAGGCCAGTGGCACCGGTAGGACCGGTCGGGCCCGTGGGACCTATGGGGCCTTGCGGACCGGTGGCACCGGTTGCGCCTGTTGCTCCGGTGACTCCAGTCACTCCTTGGGGACCAATTGGGCCTTGAGCGCCCATAGAACCAGCTGGTCCTGGTTCCCCTTGGGGACCAATCGGGCCTTGGGGCCCCATGGGTCCAGTGGGTCCAGGAAACCCTCTCAACCCTTGCGGACCGGTGGCACCGGTTGCGCCTGTGGCTCCCGTCGCCCCCCTTGGGCCTTGCGGCCCTGTGGGCCCTGTCGCACCTGCAACCGGGCGACAGCATTCCGGAGGACATGGTTTTGGCGGGCGTGGAGGGGGACATGGTGGCGGACAGGATGGGGGCGGACAAGCCGGCGGTGGGCAAGAACACCCTTGATGCTGGAAGGGAGCGTTTTGAAACGTCCGAAATGCATTGGAAAAGTCCCTATTGTAATCTGCACAATTGTATTGGTTCATGTTTCCAACAGCCTCCAATTGTAGTCGGGATTGCACTTTCAATTGTGTCATATCCTATAGCATTGTATGATTGTGGATTCCGATGGGTGCTTATCCAAAGATGATATTTTTAAAAAAATCAAGCTGATTGCCTATCCTATTTTAAATATATGCTGGTTTCTTTATTATCTTATCGTATCTTACGCTCCATGTCCCAAAAGCTTTTTCCTCCGTATGGGATTCTCTTTCCCTTTTACCCCATCTTTTCCTATCGGCGGGAAAATGAATTTGTGCACAAAGACAAATTACAAAGTTTAAGTTAAAAGTAGTACAAACGGCTTGTCTTTTTTGGGTTTTTGAGATAAAATAGTAGTATCAACAAATTATTGGAGGTAATCAACATGGGCATTAAAGTTGGTATCAACGGTTTTGGCCGTATCGGCCGCCTGGTGTTCCGCGCTGCCGTGGCTCAGCCTGAAAAGTTTGACGTCGTGGCCATCAACGATCCTTTTATCGATCTGGACTACATGGTTTACATGGTAAAGTATGACTCCATGCATGGCCGCTTCCAGGGTACTGTCGAAGCCAAAGACGGCAAGCTGGTTGTCAACGGCAAGGCCATTACTGTTTTCGCTGAGATGAGCCCTGAAAACATTAAGTGGGGCGAGGCCGGCGCTGAATATGTCGTCGAGTCCACCGGCGTTTTCACCACCACCGAGAAGGCCAGCGCCCATCTGAAGGGCGGCGCCAAGAAGGTTGTTATCTCTGCTCCTGCTAAGGATAAAGAGACTCCCACCTTTGTTTGCGGCGTAAACCTTGATAAATACACTAAGGACATGATTGTCGTTTCCAACGCTTCCTGCACCACCAACTGCTTGGCTCCTCTGGCCAAGGTCATCAACGATGAGTTTGGTATTGTGGAAGGCCTCATGACCACCGTTCACTCCACCACCGCTACTCAGAAGACCGTTGACGGTCCTTCCAAGAAGGACTGGCGTGGCGGCCGCGCTGCTGCTGGCAACATCATCCCCTCCTCCACCGGTGCTGCTAAGGCCTGCGCTTTGGTTATCCCGGAACTCAAGGGCAAGCTGACTGGTATGTCCTTCCGTGTTCCCACCCTGGATGTCTCGGTTGTTGACGTGACCGTCCGCCTTGAGAAATCCACCACCTACGAAGAGATCTGCGCCGCTGTTAAGAAGGCCAGCGAGACCACTATGGCTGGTATCCTGGGCTACTGCGATGAGGACGTCGTTTCCTCCGACTTCCTGGGTGAAGATCATACTTCCGTGTTCGATGCCAAGGCTGGTATCATGCTCAACCCCAACTTTGTGAAGTTGGTCTCTTGGTACGACAATGAGTGGGGTTATTCCAACAAGGTTCTCAACCTCATCGCTCATATGTACGAAGTCGACAACAAATAAGTTGTCCTATTGTACTGATGTCGTCGGGCAGTGAGTCCTTTTCGGTAGAACAACTGCTTGAAATTTGAAAAAGTATTTTCATACCTCTTCCTGACCGTGTAACAGCGGTCAGAAAGAGGTATTTTTTATAGATCCGTTCATTCGGAAGATCCCTATGCCGGAATGGTTATGATCTCAATCATCCGTCCACTATTATAAAGCGGTTTTGTTCTTAAAGACCTGGGCATAAAAAACCGTTTATAAATAACAACGCACGCAAAATGGAAAAGAAAATTTCTTTCCGGTTTGCGTGCATTGTTTATTGCTTTTTCTATTGCTGTGGTAGCTTTGATTGGATCAATCCCTCACGGATGGGGGCTTATCCTAGGATCTCTTCTTTTTTAAAACGGCTAAAGTCAATCCGGAAGCAGCCAGCAATCCCGCTAAGCCCGCCACAGGTGTGGTTTCTCCGGTAGAGGGATTGGGAGTGTTGCTGCTGTTGGATGTTTGGGCATTGCCTTGATTGATATCCTGCTCTGAACCATTGGACTGACCTTCCTGGTTTTGACTGGAATTATCCTGTTCGTTTTCCTGCAATCCCCCTTGTTTCTTCTCAAGTTGTTCCCAGGCTTTTTGAAGGTGGGCTACAGCTTGATCCACCTTTTGCTGTGTTGCGGAAGCATCCTCTAGAATGCCTTTGGCTTGGGCTAGAGCATCTTGAAAAGCATCCCAGGTCCCGGCAGTATAGTCCGACTGGGTCAAATCTTCTAGCTGAGCAATTAGATTTTTAAGTTCTGATTTATCCGATCTAAGCGTGATGACTGCCGATCCGTCCGGATTCCCCTCGCCGCCTTTGAGAACAGGATTCCCCGTCGTTACAATGACGTTCTGGCCCACGGCGTCGCCGCCTTTGCCCTGGCCTACAATCACTTTGACGGAATCTCCGCCGATGCTTTCCAACTCTGCTACGGTGATTTTTCCATTGCCATCAATGGCAGTTCCACCCGGTCCATCTACTCCCACGCCACCCCGGACAACCAATTTACCATCGCCGCAAATGACGCCGTTGTTTAAGAAAACGCCGATGCCTCCATTCCAACCCGGGGCGTAAAGCTGGTCGCCGCCACCAATGGCGGTCAAGATACTCCCCTCTGGAATTGTCAGACGGCCATTGACTTGAAGGGCGGTTTGTCCCGGGAGATCTCCATGTCCACACTCTGCTTCAATGGTATTGTTGCCCTGGGCTACTACTTCCCCGTTCATCACGACGACGGTGTCGATATCCTCTTTCTTGGATCCATCTGTCAGGAAACGGGCATTGGATACGATGTTGGCATCCTTTAAAGTGCTCCCATCATTTAAAATCAACTGGCCTGCCAGACCAGCTGAATTCTTCATAGAGAAAGTGCCGCCGTTTACCTCGATGGTTCCAAAGGCCACTGAATCGCTCAGGGTAAGCGATCCACCTTTTTCCACGATGATTTTTACGCTGCTGTAGACCTTGATGTTTTCTAGCGTGACGTCACAGCCAGCCGGGATAACCAGGGTATCGGTACCCATCGACTCATTGTTGCCGATGATCCCATAAAGGCCGGATTCATGAGAACCGTAAATGGTCTTCAAATAGGCTGGCACTACAGCATGATCGCTATTCCAGATTTCATAAGGCTCCATATCCCAAGTGGATTGGGAACCATCCAACAGCTCAAACTGGCCTTTTAACGTCTCATTCCCTGTATAGATGCGCAGTTCTGCTTGATTGCTGGTTACCACTTGGCCTTTATCTTTTAAGGTGACCGTAATGGAGTAGGTGCCTGCTTTTTCCGGAATTCCTGATACTGAAACCCGGTCAAACAACCAGTCCGCCCTCATGCCGCTGCCATCGGGGGAAAGGTTTACTTCCAGCTCCGCCTCAGGGTTTTGTTGAGAATAGTCGTAATAATCGATTTTTTTACCATTCTCCCCCTCCGCGACAAAGACGCTTAAATAATCGGTATATCCGCCCTGGCCTACGGTAACACAGTCTAGCTGTCCTTCCACCTGGACGGTCAACGGTTGATTCACAGCAACTTGAATGCTGTCGGAGGCATCGGGATCCCCTTGGGCGGTAGCGGTCAGCGTCACTTGGACGGCGCCAGCTTCCGAGGGCGTTCCAGACAAAACAAGCTTGCCATCCCTGATCTCGCCGCTAATCCCCATATCGGAGGGGGAAACCTCTACCATGACATCGGCGCTGTCTTTATTGGTACCGCTCAATTCATAAGGGATTTCTTGGTAGTATTTCTGTCCTATCACAGCATCTTGGACAGCGGTTTTATTGATGACCAGCCCCAAAGGAAGATGAACCTCAGATGGTGTCCCCATGTTTTCCGGCTGCTGTGTGCCATTGACGTATTGGGCCGCACCGTTGTTTTCAATTTTGCCGTTTTCAAAGGTACAATGATCAAACACCGCAGCGCCATTGTTAATGATGGTATTGGAGAAACTGCAATTGACAAAGGTGACGGTCACGCCTTTGGGAATGGTAAATGCCTTTTCTGCCAGATTGAAATCAATGCTCCGAACGGTGGTATTGCTTCCCCGCTCAAAAGTAAACGTTTCGCCCTGGATGTTGTTGCCTAGGCTCCGTACCTTTTCCCCTTCTTCATAAAAGAAGTCTTTGGTCTGCCAGCCCATCATGGTTTTAACCTGGGCGGGAAGTTCTGTGTTGCCGACACCCGGCATATTGTAAGCGATTTTGACAACATCATTTCCACCCAGGCTGGAGGAAAGTACATCGTCCAGATCATAGGGATTGCTGTCGTCAATGATCAGTTCTCCCCCGGCAGGTTCCTGCGGTCCCACTGTGTTTTCCGGTTCTTGGGTTGCCCCGGTATAAGAGGCATTCCCGTAATTCTCAATCTTGCCGTTTTCAAAGGCACAGTTGTAAAACTCTACGTCGCCATAGTTTACGATGGTACCCGCAAAGCTACAGCTTTCAAAGGAAACGGTAACGCCCTCTGGTATGATGATGCTTTTCTCCGGCATTTTAAAACGGATGTTTTTCACCTGGGTATTGCTTCCCTCTTCAAAAGTAAAGGTAGCTCCCTGGATGTTGTTGCCAAGGCTCCGTTCCATTTCATATTCCTCGGGATCAAAAAAGTCCCCGACTTTCCATCCAGTCAGCAGGGTCACCTGTTTGGGAAGAACCGTCTGGCCTACACCGGTGAGATCCACTCCAATTTTGACGGACGTACTCTCTCCCAAATTCTCCTTTAGGAGTGTATCCAGGTTATAGGAGTTGTCATTGATAACCAGCTCTCCACTTGCCTTTGTCATAGCGCCATGATTGGGCTCCATTATAGAAGGGGAATTTGCATCATTTTCTGTGGCGCTGACGTAATGCAGAGGTGTTGCTCCTGCCACAAGCAGCACTGCACACATAGCGCTTACAAATGTTTTCCAATTTTTCATATGTTCCTCCTTTGGTTAGGATAAACTAACTAGCGCCGCAAATTACAGTATCACAAATTTTTCCTATTGTCAATGTTAGTATAAACTAAATCGATATAATTAGATCTATTTTACAAGAATCTATTTTTAGTTCTTTTGAAAAATAGGAAATTTATGTAATTCCCTCGATCTATTTTTTGCCCTTCAACTTTTTCCTATCCCAATAAAATAAATATTGCGTTCTTCTGTCCTCTTACAGATTCATTTCCTTTGACATGGAAAATCAGAAATGGTATACTGGGATCCAGCAGAAATCTTACCGCCTTTGATCACAACGTTTTTTATCTTTGGTCCTCTTTGCTTTGAACAAAGGGGATTTTTTATTTTTGATGTATCCTCTTAAGAAAGGAGACCCTCTTTCGATGATCTTAGAAACCCAACGCCTCTTTCTTCGCCAAATGACACAGGATGACATTCCTTCACTGTGTGCCATCTTACAGGATCCAGAGGTAATGTACGCCTATGAACACGCCTTTTCGGATGAAGAAGTACAGCAATGGCTGGACCGACAAATACAGCGGTATCACCGGGACGGCTTTGGCCTGTGGGCCGTCATCCGAAAGGATACTGGAGAAATGATCGGGCAGTGCGGGCTAACATTACAGGACTGGGATGGACGACAGGTACCGGAAGTCGGATACCTCTTCCGCAAAGACCATTGGCACAAAGGCTATGCCACTGAAGCTGCTGTGGCTTGTAAACAGTACGCTTTCCATGTATTGGGTGTGGATCGGGTGTATTCCATCATCCGGGATACCAATGTCCCCTCTCAAAAGGTGGCTAAACGCAACGGTATGGCCGTCTGCGGCCAATTTACAAAGCATTACTACGGTATGGATATGCCCCATCTCGTTTTTTGTGCCACAACAGAAAAAAACATCCAGCCGGAATAATGCTGGATGTTTTTTTCTGTTTGCTTTATTTCCAGGCATTTGCAAAACGTTCCATCAGCTGGTCTAAACTCACCTTCTGCCCCAGGCAATAAAATGGCACAAGTGCTTCCTCCGGATCATAAATTAGGACCGGTAATGTCCCTGCCTGGCAATCCGGATGAAGGGCAAACATCTCCTGCTTCATGGCCGACGGATCGGAAAAGGTCTTCTCATAGTACCGGGTGGCTAGGATCTCCCCCTGCTTTACATATCGCAAGGCAATGGCCCGTTCCGAACGGGACAAGCTCAGATAATTTTCATTTTTGCTGCCCAAGTACTGGCACTGTTCCCCAGAATATATGATGCCGGCGCCGCATCCGTAGAAAAAACCAAGCAAAAGGTTGCGGTCGGTCTCCACAGTGTCATCGGGCAGGCAAATATAAAAATTGGGTTTAAAAATGGAATTGGATTCCTTTTTTAGCAGTTTGGTAAGCTGCTTTTGATAGGTTTTTCCAGCACTGAGTAAATAATGATAAAAGGGCACATTGGGTATACGGCCGGGTTCCTCCACTGGAAAACTTTGGTATTCCTTCTTATCCTCTTTTTGATAGACAAATCCGTTGTTCTGGACTAGGATAAAAATTTTGGGCGTCAAAACAGCATCGCTCCCTTCTTCCCCATTATACAAAAAAACCTGGACTTTTCCAACCGAAAAGCCCAGGTTTTTGCATTCTATCGCTTATTGCTCAGCGGATCAGAGTAATCCCGCCAATAATAGGCAAGGGCTTCATCTTACCTTGAGCTGCATTGACAATGCCCATAATAAACAAGACAAAGGCAAAGATGCCCAGCGCACCAGTGACCAGCCCTCCAAACCATCTGATCACCGGGATTAGGCTCAAAATAAAACCAGCCGCACTGGTGATAATTTCTAAAATAAAAAGCAGGATCCCTTGATTGACGTGGAACCGGACAAAAGAATCCTGCGGCGCGGCCACCAGACCGATGATCCACAAAATGCCAAAATAGGACAGCACGCTGAAAAGCTTGGAATTGCTATTCATCTTGATCATTCCTTTTCCCAATTTCTTTGATTTACATTATACCAGATACCGGTGATATTTGCAACTATTATCCTATTATTCAATTGTGGACAATCTATTTTCTGTTGCTTTTGATGTTTTCAGGCTAGGTTGCTCCTATGATACCCATCTGGATCCCTCAATAAAGGCCTCTGCTTTTGACAAACCCTCTTGAATAGCACACAAAATGGTGGTATACTGAAGAAAATGAAGTCGATTCCGGGGAACTGGTGTAAAACCGGTTGAGAGGAAGCTGTTGTCGCTTCGACCCGCCCACCTGACCCAGATAATACTGGCGTAGGGAGAATGAAAGAAAACCCTTCTTGTTTGTACGATAGGGTGGTTTTGATTTGCTCGCTCTGCCAGTTGGTAGGGCGTTTTTTGTTGCTATCTACAAAAAACGGAATCCTCCACCTGTGAGATCAGAGAAAGGATGTTTTACCCTATGGCAAAAACCCAAATTACCGCCGCTCGTCAAGGCATCGTCACCCCCGCCATGGAAGCCGTCGCCAAAAAAGAAGGCTTGGATGCAGAAGTCGTTCGCCAGCGCGTAGCCAAAGGCACCATCGCCATCCCCTGCAACCGTCTGCATACCTCCATTTCTCCCACCGGTGTGGGCGAAGGCCTCACCACCAAGATCAACGTCAACTTGGGAATCAGCCGGGACTGCCAAAGCTATGAGCTGGAGCAGAAAAAGGTCAATACCGCCGTCGCCCTCAAGGCCGACGCCATTATGGACCTCTCCTCCTACGGCAAAACCAGGGAATTCCGCAAGTGGATTGTGGAAACCTGTCCCGCTATGCTGGGCACTGTACCCATCTACGACGCCGTCGGCTTTTTGGAAAAGGATCTCCGGGATATCACTGCTGAGGATTTCCTCCGCGTGGTAGAGACCCACGCCAAGGACGGCGTGGACTTTATGACCATCCACGCCGGCATCAACCGCAAAACCGCCCAGAGGTTCAAGGACAATCCCCGCAAAACCAAAATCGTATCCCGGGGCGGCTCCCTGCTGTTCACCTGGATGGAATTGACCGGCCAGGAAAACCCCTTCTACGAGTACTACGATAAGGTGTTGGATATCCTGGGGGAATACGACGTCACCATCAGTCTGGGCGATGCCTGCCGTCCCGGCTGTATTTCCGACGCATCCGATCCCTCCCAGCTGGAGGAGCTCATCACCTTGGGCGAACTGACCAAACGCGCCTGGGACAAAGAGGTCCAAGTCATGGTGGAAGGCCCCGGCCACATGCCCCTAAACCAGATTTCCGCCAATATGATGCTGGAAAAGCGGCTGTGCCACAACGCTCCTTTCTATGTCCTCGGCCCGCTGGTCACCGATGTGGCCCCCGGTTACGACCACATCACCAGCGCCATCGGCGGCGCTATTGCGGCCGCAGCTGGCGCCGATTTCCTCTGCTATGTCACGCCGGCCGAACACCTCCGTCTGCCCGACGAGGACGATATGAAGGAAGGTATCATGGCCGTCCGTATCGCCGCCCATGCCGGCGATATCGCCAAGGGCATCCCCGGGGCCTCCGATTGGGACGACCAGATGAGCGACGCCCGTCAGGCTCTGGACTGGGACAAGCAGTTTGAACTGTGCATCGATCCGGAGAAGGCCAAAAAATACCGCGCTTCCTCTTCTCCCGCCCTCCACGATTCCTGTTCTATGTGCGGCAATATGTGCGCCATGCGCAACATGAACCGCATTATGAGCGGTGAGGATGTTACCCTGTTAAAATAATGCCGTTATCCCGGGGAAGGGCCATGTCCCCCTTCCCCTCTCTTTTGCCTAAATTGCGTTCATTAGGGGTGTTTTCTTTGAATCAAGTCAAAACAAGTTCTACTCTGGCAAAATCCAGGCCGCTGTTTCGCGTCACCACCGCCTCCCTGTTGACGGCCATTGCCGTGGTTGGCGCCAGTACCGTGGTGATTCCTTTCGACATCGCCAAATGCGCCCCGGTACAGCATATGGTCAATGTCTGCGCCGGCGTCCTTTTAGGGCCTGTTTGGGGCACTGTTATGGCTTTTGTGGCCTCCCTTATCCGCGTCCTGCTGGGCACGGGAACCATCATGGCTTTCCCGGGCAGCATGGTGGGCGCCTTTCTGGCTGGGCTTCTCTTTCTCCTGACCAAAAAGACATGGGCCGCCGCCATCGGCGAAGTGGTGGGCACCGGTATCTTAGGCGCTATGGCCGGCAGTGTGATGTCGCGTTTGGTACTGGGGACCGATGCCGCCATCCTACTCTATGTCCCTTCGTTTTTGATTAGTTCTGCGGCAGGCGCCACCATCGCTCTCATTCTATTGCCTCCCGTCCGCCGCGTGGTGCAGAGGCTTTCCCATGATTCTTCCAATGCTTGACGAGGTGAACCATCTATGAAACACGTTTTGACCATCGCCGGCTCCGACTGTTCAGGAGGGGCCGGCGTCCAGGCCGATCTCAAGACCATGTCGGCCCACCGCTGTTTTGCCATGAGCGTTATCACCGCCATTACAGCCCAGAATACCCAGGCAGTCAACGACGTATTGGATATCCCCCCCGCTATGATTGAAGCCCAAATCGACGCCATCTTTACCGATATCCGGGTGGACGCCGTGAAAATCGGGATGGTGTCGGTATCCGATTCCATCCGCGCCATCGCCGGGAAGCTTACACAATATGCCCCTCCCTTCGTGGTGGTGGACCCGGTTATGGTTTCCAAAAGCGGATACGACTTGCTGCGTCCGGAAGCTTCATCCGCCCTCAAAGAACTGTTGCTCCCTTT
The DNA here is from genome assembly GCA_904397895.1 of uncultured Clostridia bacterium. GTDB lineage: Bacteria > Bacillota > Clostridia > Oscillospirales > Acutalibacteraceae > Solibaculum. The sequence goes on from CAJFOZ010000072.1 coordinate 29,825, forward strand.
GGCCACCATCGTGACCCCTAACGTCCCGGAGGCCGAGAAACTGGCTGAAATGGCCATCCATTCGGAGGAGGATATGAAGGAATCCGCCCGTCGCATCCACGCCTTAGGGGCCAAACAGGTGCTCATCAAGGGGGGGCATTCCGACGGCCAACCCACCGATTGGCTGTTTGACGGCCAGCAGTTTATCGCCTTCCCCGGCCAGCGCGTCGATACGCCCAATACCCACGGCACCGGTTGTACCCTTTCCTCGGCCATTGCCTCCAACTTGGCCTTGGGCCATTCGGTAGAACAATCGGTTGCTTTGGCAAAACAATACATCCAGACCGCCATTGAACATTCCATTCCCTTGGGACACGGTCACGGACCGGTCAACCATTTTTATGAATTATACGGAGGCGACTGCTAAATGTTACAGGCTGATCCCATTCTTTTAAATCAATCGGCGGATCTTTTGGAAAATATCCGCCAGGTACGTCCTTTGGTGCACTGCATGACCAACCGCGTCACCATCAACGACTGCGCCAATATTATCCTGGCAGCCGGCGGTTCCCCCATCATGGCCGAGGATCAGCGGGAGGTGGAGGAAATTGTGGCGGCGGCCGGAGCCCTGGTCATCAACCTGGGCATCCTCAGCGAAACCATCTTCCCCGCTATGCTCAAAGCGGGACATGCTGCCAAACGCTTGGGCGTCCCGGTGATCCTGGACCCGGTTGGATGCGGAGCATCCAATCTCCGCAACCAGTGCTGCCAGCAGTATATCGATGAAATCCATCCCGATATCATCCGGGGCAATATGTCGGAAATCAAGGCTTTGGCCGGCATGACCTCCTCCACCAGGGGGGTAGACGCCGGCGCCGACGACGCCGTCACCTTAGACAACGCTGAACAGGTAGCTCCGTTGGTCACTGACCTGGCTAAAAAATTGAATACGGTCATAGCTGCCACCGCCGCAGTGGACGTCATTTCGGACGGGAACCGCACGGCTTTTGTGGCAAATGGACATCCTATGCTGTGTGACGTCACCGGCACCGGTTGTATGGCGTCGGCCTTGACCGGCGCATGCGCCGGGGCCGGGGATGCCTTCACCGCCGCCACTGCCTGCCTCATTCTCATGGGACTGGCCGGTGAGATGGCTCATGACGCCGTCCAAGCCGAGGGACGTGGCATCGGAACCTTCCGCATCCGCCATCTGGACTACATCTACACCATTCGGAGGGAAGACCTTCTGGAAAGGGGAAAAGTATATGAGTCGCGTTGATCTCACCCTTTATCTGGTCACCGATTCCGACCTATGTCCCCCGGAAAAAATGCCGGAGGTGGTGGACAAAGCCATCCGCGGCGGTGTGACATTGGTCCAGCTCCGGGAGAAAACCGCCTCTTCCCGTGAATTTTATCAGCGTGCCTTAGCCATCAAAGAAGTGACCAGCGACCATCACGTCCCTCTTATTATCAACGACCGGTTGGACATTGCTCTGGCTGTAGACGCCGACGGGCTGCACATCGGCCAGGAGGATCTTCCCGCTTCCGTTGCCCGGCGCATCTTGGGCCCAGACAAGCTGCTGGGCGTATCGGCGTCCACAGTGGAGGAGGCCGTAGCCGCCGCCCGGGACGGCGCCGATCATCTGGGCGTAGGCGCCCTTTTCCCCACCGATACCAAAGAGGTGGATCATCTTGTGGATGCCTCCACCATCCGTCGCATCCGGCAGCAATCCGGCCTGCCTTTGGTGGGCATCGGCGGCATTAAGGCCAACAATATGGGCGTTTTGCGGGGCTCCTTGGCCGATGGCGTTGCCGTGGTTTCGGCCATCATGTGCGCTTACGACCCGGAATCAGCTGCGCGGCAGCTGGTGGAAGCCTACCGGAAGGCGGGGGTAAACGATGAAATTTGACGGGTTTATTTTCGATTTGGACGGTACTTTAGCCGACTCCATGTGGCTGTGGGAAGGCCTTTTGGATGAGTGGCTAATACATCGTGGATTCGGCCCTCAGCCGGGTCTCGCAGAGGAAATCGCCCATATGACGGCAACCCAATCGGCTGAGCTGGCCGTGGAACGGTTCCATTTGGAGGAAACGCCGCAACAGGTCATGGATGAGTGGACACAGCTTTCCATCGATGCTTATGCCCATAAAATCCAGCCTAAGCCTGGAGCTGTGGATTTTCTAAGGCGTCTCAAAAAAGAGGGCATGCCGGTGGCCCTCGCCACTTCTTGCATCCCGGAGACGGCTTACGCCTTCCTGGACGCCCATAACATCCGTCCCCTCATTGACGCCATCGTCTTTACCGATCAAGTGGCAAGGGGGAAAGAATATCCCGACGTTTATTTGGAAGCGGCTCACAGGATTCAGATAGAACCTCAAAGATGTGTGGTGTTTGAGGACATCCCCCAAGCGGTGAAAGGCGTGGGCGCCGCACACATGGCCCTGGTAGGGGTATCCGATCCCCACTGTGACCAGACCCTGCTAAAAGAAAAGGCCGATTTGTTCCTCCCCGATTTTACCCATCTTTCGCTTGCTCAATTTATCGGTTTTATCCAGGGTGAATGATACATTCTTCCTCAAAAAAGCCTCAGAGGATTTTTTTGATCCCCTGAGGCTTTTTCTCTTACTATTTTCTATATGCTACATGGATTTACGCTTTATCACCAGTACAATGATAACGATGGCCGACACCACTAGGATTCCCACCCATACATACAAAAGCCATGCGCTTTCGCCTGTGTTGGGGGAATTGGTTCCGCCCTCGGAGGAACTGCCCGGCTGAAGGGATTGGCCTTCTTTTACCAGAGCAAAATCCCCTAGATTGTCGGTTTCAAAGGTGAGGACACCGTCTGTCACAACAGCTTCGGTTTGGCTAATGGATCCATCCTCTCTTAGGATGACGGCCGCCAACTTCTGCCCGTGGTCCCATTTGGAATCCAGCTTAACCGAAACCTTCACCTTGCCCAATGTACCATCGCCCAAATTGTCCACCGTCACGCCAAAGGACGCTAAAACAGTGCTGTCGATTCCATATTCTTCCTTGACGGCATCGGCATGCTGCTTGGAAAGGTCTTTGGTTTCCACCCGGATAGCGGTCCCCTCCGGCACGGCGCCGGGAGCCCCTTCTATCAGAATCATTCCGTCTAAGAAACTCTGGCTATAGGGGGCAAATTGCATGCCATTGATTCGCTCCAAAGCCGCTTTGAGATGATCGTAATTGGTGACGCCTTCCTGCTGGACCGATGCCATTTGGTCATATTGATCCAGGAGTTTTTCCACCAATTCCCGATCGGCTACGGTCAGTTTGTCCAGATCAATCCGGTCAATGGCTGCTGTGAGATCATCTACAGGAGCTCTTGACAAAACTGTGATATCAAAGGATACCGATTGTCCTCCCATGGCGATGGTGACCGTCTGCCCGCCTATCACCCCAGGGTCATAACCGCTGACCATGGATTGTTCTACCGTTAAGCTTTCGCTCTGGCCATTGTCATAGGACACTTGGATCAAAGCACCTGTGAGATCCAAAGGCTGGCCCTCCAGATACTCCACCTTATCCGGCGCTTTTTCAAGGGAGATTCCGGTTGCCGACCTCTCTTTGACCACAATGTCAAATTGCGTGGTTTGGGCCATATAACAGACCGTCACGGTTTGATTGCCGGGTTTACTCATATCATAGCCGGTGCACAGTTCCTGGGTCAAATCCATCTCCTGGTTCTGGCCGTTGTTAAAGTGAACCACCAATTTGCCGCCGGTGACATCCAGGCTTTCGTTTTGGATGTACTCCGTCTTGTTGGGAACGCTCTTCAAAGACAGGCCAACTGCCGTTTTCGCGTTGACCAAAACATCGAATTGAGTGGTCATGCCCTCATAGGTTACAGTGATGGTCTGGTTGCCCACCTTACTGTTGTTAAAACCAGAGCACATTTCATTGGTGAGGGGAATATCCTCCGTGGAACCGTCGCTGTACCACACCCGGACGACGCCATCGGTAACATCCAGCTCTTCCTTTTCCACATAAGTCGTCTTGGTGGGATTTTTCTGCATGGAGATGCGCTGGGCCTTTTTCTCCTCCACTGTAATGTCGAAGGCGGTCTGCCGGCCCTCATAGGTCACTACCACCTGTTTCACGCCAGGTGTGGTCATATCTGGGACGGCGCACATAACGTCGGTCAAATCCACTTGGGACACCATACCGTTTTGGCGGGTAACTTGGATCATCCCTCCCTGAGCAGTAAAGGTTTCTCCCAACTGATAGGTGGTCTTTGCAGGATTCTTTACCATCTCAATGGAAGTTACCTTGTTCTCCTTCACTTGGATGGTAAAAGAAGTAGCCTGATTCCCGTAAGTCACCGTTACCTGCTTCTGGCCTGCCGTATCCATGTCCACGTTGCACATGGAACCGGTCAGGTCAATTTCCTCTTGGGATCCTCCCTGGTAGGTTACCAGGATTTTACCACCGGATACATCCAAAGTCTCCCCGGCGAAATACTCCGTCTTGGTGGGCATCTGCGCCATCTCGATAGAGGACACATCTCCCCTCTCTACACGGATGACAAAGGAAGTGGTTTGGCCCCCATATGTAACAGTTACCAGGCAGTTGTCCGAGACAAGACTGGTATCGGCCTCACACTGGGCCTTGGAAAGATCCATCTCTTCGGATTTTCCATTGTTATAATGCACCAGCAGTTTGCCGCCGGTGGCATCCAGGCTTTCATTCTGGATGTAAACCAATTTGTCCGGCATCTGCGCCATCTCAATGGAGGTGACGGCCTTCTCTTCAATGGTGATTTCAAAAGAGGCCTGTTTGCCATTGTAATGGACCATCACCACCTGGGGGCCCAGCTGATCCATATTGACCTGGCACATACCGGTGGTCAAAGGTGTGTCCTGCGTAGTACCGTCGGAATAGATAGTGGTTACGACCCCGCCGGTAGGATCAAACTCCTCCCCCTGGATGTACTGCGTCTTGGCAGGCGGGGTGAGAGAGATGGATCTGACGGCTACAATAGAAAAGGTTTCCTGTGACTGGTTGCCGGCGGCATCGGTGACAACAACCGTATATACGCCGGGCTGGTCTACCACAGCGGCATTTTCCAGAGCAGTGCTTTCGCCGCCGTCCTTGCTGAGGGTAGCGGTGCCCTTGTTGAAGGTGATGGTTACCGCGCTGTCATAAGATGAGCCGGTGTTTTGCTGGCCGTTAAGCTGAATAACAGGATCCTCCACCAACACCGGTACCTTCACAATGTCCACGCTGGATTCAATGGTCTGATTTTTTTCATCCTGGGCGATGCATTGGATCGGCAGTTCTAAAACCGTGTCCTTTTCATATTGCCCATTCACCTTGGCCTGGAAGGTCAGGATGTTTTTCTCCTCTTTGGAAAGAGGTTGGCCGTTGTAAACATAGGTCATGATGAGCTGTTGTGTTTCTTTATTGTAGTTCGTGCTGCCGCCAGCTTCTAGCTGCACTTTAGCCGAACCATCCACATATTGGAGGCCGTCCCCCTCCATCGAGAGCGGTATGTTAAGCTGCAAGCCGGCAAGTCCTGGGATATTGTCGTCCCCGTAGTTGCCCAAGTCCACTGTGACATCCACAACCTGGTCCGGCTTGACCCCGGCTTGGGCTATGCCGGAGCCCAGTTCCAGAACCGGTTCCGCCGCCATCAATGACAAAAACGGCACCGATACCACAATGTTCAGCAGCACAACAAATGCCACCGAAAGCGATAGTAACTTTTTCTTCATTTTTCAACTCCCCAATCCTTGTCTATCCTATCTATTTTGTCACCAAGATCTATCAATGCCTTCATTCCAGCAACCACATTCCCCTACCAAATCCCTAGGATTTTGATGAATACTCCCCTCCGGGAAATCTTGCCAGATATTCACTGATAGTATAACATACTTTTTCTTCCAATGTACAGAGCGTGAATTTCCTATTTATAGAAAAAAGCAAGATTCTTTCTCATTTATTTTTGGAAAGAATACACAGCCTCTTTCCTTGTGAGATAGAATCTTGCCGATTTTTATATTATTTAGGACTTGCGAACACTTTGTTTAAACGCAAAGGTTAGGAAGAAAATAGCTGCTCCCACCAGCACAATGGTAGGGCCCGCAGCCGTACCGGCATAATAGGAGATGATCAGGCCAGCCACGCCCGACACCATGGAGAATAACACCGCTATGCCGTTGTATTGCCTCACATTCCGGGAGATATTGCGGCTGGCAGCGGCCGGAAGGATCAACAGGGAATTGATGATCAGGATCCCCACCCATTTGATGGACACCGTCACCAAAATGGCGATGAGGGTGATAAAAGCGGTTTCCACTAGCCGTACCCGGATTCCCCTGCTCTTGGCTAGGACGCTGTTGACACTGACAGCCAACAGCTTATTGAAGAACAAAAGCCAAAACGCAATGCCGGCCACAAGCACCGCCACTAAAATCAGCAGTTCCTGGGGACGGATGGTGAGGATGTCGCCAATCAAATAGTTGGAATACTGGCTGAACTTCCCTCCTGCTGACAAAAGTACCAGTCCCAAGGCGATGGCGGTGGAGGAAAAGACGCTGATGATGGTATCGCTGGATGAGACCCTGGACCGTTTGATCTGGGCCAGTAAAATAGCGAAAATCACGGCAAAGATGGTCATGGCAACCATAGGCTCTGCCACACCCAAAAGCACGCCGATGGCGATACCGGTCAGGGCTGAATGGCCTAAGGCGTCGGAAAAAAAGGCCAGTTTATGATCCACCACCATGGTTCCGATCATTCCAAAAAGAGGGGTGATGAGCAACACCGCCAACAAGGCATTTTTCATAAAGTCATACTGGATCCAGGAGAAGGGCAGGATGCTCTCCATCATCTGATAAATAACGTCCATCATTGGTTGTCCCTCCCCGGTATAGAAAGCGAAAAGGCGTCCTGGAACTGCTTGCTGCCCAGGACCTCCTGAGGCGTACCCTGGCACAGAACCGTCCGGTCCAGCAGCACCATCCGGTCGGCATAGGGGGCCACGCTTTGAAAATCGTGGGACACCAATAAAATGGCAATATCCCGCTGTTCTTTCAAAGAAGTAAGGCGTTCGTAAAACACCTGTAGGCCGTTTCGGTCGATGCCCGACACCGGTTCATCCAGGATAAGCAGCTGCGGCGCCGGCGTGACGGCCACCGCCAACAGCACCCGTTGGAGTTCCCCTCCCGACAGGTCACACAGACGCCGGTCGATGAGATCGGACGCTCCAAACTGGCCCAGCTCCTCCCGCACCCTCTGCCGTATTTTCCGTCCGGCCCGGAGGAATACCGGGGCGTTTGACAGCATGGCCCCGCAAAAATCCAGCACGCTCACGGGGGAATTGGGATCAATGTGCAGGCTTTGTGGGACATAGCCGATGCTGAGCCGTCCCTGCCTGCCTTGAGGATCGCAGAAGGTGAGGCGTCCTGTGTGGCGCATCTCCCCCAGAAGGGCCTGGATCAACGTGGTCTTACCGGCGCCGTTGGGGCCGATAACCACCGTCAATTGTCCGCAGTGGAGGGAAAAAGTGACGTCCTCCAAGATGGTTGTACGTCCGGCCGAGACACACAGATGCTCCACCGTGGTGCAGCAAAATCCTTTCTCATGTTTCACGATAACGCCTCCAAAAGCACCTGTAGATTTTGATCCATGGCCCGTAAATACGCGTCTTTATCGGTCTCACCCGACACCGCTGGATCCAACATATAGATATGCGCCCCCGTCTCCCTGGCGATGGTATCGGCCACCCCGGACGAATACTGAGGCTCCGCAAACAGCGCCTTGCATCCGGTGGACTGAACTGTTTCAATAATATCGACCAATTCCCGGGCTGTGGGATCGGTGCCTGGTTCCCGCTGGATCACCCCTACCACATGGAGATTAAATTCCTGGGCGAAGTAACCAAAAGCTTCGTGGAAGGTGATGATATCCCGATGGGATACGTTGTCCAAAGCCTCGTGCATCCGATTCTTCAGCTTCTCAACCTTTTCTAAATAAACAGAGGCGTTTTCCTCGTACTGCCGGGCATGGGCCGGGTCGGCTGCAATCAGGCCGTCCCGGATGTTCTCCACATACTGCATGTATTGGGAGATGCTGACCCACACATGGGGATTGACCGTCTCCTCTTCCAAGGGACTGTGTACCTCCCCTTTCTCGTGACCGTGGTCGTGATCGTGGCCTTCTTCCTCCATCATGTCGATGCCGTCGCTGGCTGTCACAATGGTGAGATCCGGGTAGTTTTCCATGACCTTATCCAAAAAGGACTCCATTCCCGCCCCATTGATAAGCAGGCAATCGGCCGTCTCCAAGCTCATCAGCTCCTGAGGGGATAACTGATAATCGTGGAGGCAGCCGGTGGTAGGTTGGGTCAGGTTTGTAAGCTTGACCCCTTCCACACCGTCCACCAGATTGGCCGCCGCTATATACACAGGATAAAAGGAGGCCACCACCTGCACCGATGCCGTGTCCTCCCGTTGCTGAGTGCTCTGGCCGCATCCGCTCACTGCCGATAGCAGCAATACAGCCGCCAATAACACGGCGGCCATCTTCTTCATAGGCAAACGGGGTTCCCTCCTTTTTATTATTGCAACTTAATTGCAATAATTGTACCACGATCCCCATGGCTTGTCAACGCCTGGACAAAGCCCCTGGTTGTCGGTATAATGATAGTCATACTGCAATTGTATGTCTCGAGGTGAATTTCCATGGCATCCACCCGCAATACCAAGCAAAAGAAGATCATCCTCTCCATTTTGGAACATGCTGAACGCCCCCTGTCGGCCGGCGAAATTCACGCTTTGGCCTTGCAATCCTGCCCTTCTATGGCCGTTACAACCGTCTACCGTAACCTGGAGGCCATGGCCGACCGGCATGAGGTGGTATGCCATCGCCTGTCCGACAACCAGGTCAGCTATGAATTGAGTCGCAATGCCCACAGCCATTATCTGGTGTGCCTCGGATGCAACCGGCTCATCCCCTTGCACCAATGCCCCCTCCATGGGCTGGAGCAGAAGGTGCTGGAGGAGACCGGATTTCAAGTGTCCTCCCATCACGTGGAGCTTTTCGGATACTGCGCTAAGTGCCGCGCCCAAAAGGAAAAGATCGATAGGACTCCCCATTCGTCCCCCAAAAACGATTGATGCCGACTGAAATTGCCTGAACCATAAAAACCCCGCAGTTTTCTGGAATGATGTCCAGTAAACTGCGGGGATTCATTTGATTCTCTTTTTCTCTCGACGGTCACAGACGGTCGGAGAAAAATTGGCGGATGTTGCCTAATGTATGTTTTAAGATCTCCACTTCCTGATCGCTGAGGCCGTCCACAGCCGCCTTGACCATCTCACGGTGGAAACGCTGGTGGGCCCTGACGATGATGCGGGCTTTGTCGGTCAAACTGAGGCATACCACCCGGCGGTCCTCCTCCGACCGAGAACGCACCACCATCCCCTTGAGCACTAAGCGATTGATGGAGGTGGTCAACGTGCTGACAGTGATATGAAGTGCCGCAGCCACCTCGCTCATGCTCTTGTGGGTGTTGGTGCCGATGGCCTCCATGGTGTGGATCTCATTGGCCGAAATAAAGTCCTTTGTGGAAATCCGGACAGCCGATTCCTCCACCTTTAAGATTTCATTAAAGGTCTGGACCAGCAGCCGGTCCACATCCTCGTGTGCGTAATGCAATGTTTTCCCTCCACACTTGGGGCGGATGCAGGACATCCGTCGGCATTTTTGCGCATCTTTAGTTACGAGGCCCATCCCCATCAAAACGCACGGAACCTCTGGTAACGCTGATGGCTCAGTTCCTGGGGGGACATGGCCTTCATGGCTTCCAGTTCACTTAGGATGTACTTCTTCATAGCCCGGGCGGTTTCGGCCGGTTCTTCCCCTTCCTGTATGACCTGGTCCACCACCCCTAGGTCATACAGCTCGTCAGCCGTGATCTTCATGACCTCGGCCGCCTCTTTGGCCCGGGAAGCGTCCTTCCACAAAATAGCGGCGAATCCCTCCGGGGAGAGGATAGAGTAGATGGCGTTTTGCAGGATGGCCACCTTGTTGGCCACCGCGATGGCCAAAGCGCCGCCCGAACCGCCTTCACTGATGACAATGGAGATGACCGGCACCGTCAGCTTCATCATCTCCTTGAGGTTGCGGGCGATAGCCTCACCCTGGCCCCGTTCTTCATCGCCTACGCCGCAGTAGGCGCCTTGGGTATCGGCCAAACAGATGATGGGGCGACGGAATTTCTCCGCCTGTTTCATCAGGCGCAACGCCTTACGGTATCCCTCCGGATGAGGGGAACCAAAGTTGCGACGGGCACGATCGGCCGGATTTTGCCCCTTTTCCTCTCCAATGACGGTGACCGGATGCCCTCCCAACAGGGCAATCCCTCCGATGATGGAGGCGTCGTCGCCGTAGTGACGGTCGCCGTGCAACTCGATAAAATCGTCAAAGATGGCGTCGATGAAATACTGGGAGGTGGGACGTCCCGGCATACGGGCCGCTGTCACACGATCCCACGCCGTCAAATTCTTATGCTCCATTATTCCTCGCCCCCTTGCCTCTCATGACGTTGTTTTTCCTCTCCCCTGGTTTCCGGGAACATATGCATATAAAGGAGCTTCCACAGCGTATCCTTCATCTTGGACCGCTCCACGATAATATCGATAAACCCGCATTCCTGGGCGAACTCCGCCCGCTGGAAATTTTGGGGAAGACGCTGGTTGATGGTCTGCTCAATGACCCGTTTGCCGGCAAAGCCGATGAGGGCGTTTTTCTCCGCCACGATGACATCCCCCAACGAGGCGAAACTGGCGGTGACGCCGCCGGTGGTGGGATCGGTGATGACGGTGATGTAAAGCAGGCCTGCGTCGCTGTGACGCTGGAGGGCGCCGCTGATCTTGGCCATCTGCATCAGGGATACGATTCCTTCCTGCATCCTGGCTCCGCCGGAGGCAGTAAAAATCACAATGGGCATCCCGTGTTCCGTGGCGTACTCCACCGACCGGGTGATGCTCTCGCCCACCACATGGCCCATGCTGCCCATCATAAAATGGCTGTCCATGACGCATACCACCGTCTCTAAACCGTGGATCTTGCCGACGCCGCACACCACCGCTTCCTTAAGCCCTGTCTCCTTGCGGTAACGCTTGAGCTTTTCCGGATAATCGGGGAATTTTAAGGGGTCGGACACCTCGATTTCAAAGGGGAATTCTTCAAAGGAACCGGGATCCGCCGTCATTTTAAGGCGTTCTCCAGCCGTCAGACGGAAGTGATGGCCGCAGGCCGGACATACCTGGTCATTTTCCACCACCAGGCGTTCATACAGCATCCGTTTGCAGGAGGGGCATTTGACCCAAAGCTGTTTGGCGGTCACCTTACTGGACGTCTTGGTTTTGGCCGCAGCCGCCTTCTGAGGCGGCGGCAGCACGTCTTTGTTCCGAATAAACAAATCCTTGATGTTCATTTCTCTTCACCCTTCAACATGCGTTCGATGGTGCCGGTATCGTAACGTCCCTCCCGGAAAAATTGGCTGTTGATGATGCTTTTCTGAAAGGAGACATTGGTGTCGATGCCGTTGACAATCAGTTCGGTTAAGGCGCTTCTCATGCGGGCGATGGCCTCGGTTCGATCCCGTCCCCACACGATCAGCTTGCCGATCATGGAATCGTAGTAACAGGGCATCTCGTACCCCTGGTAAAGCTGGCTGTCAAACCGCACGCCGTTGCCGCCGGGGATAAACAGCACGTCCACCGTACCGCTGTCCGGCCGGAAGTTCTGTTCCGGGTTCTCGGCATTGATGCGGCATTCGATGGAATGGCCCCGGATGATCACATCTTTTTGGGAAAAACTCAACGCCTCCCCGGCCGCAACCTGGATCTGTTCCTTGACAAGATCCAGGCTGGTCACCATCTCTGTGACGGGATGCTCCACCTGGATGCGGGTATTCATCTCCATAAAATAGAAGTTGCCGTCCTGATCCAACAAAAATTCCACCGTGCCGGTGTTGCGGTATCCCACGGCTTTGGCCGCCTTGACCGCCGCTTCGCCCATGCGTGCCCGCAATTCCTCGGTCATCACCGGGGATGGAGCCTCCTCCAGCACCTTCTGGCGTCGGCGCTGCAAGGAGCAATCCCGCTCGCCCAAATAGACCACATGGCCGAACCGGTCGGCAAAAATCTGGAATTCGATGTGGCGGATGCCCCGCAGCAGCTTTTCCATATAAACGCCGCCGTAGCCAAAGCAGGCCACCGCCTCGGCCGTCGCTGCGGTGAAGGCGTCCTCCAAGTCTTCGTCCTTTTCCACCACGCGGATGCCGCGACCGCCGCCCCCGGCCGAGGCCTTGATGAGCACGGGATACCCGATCTCCCGCGCCAAAGCCCGGGCCGCTTCCAAATCGGTCAATTCGCCGTCCGACCCCGGAATGGTAGGGACGCCGCAGGCCTTCATGGTGTCCTTGGCCTTGGCCTTATCCCCCAAAAGACGGATGCTGTCGGCCGACGGACCGATGAAGGTCAACCCGCACTGATCGCAGATCTCGGCAAACTCCGCGTTTTCTGACAAAAAGCCAAACCCTGGATGAATGGCGTCGCACCCCTTCATCAGGGCGGCCGAGATGATGTTCTGAACGTTTAAGTAACTGTCCCCTGCCGACGGGCCTCCGACGCACACCGTCTCATCGGCCAGATAGGCGTGAAGACAGTCCCGGTCGGCCTCCGACACAATGGCCACCGACTGTATGCCCAATTCCCGGCAGGCGCGGATGATACGCACCGCGATTTCCCCCCGGTTGGCCACCAATACTTTTGAAAACAAGGGCCTTCAACCCCTTTCTGCTAATCTACCAATTGCAAAAGTCGCCGGTTGACCTCCTTTTCCCATTGAGGCACACTGCCCCAGGGGAGAAGACTGTCCATCGGCGTACTCCGTTTGATCGGGCCGGTCCAAATTTCTTGGACGCCGCCAATCCCTCTCTTTACTTAATCATAAAGGTGATCTCGCACTCGCAGGCCAGTTCCCCATCCACAGTGGCTTTGCACGATCCAATGCCCACCGGACCGCGCATACGGGTCATCTCGGTCTCCAAGCGCAAGGTGTCCCCCGGCTCCACCATGCGGCGGAAACGGGCCGATTTAATGCCGCCAAAAAAGGCGATCTTTCCTTTGTACTGGGGCATGGACAAAGCGGCCACCGCTCCGGCCTGGGCCAATGCCTCCACAATCAGCACCCCAGGCATAACGGCGTGCTCCGGGAAATGGCCCGGCACCCAGAAATCCTCCTTGACCACATGCTTTTCCGCCACGCAGCGTTTGCCCGGTTCCAGCTCTAGAACGTCGTCCAGAAGCAGGAAAGGAGCGCGATGGGGGATGATCTCCATAATCTGCTTACGGTTTAATATCATATTCAATTCCTCCTGATGCGGACCAACGGCTGACCGTATTCCACCTGGTCGCCGTCCTTGGCAAGCAGCTCCACAAAGGTTCCGTCTACGTCGCATTCCACTTCGTTGATGAGCTTCATGGCTTCAATGGCGCATACGATGCTGCCCTTCTTGACCGCGTCGCCCTCTTTGAGTTCCGGACGGTTCATGGAACCGAGGCTGTAGAAAATCCCCACCATGGGGGCCTTCACTTCATAAAATTCCTCTTTGGGCTTC
>CAJFOZ010000073.1 GCA_904397895.1 uncultured Clostridia bacterium
CCGTGATAAGAGGTTTTTGGGTTCTCCCCCAGTGCAAATTTCATGGCTACCGGCGCTTTGATAATCATATCGTCAATGCGTTTTCCCATAGTCTTGATGGCTGCCATCTGTCCGCCGATGGCGTTGGCGCTGCCGGGGCCGGTGATGACGGTGGTAACGCCTTCTTGCAACGCCTCGGTAAAACAGTAGTCCATGGGATTGACGGCATCGATGGCCCGCAGTTGTGGCGTACAAGGATCGGTATCCTCATTGCCGTCGTCCCCTTCAAAGCCTAGTCCGTCCTCCCACATTCCCAAATGGGTGTGGGCGTCGATGAATCCCGGAAACAGCCATCCGCCTTTGGCGTCAAGGATGGACTGGCATCCATCCTCCGGCAAATCATCCATTCTCCCCACGCCTCTGATTTTATCCTCTTCCACCTGGACCCATCCATTGTCAATGGCCGGCCCTTCCATGGTATGTACCTTTGCGTTGATAATCAACATCCTATATCCTCCTTGTGCATCAGAAGAAAAAAGACGGAGTGTATTTTACACCCCGTCTTGCATCCATTGTTATGGTTTGCCCTCGGCCAAATATCAACAGGCCTTCCCTCTTTATCGAGAAGAAGGACCACCTGCACGCCGGGAACCGCGCCTTGATTCATTATTGCGCTTTAAGGTGGACATTTTCTCCTCGCTGACCTGCTTGAATTTGGACATCATATCCTCAAACGAAGTCGGTTCACTGCGAGTACTATGCCACTCAAATGAACCAGGACGACCACGGCTGACCGAACGGTTGGGTCTCTCCTCCGCCTTTTTCATGGAAAGGCTGACCTTGCCGTCATCACTGACGCTCAATACCTTTACCTTGACCGTCTGATTTTCCGTCACGTAATCCCGGATCTCCTTGACATAGGTGGCCGCCACCTCAGAAATGTGCACAAGCCCAGTCTTACCGCCGGGCAGCTCAACAAATGCGCCGAATTTTGTAATGCCTGTTACCTTACCTTCAAGGATGGCTCCTACCTCAACCTGCATAAACTGAAAATATCCTCCTTTAGTCGCCCTTTGCCTTTCAGCCGATTAATTGCCGTTAATGGCTACAATGACCTGCTCATCGGGATACACATAACCCATCTCCCGGGCCATGCGCTCGATGTACTCCGGGTCTTCCCCAGAATCCAGCAAGGCTGACAAGTCCTCATTTTTAAGCGTCTGTTCGCGATGCTGTTCATTGAGATCGTTGAGTTCGTTCTCCTTAGCGCTGATTTGCAACTGCAAATTCACCAAGGATCCTACCAAATAAACCGCCAGCGCAAATGCGGCGATTCTCAGCAGGATGCTTTTGCGTTTCTTTTTCACAGCCTTCACAAACTCTACTCCCCTTTGCCGGCCTTTTTTGATCCTGAAAGGCGAATGCCATTAAAAAGATTATACAACAATGCCCGGTGCTTTTTCAAGCGGTTTTTGGCAGATATCCCAACTTTTTTTGTGGTCTGCCCGATCTTGCCCGTCCTTTTGCGGATGGCACGCCACAGCAGTCGAAAAGGTTTGGTCAATGGGGTCCACACATACTTCTTTAAAAACATCGAAATGCGATGCAGAATCCTGGCGATCAATCGGGCGTTTTGAAGCATTAGCCATCCCAAGGTACAATAATAAATCACTGCGCCCAGCAGTTCCCCCACGATGAGAAAACCGCGGATTTCCCCGGCGTTTGCCCAGAAGATAAAAAGAAAGGTGGCTATCCCGCATACCGTCCAATAGAAAAGGTCCTGGAAAAAGACCAGAACCTTTCCGGGACGCAGGATGATCCGATAAAACCGGAACAGTTCATAAAACGCCCCCAGTACAAACCCCACACCACAGGATAATAGGAAATCCATGGTCTGATCGGCTAGGGAGATTCCCAATGCCCTCCCCCCTTATTTAAACAGGCGGCCAAAAAATCCCGATCCCCGCTGCTGTTCGTCGGTATAGGTAAGGGATGAAATCTCGCCTTCCAGCGTCAGTTCCCCCGTCTCAATGTTGAGCTTGTTGATGTGCAGATTGTATCCCCGCACCGCAAGCTCTCCCATATCGGTAAATACCGTGATGTTCTGCTCATCAAAGCTGTCCACGTCCGACACGCCTGACACCGTTAGATTTCGCCGGTCCTCCAAGATGACATTATGGGGCATCTTCATCGTCTTTTTTTCTTCTGTCATGCTTTATCCCTCCCGTTTATGGTTCACTTTATCCATATGACGGAAAGAATCCTTTTAGAAGCAAAGCGAGGGCCTTTTCCACATATAATTTGCTAATCGTCCCCGTCTTAACTTAGCATGCGATACATGAGCCCGGCGTTTTCCTTGGTAGCGTGTTCGGTCACAGCCAGCACCTCGGCTTTGACCACATTGGAGCCCAACGAGATTTCCAGGACATCCCCTACCTTGACGTCGTAAGAAGCCCGGGCCGGTTTACCGTTTGCCATTACCCGACCGGCATCGCAAGCTTCATTTGCCACAGTACGGCGTTTAATAAGCCGCGATACCTTTAAATATTTATCTAATCTCATAGTGGAATACTTCCTTCCTATTTTTATAAAAAAGCGGAACCAGTGGCATCTTGCCTCTGATCCCGCCTTCCAGATGGTCCCAAATTATTTGTCCACCGCTTCTTTGAACGCTCTGCCTGCTTTGAACACAGGATATTTGCAGGGGGCGACAGTCATCTGCTCGCCGGTTCTGGGATTGCGATAGACCTTCTCGCCGCGCTCACGGCGCTCAAAGGTACCAAAGCCAATCAGCTGCACTTTATCGTCCTGGGCCACTGCCTCCATGATGGCATCCATCATAGCCGCAACAGCTTTCTCAGCATCTTTTTTGGTCAGTTCAGATTTTTCTGCTACAGCAGCAATGAATTCTGATTTGTTCATGAACATAACTCCTTCACAAGATTTATAACATCCACAGGCTGATTAAGCGCCTGCCGAATACAATGAAATAAGCGATGTTTCCATTTCATCACGCCTTCTTGCCCAGAGGCACCACGATCAACCATACGCAAGGGAACCTTACGACTCTTCCTGCTTGACCTCGTCCCAAAAAGCATCCAACTGTTCCAAGGGAAGTTCCTTCATATCTTTTCCCTGGACCATAGCCTTATGCTCCACGCCTTCAAAACGGCGGACAAATTTATCACACGCTTTTGTCAGGCTCTCCTCTGCGTCACAGTGGAGGAATCGGGACACATTGACAGCCGAGAACAAAACGTCTCCCAGCTCCTCCTCGTACTGGTCGGAACTGCCGGATTCCACTGCTTCCCGCAACTCGGCGATTTCCTCCTCCAGCTTTTGGAGGGCGCCGGATACATCCGGCCAATCAAACCCTGCACGGGCGGCCTTTTGCTGCACTTTAGTGCTGCGCATCAGCGCCGGCAGGACCCTTGGAACACTATTGAGCACCTCGGTATTGGTCTTTTGCCCTTTGGTCTTTTTCTTGATCTCATCCCAGTTTTTAAGCACTTCACCGGAAGTGTCCGCGATGACGTCCCCAAAAACATGAGGATGGCGCACGATCAGCTTTTTGCAAATACCATCGCACACATCGTCAAAATCGAACCGGCCGGCTTCCTGTTCCATCCGGGAGTGAAATACCACCTGTAAAAGCACATCCCCCAGCTCCTCTTTGAGCAGCTCGGGGTCTTGATTGTCGATGGCCTCTACCACTTCATAAGTTTCCTCGATCATGTTTTTCCGGATGCTTTCATGGGTCTGTTCCCGATCCCACGGGCACCCTCCGGGCGCTCGGAGCATCTCCATGATTTTTAATAAATCCTGGATCCCATACCGATCCTTTGTCTCAAATTCCATAAAACTCCTTTTGACGGTTTTGCACCTCATCATAGCGCCATGCCATACCGTCCCATACCCTATCTCAATTTTATATACATCTGCTGTATTATATTACCGTATCCAACCTCTTTTTTCAAGTAGACGAGCGATTTTTTCCCCTTTGGGAAGCAATAAAATATCTTCTCTGGACACCACGTGCAATAAGAACAGGGAAACTACATATACAATACCGGCCACCGCAATGGCCCCTAACACGGCGATTTTGGCCGGCAGTACCAGGCACAACAGCCCATTCATAGAGAATCCTGCCGCCGCACAAAACAGCCCCGAGATCATGGGCTTTATAAAAATCCTGGTAAAATTCAACCTAACCTTGGTTGTCTTGCAAAGAACATAGAGGTCGGCCACAATTAAAAATAGATAGCTGGCAAAAGTACCAATGGGAGCCCCTACGATATTGACGGCCGGGATGTGGATCAATACCATATTAAACACAAATTTAATGGCCGCTGAAACAAGCATCAGCTTGACGATGGTGGACGCTTTCCCCACTGCCTGAAGCATGCTGTTGATAGGCGTGATAAGGGCGAGCAAAATAACACAGATGCCCAAAATAGTCAAAAGTGGAGTGGCTACCGCAATCTCCTTGGGATTCCCATAAAGAAGTCCCATAATGGGGCCTGCCAGGACAGAAAGGCCTAGGCCGGCTGGGATTCCGATCAAACCTGTGATCTTAATAACAGACTCAATGCTTTTCTTGGTTGCTTTGCGATCCCGAAGGGTCCAGGCGGCCGTCACCGCCGGCAAAGCACTGACACCCACTGATGTCGTCAACGTAGGGATCAGATTAAACATCGTGATCGCCTTACCGGAATAACTACCGTAAAGATAGTTGGGAATTTGGCTGTTGGTAATGCCGTCGGGCAACCTCCCTTCATAGAGCTGGCGGATGGTATCGGAGCTGTTTTGCATGACGTCGCTTAGTCCAGACTGGACGGTAATGGTATCAATCAAGCTGGAAAGGTTATTGGCCAGGGCGCCCAAAGCCACCGGGATGGCGATGGCCAGCATAGTGCGAAACAATGTTTTGTTGGACATCGGTTCCGGAGACGCTGCCAGTTCAGCTCTCGTAATGCCATCCCCACGAATACGGCGGCGTAGCGTCAGGTAAATGGCTCCAAACACCGTGCCCAACATGACGCCTCCAATGGCGCCGGCCGATGCATAAGGCAAACAAGCATTATGTGCTGCCTGCTCCATCAGCTGATCGATTTCCTCCTGGCTCTCCCCGCCCTCGATGGGCACTAAAATAACCTTGCCGGCCTGTTCTTCCAATGCCTTTAATTCTTCATCCGACAGAGAGCTGGTGGCCACCGTCTCAAACGTATGGCCAAACACCTGCCCGTTTTGTTGGAATTGTCCCATTCCCATGTTAATAATCAAGTTTGCGCAAACCAGCCCTAAAACCAACTTGCCCATAGCCTCGATGATTTGGGAGACAGCCGTAGGCTTCATGTTGGAAAGCCCCTGATAATATCCCCGTTGGATGGACATGACGCACAAGAAGAAAATAGAAGGCGACATCACCAGGAGGCTATATAGGGAATTGGGATTATCGATAACCTTCACAAATAGGAAAGAGCCCGCAAACATCAAAAGGCTGCCCAGAAGGCCCGTGATAATCAGGACGCGGGCCGCCACCTTCTGAATACGGCGGACATCCCGGAACCGTCCCCTGGCCACATTTTCAGCCACCATCCGGGAGATGGCTACCGGAAATCCCGCCACAGCGATGGTCTGGATGGGTACAAACAAATTATAAGCACTGCCAAAATACCCCATGCCAGTAGAGCCGATCAAATGATCTAAGGGGATTTTGAACAAAGCGCCGATGACCTTGACCAAAATGGCTCCTGCGATCAGAATAATCGAGCCATGTACAAAATTCTGCTTGGTACGAGCCGACACAGGCAACAACTCCCATTCATGATGTCCACCGGCCGCATCCTAAAAACAGTAGCGGCCTATCGGTTAATTCCAGAAAGAATCCTCTGCCACCACTTGATCCAGAAGATCACGCAAGACATCCACCAGTGAGGATTCTGCTAAATTGTTCATCTCTGTATATTCATCCACCGACTGTTCCGCCGCATCGTCCGAGATCTTGCGGATCGATAAATAAGGGATACCCGCCCGACAGCATACCGATCCAATGGCCCCTGTTTCCATATCAAAAGCCGATAAATCGAATGCCTCATAGTAAAGGGATTTTTTTCCGGGATCGCTTAGGAAAAAATCCCCGCAACCCAAAATACCGCTTTTCAAACCGGGATATGCCCTCTTGGCCGCCTCTAAAAGACGGGGATCGGCACTGTAACGGAAGGTTTGCCCCGGCTTTTCACCCAGTTGATACCCCAAAGGAGTAAGATCGAAATCGGCTTCCAAATACTGTGTTCCGGCCACTAAATCGCCCCGGCGCACATTAGAGATACCGCCCGACAGGCCTATGTTAAGCATGATATCCATTCCCTTGGCGGCGAGGAAAGCCGCCGCTGTGGCGGCATTGACCTTTCCTATGCCACACAGCACTGCTTCCACCTGAAGTTTGCGTTCTTGTTTCTGAAGAGAAAAAGAAAGGCTTTCATATCCAAACAATTGATCTTCCCTTCGTTCACTCTGGCCTCGGCTCCATTCCACAAAGGGTTTAAATTCCATTTCATCCGCGATGACCAGTCCAACTCGTAGCACCGACCGGGATTGCACAACCATCACTTCCTTATTGCTATAATTTCACATAGTACTATTATTAATGTATAAGGCAAAAAATTTCTGGTTCCTGGAAAACAAAATTGAGTATTGATAAAAATCAAGGCGTCTGTCAAACAGCCCGAATTTTATAATGCAAACTGCTCTCAGGGTCAGTCTTTTATTATAGACTTGTTCCAATCTCCTGTCAATCAATGCCTTTCACAAGAGTAGTTTCTTCCTATATTATTTATTCTACTTTATCTGATGTTAATAACCAACCAAAATATCGGCCATCCCCATATGTCGTTTTTTACAAAAGTTATCCATTTTATTTTTGCAATATATAAGAAAATTTATTTAAATTTAAAAATGGGTTTTACAAAGTACAAAATCATGCTATAATAGGCCATGGAATTGGACTAAATAATGTGGATAACATTCAAAATTATCTCCTAGTTACCATTCTACTTCTTCATCTTAATACACTAACTGTTGTACAGTCCTGCAATTGTTTAGCAGTTTCTCGGTCACGTTTTTTCTTCAAATTCTTCCGTGACCTATTTTCTGCTTCAAAATAATTGAATGCACTATAGAAAGGAGGTGCATATGACGTGGGGCTGTCTTACAAAAAGATGGCTTCATGTTTTTGTATTTTTTATTAGAAGAAGCCCGAAGAGCAAGAAGTTTATGGAGGTAAAAAAAATGAACGCTAAAGCTAAGAGACTTTTATCTCTTGCGCTGAGCACACTGATGGTTTCATCCACAGTTAGCTTTGCTATCCCTGCTTCTGCCGAGCCTGCTATGGGCGAAGGCAGCACCGATTCCTTCTACTCATCCTTTGAGTCCGACGAAGGGCTCGCTGTAAACGGCGCAGTCGAAGTCACTGACGAGGGAGAAACCTTAGCCAGTGGCAGCAAAATGTCTATCTCGACTAGCGGCACCGCATGGTCCGGCAGCAAAGGTCTGAGCATCTCCGGTTCCCAAGACGCCGCCGGCCACGGCTACAGCTACAATGTCATTTATGACAACCTGGACATTGCCGTCGGCCCTGACACCAAGCTGTCTTACCTGGCAAAGCCCAGCAGCGGTGGCTATAGCTACGACCTTGACTATAGCTACGACTTTGACTACACTAGTCTCTATATGGCCATCGATCTGAAATTTACCGATGGTACATATCTGAGCGACCTGGGTGCTACCGACCAGAACCGTTATCCCTTCACTCCCACCGGAATGGGCGAAGGCAAGGTTCTGTTCAACGATCAGTGGAACTATGTCGGTTCCCGCATCGGTGAAGTAGCCGCCGGCAAAACCATTGAAAAGATCTTGATCGGTTATGACAATCCCAATGTCACGGAAAACAAATCCTTCAGCGCTTCTATCGATGATATCACCATCGAGAATTCCCCTGAAGTCGTTTACGAGCGTCCGTCCGACTATGTGTACACCCTGCGTGGCACCAACAACCAAAACCGCTTTCATTCCCGCGGCTTGACCGGTCCGGCCACCGCAGTGCCCCACGGATTCAACTTCTGGTCCCCCAACAATGTGAGCACCGGCGAAGGTAACGTATATCAGTACGATACTGCTGAGGGCACCATGAACTGGATGCGTCTAGGCCACGTGGCCAGCGTGTGGATCGGCGACCGCCGCTGCTTCTTCTTTATGCCTGTCACCGGCAGCGGCAGCACTGCTCGTTATTCCCACGACAACGAAACTGCAAAAGCCCATTACTACAGCGTCGAGTTCAACAAAGACGACGGCAACATGTCCGCCGGCGCTAAACTCGAGCTTGCCCCCTCTATGCATGGTTCCATTACCCGTGTCACCTTTGATGAGGGCGTTGCCCAACGTAAAATCAAGTTCACCAATGGTAACGGCGGTGGAATCTCCTTTAACGCCGAGGACAACAGCTTTACCGCCAAGGGTTCCAGCAACCTGAATGCCGGCAACAACGGTATGGGCGAACTGTATGTCTACGGTGTCTTTGACACCGCTCCCACTTCTGCTAGCTCCAGTGAAGTCTCCTTCGGCGAGGACGTCAAGGAAGTCAACATGAGAATCGCCACCTCCTTCATCAGCTATGACCAAGCTAAGAAGAACTTGGAGCAGGAGATCTCTGCAGAAGATTCTCTGGAAGACGTCAAAGAGCGCGCCCAGACCCTTTGGGATGAGAAGCTCGGCACCATCGAAGTGGAAGGCGCCAGCTATGAGCAGCTGACCACCCTTTATTCCAATATGTACCGCCTGTTCCTCTATCCCAACTCCATGGGCGAGAACACCGGCACTGTGGAAGAGCCTAAAATGCAGTACCAGAGCCCCTACGGCAATGGCGTGCAGGACGGCGACCTCTACTACAACAACGGTTTCTGGGATACTTACCGCACCACTTGGGCCGCTTATGCTCTGCTGACTCCCGAGAGCAACACCACTTTGCTCAACGGCCTGGTTGAGCACTATCAAGACTGCGGCTGGATTCCGCGTTGGGTTGCCCCCGGCGGAACCGATTCTATGGTAGGCACCAGCTCTGACGTTATTCTGGGCGACGCCATCATGCGCGGCCAGGTTTTCAATTATGAGGATGCTTACGCTTCGGCCATCAAGAACGCCGCTGTGGTAAGCTCTAACAGCACCCAAGGCCGTCAAAGCACCTTGGACGGCGCTACCTTCAACGGTTACAACAGCCGTTCGGAAGGTCTGTCCTGGACCTTGGAAGGCTGGATCAACGACTACGGCATCTCCAACATGGCCAAGACCCTGCGCGATATGGAAGATCCCGGCACTCAGGAATGGGAAGAATACAACGACGAGTATGAGTACTACAGAAACAATGCCACTCGTTATGTCCACCTCTTCAAAGACGGCTGGTTCACCTCCAGCAGCAGCCTGAGCGATCCCACCCGTTGGGGCGGCGACTACACCGAGACCAACGGCTGGAACATGGCTTTCCATACTCCTCAGGACGGCAACGGCCTTGCCAACCTCTACGGCGGCAAGGATAAGCTTGGCGAAAAGCTGGACGCTCTTTTCTCCACGCCCGGCACCTTCAATCCTGGTTCCTACGGCAGCACCATCCATGAGATGCGTGAAGCCCGCGAAGTCAAGATGGGCCAGTTCGGTATGAGCAACCAGCCCTCCCACCACATTCCTTACATGTATCTTTACACCGATCGTCCTTGGAAGACTCAGTCCACTGTCCGTGAGGTCATGGAACGCCTTTATATCGGCAGTGAGATCGGCCAAGGCTACTGCGGTGACGAAGACAACGGCGAGATGTCCGCTTGGTATGTTCTCTCCTGCCTGGGCCTCTATCCTCTGAACATGGGCAGCGGCGAATTCGCCATCGGCTCCCCCTTGTTCGAGAAGGCCACCATCCATGTGGAAGGCGCTAACGATATCGTCATCAATGCCCCCGGCAACGATCACGACAGTGTTTATGTCCAGAGCCTGAAGGTCAACGGCGAGGACTACAACAAGACCTACATCAAACAGACCGATCTGGTCAACGATGAAGGCAAGACCGTCACTTTGGACTTTGTCATGGGCGATGAACCCAACACTTCTTTCGGCACTGCCGAGGATTCCGCTCCCCCTTCCATCACCCAGGGCAATGAGAAACCCAATCCCAAAGAGGATCTGGCAAACGACGTGAGCTTTGTTTACTCTGCCGCCCAGCTGGCCGGCGAAGGCGTCAAGGCTTACCCGGTGAACATCGACGCCGATTACTTCCTGTTTGACAACAGCACAGGCAGCTCCTGGAGCGACGGTTCTTCCTCCACCATCAGCGGGGATACCGCATCCCTGACCGTCTACCTGGGCACAGGCAACAAGCAGGCCGTCAATATGTACACCATCTCCAGCAGTTACGACGGTTCTACCGCTCCCACATCCTGGACTCTGGAAGCCTCCATCAACGGTACCGACTGGGTCACCCTTGACGAGCGCGACAACCAGGTCTTTGAATGGGGCCGTTACACCCGTCCCTTCGCCATCGAGAACGAGACCCGTTATTCCTACTATCGTTTCAACTTCGACGGCAACAACGGCAAAGTGATCTCTGAGATCCAGCTCCTGGGCATCGACCAAGGTCCCATCTATGACAAAGCTGAGTTGGAAAATACTCTGGCCATTGCTAAGACATACGAAGGCACCTATTACACTGAGGAATCCTTCAAGGCTTTGACCGATGCGATCGCCGCTGGCGACACCGTCCTGGCTAATCCGGAAGCTACTGAAGATGATTACACCGTAGCTGTCAATGCCATCAACAAAGCCATCACCAACTTGGTGGACAACGGCCTTAAGGGCTTGCAAGAAGCCGTTGCCAAAGCCGAAGGCTACAAAGGCGATAACTATACCCAAGAATCCTTCAAGGCTTTGACCGACGCTCTGGCCAACGGTCAGTCTATCCTGGATAAAGGAACAGATGCCACCAAGGCGGAACGCGACAACGCCACCGCCGCCATCAACAACGCCATCACAGGCTTGGAGAGCAACGGCCGCGCCGAGCTGGATGCCGCTTTGACCGAGGCAAAGGCCATCAACGGCGAAGACTACACTGAGGAATCCTACGCCACTTTGACCGACGCCATTGAAGCCGGCCAAGCTGTTTATGACAACCCTGAATCCTCCAAGCAG
>CAJFOZ010000074.1 GCA_904397895.1 uncultured Clostridia bacterium
ATTGGCGGACTGTTTTGAAGAACTGGAAACACAACACGTCCACAACATCAATTTAGTGAACCCCGTCCATTTTATGCCGGCGGTACGGGCGGCCCTTCAAACAAGGCCGCCCCACATTCCTGTGGTATGGAATTCCGGAGGATATGAACGTGTGGAGACGTTACGCTCCATGGATGGGTTAGTTGATATCTATCTACCTGATTTAAAATACAAATCCCCCCAGGTTTCCCTGCGCTATTCCGGCGCAGAGGACTATTTTGACTGCGCATCCAAAGCCATCTTAGAGATGGTGCGGCAGGTGGGGGAATGCAGGCTGGATGAGGACGGCATTCTGCAAAAGGGTGTCATCGTCCGTCATCTGATTCTGCCGGGGCATACCAAGGATTCCATCCAGGTTCTGGAGTGGATTGCCGACCATCTTCCCAAATGGGTATACGTCAGCCTGATGGCACAATACGTCCCTATGGGGAACGCCTCTGCATATCCTGAAATCGACCGTCGTATCACCAAGCGGGAGTACGATAAGGTATTGGACAAACTGTTTGAACTGGGCCTGGAAAATGGGTATGTTCAGGAACGCAAAGCAGCGGATGCCAAGTTTACACCGGCTTTTGATTTAAGCGGTGTGCCACAGTCGGAGGAACCATCCAATTGACTTGTAATCATCCACGCCATACAATAAAATGGAGTTGTATCGGTTTTGAATGTAAAAACGTCTTTTTGGCAAACTATAAAAAACCATCATAAACCCATCAAACCATTGAGAGGACGATCAATATGCAGGACGATGTGCAGCGCATCCATGCGTTACGTCAACAATTAGAGTATCATAACCATAAATATTATGTGGAGGATTCCCCTGAAATCGACGATTTTGAGTACGATAAATTGATGCAGGAACTCATCCGCCTTGAGGAAAAGCACCCTAAACTTGTTACTCCCGATTCTCCTACCCAGAGGGTGGGGGGTAAGGCGGAAGACCTCTTCTCTCCCGTGGTGCATACAGTGCCGATGGAAAGCCTCCAGGATGTTTTTTCGGAAGAGGAACTCATGGAATTTGATCATCGTGTGCGGGAAGTAGTCGAGCATCCCCTCTATACAGTGGAGCCTAAAATCGATGGATTGTCCATCTCACTGGAGTATCGAGACGGCCTATTGGTGCGTGGTTCCACCCGCGGCGACGGCGTTACGGGGGAGGATGTCACCGCCAACTTGAGGACTATCCGATCCATTCCTCTGCGGCTTAAAAAGGCCGTTCCTTTTCTGGAGGTCCGAGGGGAAGTGTACATGCCTCGCGAGAGCTTTACCGCTTTGGTAAAACGGCAGGAGGAAAATGAGGAGAAGCCTTTTAAGAATCCCCGTAACGCTGCGGCGGGATCCCTGCGGCAGAAGGATTCTTCGGTTACCGCTTCCCGTAATCTGGACATCTTTATTTTTAACGTCCAGCAGATGGAGGGGGAACAGCTTCACAGCCACCGTCAATCGCTTGACTTCCTAAAATCACTGGGATTTAAGGTCATCCCCTTTTACAATGCCTATGACAACATGCAGTCAGTTATGGCGGACATCCAACGGATGGGGGACATGCGGGGCCAGTACTCCTTTGACATTGACGGTGCCGTCGTCAAAGTGGATGATTTTGAGCAGCGCCGGATGTTAGGCAGCACCTCAAAATTCCCCAAATGGGCGGCGGCCTTCAAATACCCTCCCGAGGAGAAAATCACCCGCCTGGTGGATATTGAAATCAACGTAGGGCGCACCGGTGTGTTGACCCCAACCGGGGTATTTGAACCTATCCTATTGGCCGGATCCACCGTCAGCCGCGCCACTTTGCACAACGAGGATTTCATCACAGAGAAAAAAATCTGCATTGGTGACACAGTCGTTCTCCGGAAGGCCGGGGATATTATCCCGGAAGTAGTGGCCGTGGTAGAACACGACGGCCATCATGAACCTTATCAGATGCCCAGTATTTGTCCTTCTTGCGGCGGACCCGTCCATCGGGAAGAGGGGGAAGCTGCTTTGCGCTGCAACAATCCCGAATGTCCGGCTCAGCTTCTGCGCAATCTAATCCATTTTGCCTCGAGGGATGCCATGGATATCGAAGGCTTAGGTCCTGCCGTGGTAGAACAGCTGGTGGACAACAATCTAGTCAAATCCCCAGCCGATTTATATCGTCTCAAGGTAGAGGATATGTCTGATATCGAGCGCATGGGGGAAAAGTCGGCATCCAATTTAATCCATGCTATTGAGAATAGCAAACAAAATGATCTTTCCCGCCTGCTGTTTGCCTTAGGAATCCGCCACATCGGTCAAAAGGCGGCCAAACTTTTGGCCGAACAGTTTCATGATATGGACGCTCTTTTTAAAGCCACCGTCGAGCAGGTAAACGCCATTGATGGATTCGGCCAAGTGATGGCTCAATGCGTTGTGGATTTCTTTGCGCAGCCCCAGACCATCCATCTCATCGGGCAGCTGAAAGAAGCCGGCGTCAATATGACCTCGTCCACTACCGTAAAAGACAATCGTTTTGCAGGCATCAGCTTTGTATTGACCGGCACTCTCCCTACCTATACAAGAGAAGAGGCATCTATTATTATCGAGCAAAGAGGTGGCAAAGTGACCTCTAGCGTTTCCAAAAAGACCGGATATGTTTTAGCGGGAGAGGCTGCCGGCAGTAAGTTGACCAAGGCCCAAAAATTGGGCGTTGAAATCATCGATGAACAGCATTTTAAACAATTGGCCGGTATTGATCAATAAGAGAAAAAACAAGAAACCAGGGCTTGTACATTTTATCTGTACAAGCCCTGGTTTTAATTTCTAAAAAGAACCATCAGCTATGGAAAATAACAGCACCCCGATATATTAAAGTTTTAAGGCCTGCCAACCTAACTGAAAATATCGAGGAGGTGTTTGCATGAAAGGCATTGATAGAAATAATAGGCATTTCTGGGCGAGAGAATATTATGTGGATAGGGTAGGGAGGAATAAGAAGCAAATACAGGAATACATAAAAAGCAATTGGAAGAAGATCAGATACGGGTAGCAAGGA
>CAJFOZ010000075.1 GCA_904397895.1 uncultured Clostridia bacterium
CAGTTGGTGTAAATGACGATGAGGGTCCACCCGTTCCCATTCCGAACACGGTAGTTAAGCTCATCTGTGACGACGATACTTGGCTGGCGACGGCCTGGAAAAATAGTTCTATGCCAACATTTTGCAATAAAAAAATCCTCAAATCCACGGGTTTGAGGATTTTTTGTATTTTTTATTTTTTATGTACACCAATTTCTTTTTCGAGTACAATATCAATGAGGAATGCTGTGGAAAAAGCAGCCAAGCCAACGGCTGGCGCGATTTCCAGACATCCATAATACCATTCATTTAGGGCAAGATAACAATTAAAAGAAAAGCTGATCCAGTGGAGAACAGCGGAGGACAAATAGAGAATGGGAACGCAGTATATTCCAATTCGAAATAAAATCTGGGAGATAGGATTCATCTCCCCAAGCATTTTACTAGCTTCCCGGACAGACTGACGCACTGGAGTCACTCCCTTTTGTTTGTTTCTTTCTTCTTTTATTGTACCACCTTGATTTTTGTAAAACAATTGCTCAAATATTGGAAAGTATGAAGTGGGGCTTTAAAAATATGAAAGTAGGAATCTCTACTGCTTGTCTGTACCCGCAGGAGACTGAACGTGCATTAGATCATCTGCTACAACTAGGATTTCGAGATTTTGAAATTTTTGTCAACACTTTTTCAGAGATTCAACCGGACTTTATCGATCACATGAGAAATATGGTCCAGTCCATGGGAGGCGGGATTCACTCTTTGCATCCTTTTACTTCCGGATATGAATCGATGATGCTCTTTTCCACCTACTTGCGCCGTTATGAGGATAGCTTGGAATTTTATCGCCGTTATTTTGATGCAGCAGCCAGGGCAGGGGCGAAACTGGTAGTCTTGCACGGTGAAAAAACATCGGCCCAAATTCCCAACTTACCGCTGGAAGAATATTGCCGGAGGTTCCAAAGGCTCAATGAGATTGGAAAGGAATACGGTGTAATTATGGCGCAGGAAAATGTTAATGGCTTCCGCAGCCAGGATCCGGAATTCTTAAAAGAAATGCGGCGTTTGCTAAATGATGATGTAAAATTTGTTTTGGATATTAAACAGAGTGTCCGTGCTGGATTTACGCCGGATCTTATCTTGGATGCCATGGGAGACAATGTGATTCATATCCATGTCAACGATCATACGGAACATCAAGATTGCATGTTACCCGGACGAGGCAATACCGATTATCGAGCACTCAAAAAGCGCTTGGATGCCATAGGATATTCTGGCCAGTGGATTATTGAAGTTTATCGAAAAGACTTTGATGAGGAGAAAGAACTTCTAGATGCTGCCCAGCACTTAGAAGGTGTTTTCAATAGTCATTCATAAAAGAGAGGAGAATTAAATTATGAAATGTCCCTATTGCGGGTTTGAGGAAAGCAAGGTGATTGATTCTAGGCCAACCGATGAAGGGGCTCGGATTCGTCGGCGCAGGGAATGCCTAAAATGTAGCCAGCGTTTTACCACCTATGAAGTGGTGGAGACAGTACCCATTGTGGTTATCAAAAAGGATAAGTCTAGAGAAGCTTTTGACCGGAACAAGTTGTTAGCAGGGCTTTTAAAGGCCTGTGAGAAGCGTCCGGTTGCCATGGAAACGTTGGAAAAGATTGTGGATGATATCGAGGGCATTCTCCACAATTCCCTGGAGAGGGAAGTCACTTCCATGCGAGTGGGGGAACTGGCTATGGAACGGCTAAAACGTGTGGATCAGGTGGCCTATGTCCGTTTTGCTTCGGTCTACCGTCAATTCCGGGATATCAATACCTTTATGGATGAGCTTAATAAACTGTTGAGAGAGAAAAAATAATGAAAAGGTGCCTAAGGGAAAATCTTAGGCACCTTTTCATTATTTTTAAAAACATTATGTGAAAATATTTCACATATAAAATTAAAAAAGAACCTAAGCAAAATGTGCTTAAGTCCTCTTAAAGAAAGGAATATTATTCTGCAGTCAAGTCAGCAAATTTAGCGCCAATCAGCTTGGCCAGATCTACAGCAGAGACTTCAATCTGCAATCCTTTTTGCCCTCCACTTACCAAGATGGAGTCAAAAGCTTGGGCACTTTGATCGATTAAAGTGGGATAGAGTTTTTTCATACCGATGGGAGAACATCCTCCGCGGATATAGCCGGTAAATTTTAAAATATCCTTGACATGGATCATCTCCACTCGTTTTTCTCCCGCTGCCCTGGCGGCTTTTTTCAGATCCAGTTCCTTAGCGACCGGTACAACAAATACATGAAGTTGCTTTCCTGAACTGGTCACTAAAGTTTTAAAAACCTGATCGGGGTTTTGGCCTGTTTTATGGGCCACCGACACCCCGTCAATCAGGCCGTCGGATATATCGTAAGAATGTTGGGTATAAGGGATGTTTGCCCGATCCAACATACGCATTGCATTGGTTTTGCCTGCCATTTTATCACCGCTTTGTCGATTTTTTATAGTTGCTCCAGGGGAATCTATGATTCAACTTGTCGGAAGCAGTATGTGGCGTACCGTACCTGGAGACTACTGTATATGAAATAGTAAAAATGTCGTGGACGTTTTTATGCCTTTGGTATATTCTGGCATGAACCGACGACTATTTTTTATTATAAAGGTTTTACCCAGATTTTTCAAGGATCTTGCCGGGGCGTGGTATTGCCGTGGGAGGTTTTATTGTATAATGAGAAAGAAAAGGGGCAAACAGCCAACAATCGACAAATTGCGCATTGTTTGGATGGTAAGATAAAGGATACCGCTGTCGCCACGAGGGAATGATAAAACAAGTATTTGGCGAAAGAACAGGCCTCTTTGTTGTATATATTGTCCAAACAATAAGAAAAATATTTTTTAACATTGGAAAGAAAGCACCAAAAAGGCCTTGAAAAACTGCACAAAAGTTGTTATCATAGAAGTAGAATAAATCGTGAAAAAAAGGGGCTTGGAAACATGGCAGACAAAAAATCAACTCAGAATGATTTCCCGCTCTATCTTTTCCACCAGGGAACAAACTATAAAGCATACGAATACCTAGGCGCTCATATCTATGAGCAAAATGGAAATTTATGTGCTGTGTTCCGCACCTGGGCACCCAATGCACAGGCCATTTCCGTAGTGGGTGATTTTAATCAGTGGAATACCGAGGCCCATGCCATGAAGCGCATCAGCGACCAAGGCGTATGGGAAGCGGTGGTAGAGGGAGTCAAGACCTTTGATTCTTACAAATTTGCTGTGACACAGCAGGATGGTAAAGTGGTCTATAAATCCGATCCATACGGATTTCACACCGAAACCCGTCCGGACAACGCCTCTAAACTATACGATCTTGATACCTACCAGTGGAATGACCAGGCTTGGCAGGATGCCAAAGCACAGCAGGTTATTTACGAAAGTCCTGTGAATATCTATGAGGTGCATGCCTCCTCCTGGCGGCAGTATCCCGATGGCAATTTTTTCTCTTATGGGAAATTGGCGGACGAGCTGATCCCTTATGTCAAGGAAATGGGGTATACCCACATTGAATTTATGCCACTGACTGAGTATCCGTTTGACGGATCTTGGGGATATCAGGTGACGGGCTATTTTGCACCCACCTCCCGATACGGCCAGCCTACCGATCTGATGAATCTCATTGACCGATGCCACCAAGCGGGTATCGGCGTCATTATGGACTGGGTGCCGGCTCACTTCCCCCGGGACGAGCATGGCCTTTTCCGTTTTGATGGATCGGCTTGTTACGAATACCAGGACCAGCGCAAAGGCGAGCACAAAGAATGGGGTACCTGTGTATTTGACTACGGGCGCAACGAGGTGCAGTCCTTCTTGATGTCCAGCGCCCTATTCTGGGTGGAGAAATACCATGTGGACGGCATCCGTATGGACGCGGTAGCTTCGATGCTGTACCTGGATTACAACCGCCGGGACGGGGAATGGGTCCCTAATAAATACGGCGGCCATGAAAATCTGGAAGCGGTGGACTTTATCCGCAAGGTGAATGAAGCGGTGTTCCAGGAATATCCCAACACGATGATGATCGCAGAAGAATCCACGGCATGGCCGCTTGTATCCAAGCCCACTTATGTGGGAGGCTTAGGATTTAATTTTAAGTGGAATATGGGATGGATGAACGACATGCTTCGCTATATGTCGTTGGATCCCATCTATCGGCCGTATAATCACGATAGTTTGACTTTTTCGTTTTTCTATGCGTTCTCGGAAAATTATATCCTGGCCATTTCCCATGACGAAGTGGTTCATGGAAAATGCTCTTTGATCAATAAGATGCCGGGCGAATATTTCCAGAAATTCGCAGGCTTGCGTGCATTTTACGCTTATACGATGGCCCATCCGGGTAAAAAGTTGATCTTTATGGGCCAGGAGTTTGGCCAAATGAAGGAGTGGGACTATCAGTCTGGGCTGGACTGGATGCTTCTGGATGTGGAGATGCACAAAAAGATGCAGGAGTACTGCAAGGCGCTCAATCACTTCTATTTGGACAATTCCCCCTTGTGGCAGGTGGACTATTCTTGGGAAGGCTTTTCCTGGATCGCCCACGACGATTCAGCCAATTCGGTCATTAGCTTCCGCCGCATCGACGACAAAGGGGACGAGCTCATCATTATTTGTAATTTTTCCAACACACGGTTTGAACAATATGAGATCGGAGTTCCGGTCAACGGCATTTATCGGGAGGTGTTTAATACCGATGACCCTGCGTTTGGGGGATCGGGCTTCGGCAATCCTGGGGATCTTTCTTCCAACATCCGCAAGCCAATGCATGGGTTTGAGCAGTCTTTGAGCTTAGCCCTGCCGGCCCTGTCGGTGTTATACTTGAAATGTACCCGAGTCCGCAAAAAGAGGGTCAAGAAGACCGATTCATCTAAATCAGCAGGAAAAACATCCGCGAAAACGTCAAAATCAACCGCCGGCAAAGGAGAGAAATCTTCCAAGCCAGCCACCAAGAGAAAAGCGGCGGCTAAATCGACCGCCACTCCGCGCAAACGCACCAAAAAGGCCGAGAATACAAAGGAGGAATGACCACTATGTTTCGCAAGCAGGAATGTATCGCTATGTTGTTAGCGGGAGGGCAGGGGAGCCGTTTGGGTGTTTTGACGCGCAATCTGGCGAAACCGGCCGTCCCCTTTGGAGGCAAATATCGTATTATTGATTTTCCTCTTTCCAACTGTGTCAATTCAGGCATTGAGACGGTCGGCGTCCTAACCCAATATCAGCCGCTGCTGCTCAATGAGTACATTGGCAACGGCCAGCCTTGGGATTTAGACAGCCGTACCGGAGGCGTGCACGTTTTGCCACCCTATCAGCGCAGCAAAGGCGCCGACTGGTACAAAGGTACCGCCAACGCCATTTATCAAAACATCCCCTTTATTGAACGGTACGATCCGGACTATGTAGTGGTTTTATCCGGCGACCATATTTATAAGATGGACTATTCCCAAATGCTCGCTTATCACAAAGAGATGAACGCCGATTGTACCATCGCCGTCATGGAAGTCCCCATGGAGGAGGCTTCTCGCTTTGGCATCATGAACGCCAATGAAGACGGTTCCATCTATGAATTTGAGGAGAAACCCAAAAAGCCAAAAAGCAACCTAGCATCTATGGGAATTTACATGTTCAGCTGGAACAAGCTTCGCCGGTTCCTGGAGGAGGATGAGAAAGATCCCAAATCCTCCAACGACTTTGGTAAGAACGTCTTGCCGGCCATGTTGGCCGACGGCCAGCGTATGTTTGCCTGGCGGTTTGACGGGTATTGGAAAGATGTAGGGACCATCGATAGCCTTTGGGAGGCCAATATGGATCTGCTCAATCCCAAAGTGGATTTGGACTTATCCGATCCGGCTTGGAAGATCTATGCCCGCAATCCTGAGCTTCCCCCTCAATATGTAGGGGCCACAGCCGAGATTGAAAATTCCATGGTCACCGAGGGATCCATGATTTACGGTAAGGTGGACTTCTCTGTCTTATTTTCCGATGTATACATTGCACCTGGAGCGGTGATAAGGGATTCCATCGTCATGCCGGGGGCTAAGATTATGGAAGACGCTGTGGTACAATACGCTATCATTGGAGAAGGTGCGGTCATTGGCCAGGGCGCCACGGTAGGTGGACGTCCGGAAGAGAGCACCAATCTTGATGAATGGGGCGTAGCCGTGGTAGGAGAACAGTTGACCGTTGGAGCGGGTGCTGTTGTTCCGCCCAAGGTAATGATTGATCAGGATATCAAGGAGGCGGAAAAATAAGATGAGAGGCAACAATGTTTTAGGAGTTATTTTTTCCAATATGCACGATGACTTTGTCCATGAGTTGACAACCGTGCGTACCTTAGGATCCATCCCCTTTGGCGGCCGGTATCGTTTGATCGATTTCCCGCTTTCCAATATGGTAAACTCAGGTATCAATAAAGTAGGGGTTATAACAAAACTCAATTATCAGTCGATGATGGATCATGTCGGTTCGGGCAAAGCATGGGATTTATCTAGAAAACACGGCGGCCTTTTTATCCTGCCGCCTTTTGGAGAGGGGAACGCTGTCTATACCAACCGCATCCAAGCCCTTTCCGGCATTGCCAATTTTCTCAAACATTCCAATGAAGAATACGTCATCATGTCTGATTGTAACTTTGTAGTCAATTTTGACATGCTTAAGATGCTACAGGCTCACATTACCAACCAAGCCGATATTACCATCGCCTATAAAGATGGCGTACGTCCTACTTCTGCCAAAAATATTACAGTGTTGAACCTGGATGAATACGACCGGATCCGTTCGGTCGATATCGATCCCGTCGGCACGACCAAATGCAACTTTGGCCTTAATATTTATCTGATGCGCAAGGAATATTTGGAATGGCTGATTTCAGATGCCGTCAGCCGCAATATACAGGATTTCCTGCGGGATATCATCCAAGCCCGAGTAGCTACCAGCCGTATTTTTGGCTATCATGTGGAAGAATATGTAGGCGCCATCAGTTCATTGAACGATTACTTCCGGGTTAATATGGATTTGCTCAAGCAGGATGTTTCCAACCAGTTGTTTGAACGCAACCGTCCGGTGTATACCAAGGTGCGGGATGACATGCCTACGCGATATGGAATTGGTTCATCGGTAAAAGGTTCCCTCATCGCCGATGGATGCCTCATCGAAGGCGAAGTGGAAAACTCCATTTTGTTCCGTGGAGTGCACATTGGCAAGGGATGTTCGGTAAAAAATTCCATTATCGGACAAGACACTACTTTGTGCGACGACGCCAAGATTTCTTATGTAGTAACCGATAAAAACGTGGTGCTACAGCCTGGCAGGACCTTGATGGGATATGAAACGTATCCGGTGTTCATTGAGAAAAATGCAGTGGTTTAAGAGCCCAATATATTTGACAGGTGGAAGGGGCTCTAAAAAATAGTTTTTTTGGCTATTTTTTAAAGCAGCGGTCCGCTTTTGCCGGGCCGCTGCTTGGATTTCTGATCCTATGACGCAGAGCTTTTTGGATCAAATCGGTGATCCAGGCTGTAAGGATCCCCATTTTATAAATTGGATTGGAGGAAGGTAGCATGAAAGTATTGTTTGTAACCAGTGAGGCCCGTCCATTTGCCGCCACCGGTGGACTTGGAGATGTAGCGGGTTCCTTGCCGCAGGCCATCCGTTCCCGTCTGGTAGGATGCCGCGTGGTGATGCCCCTTTATGAGGACATCCCACAGGATCTCAAGGATACCATGAAATTTGTCACCAGCTTATCTGTACCGGTGTCGTGGAGACGCCAGTATTGCGGTATTTTTGAAGCCAAGTACAATGGCGTAACCTACTATCTGCTGGATAACCAGTATTACTTTAAGCGCCAAGGGCTTTATGGGCATTACGATGACGCGGAACGCTTTGCCTTCCTTTCGCGTGCTGCCATTGAGATTATCCCGTACATAGACTTTAAGCCGGATGTCATTCACGCAAACGACTGGCAAACCGCTTTACTCCCTGTTTATTATAAGCTGTTTTATCAGGATCGTCCGGGGTTTGAAGGGATTAAGACTCTTTTTACCATTCACAACATCCAGTACCAGGGCCAGTACGGTATGGAAATTTTAGAGGATGTATTTGGCCTTCCCCAATATGCCAAAAGTATCGTGGAGTTTGACGGGGATGTCAATGAAGTGAAGGGTGCTATCCAGATGTCCGATTGGGTTTCCACCGTCAGCCCCAGTTATGCGCAGGAACTTTTGGATCCCTGGTTCTCCCATGGCTTAGATCCTATTTTGAGGGAAAACCAAGGAAAACTGTCCGGCATTCTCAATGGCATTGACACGCAGCTTTACAATCCGGAAAAGGACGACCAGATTTACGCCGACTATTCCGCGGAAGATTTCTCCGGCAAGGCTGAGAACAAAAAATGTCTTCAAGAACGCATGGGCCTCCCTGTCAGAGCGGATGTCCCGCTGATGGGAATGGTCACCCGCCTGGTATCCCACAAGGGTTTGGATCTGGTCAAGTACATTTTAGATGAACTGCTCAGCACAGAGGATATCCAGATGGTGGTGCTCGGCTCTGGCGACTGGGTATATGAAAACTTCTTCCAAGAGATGCAGGCTAAATATCCGGATAAATTAGCAGTGGTCATTGGGTTTATTCCGGAACTATCCCATAAGATCTACGCGGGATCGGATCTATTCTTAATGCCGTCTAAGAGCGAGCCTTGTGGGCTCTCCCAGATGATTGCACTGCGCTATGGCTCCATCCCCATTGTCCGGGAAACCGGTGGGCTGAAGGACAGTATCTTTGACAGCGGGGACGGCAAAGGCAATGGCTTTACCTTCAAGAGCTACAATGCGCATGATATGCTGGCAGCTATCCGCCGGGCCATCGCCGGTTATTACTCCAGTAAGGAAGGGTGGGGCACGTTGGTAGAACGTGCCATGAAATGTGACAACAGCTGGGGAAAATCAGCCAACGAATACATTCGCCTTTATAAATTCCTTTGTGGGAAATAAGAACAAGGAAAGTAGAGTCCTCCAGGGCCAAAGGGTCCAGGAGGACTTTTTTGTTTCTTTTATGCAAACTATCAAACGATATTAGTGCGTGTCATGATAAATCACATAAAAGAAATGAACAAAAATAGAAACCATTATTTCACTAAAATGCTAATTGTATTTTTACAATAATTTTAATACAATAAAATAGGAATCATTGGAAAAATTATATAATTGAGGAGGGCGAAGAGTACTATTAAAAAAGAAAAGGAGGATTTGTTATGTTTCAAAAATGGATCAAAAAGTCATTTGCCTTGTTGCTCAGCCTGACGTTAGCACTATCCATGGTGGTTCCGTCGGTATTGGCACAGGAAGTGTCCAATCGAGAGGGTGCGGATACACAGAAATTCGTATCCTTTAATCTGCGGTACGATACCACAAGCCATGATTTAATGGGACTGGATGTACGCGGCCCACATCTGTTGGAGGTCATTCAGAAGTACGATCCGGATTCCATCGGCTTCCAGGAGGCCACTGACGACTGGATGAATTACTTGAGAAGCGCTATGGATGAAATTGGCTATGCTTATGTCGGCGTAGGACGGGATACCGGTACAGACGATCCCAACCGTTCTTCCACTTCCAATGAATTCAACCCGGTGTTCTACCAAAAGGATAAGTATGACCTGATGGATTCCGGGACATTTTGGCTGTCCAAGACCCCGGATGAAGTTTCCGGAACAGAATGGGGAGCGGCATGTCCTAGGATCTGTACCTATGTGGTCCTCAAGGACAAACAGACCGGCGAGTACTACGGGCATTTTAACACCCATCTGGATCATGTGGCACTTAGCTCCCAGTCCAATGAGGTACGGATTATCCTCAATCGAGTCAAAGAGATCTCGGAAAAGTACGGCAATATGGGGTGCGTCGTCACTGGTGATTTTAACAGCGTCCGGTTTGACAACACAAATCCTGACTACATCCCTTTGACCTATCATATGATGACCTCCCGCATGGACGATTCCAGGAGCATCGCCGAAAATATCTTGGTGGATGGCGCAACGTTTAACGGATACCAGAAGCCCATCGATTGGGAAAACGGCCATCCCTCCGACGGCGATAAGCCGGCTGTGGATACATCCTCTTCGCCCATCGACTATCTATTTCTCAGCAAAGGCGTTTATGACGTCAAGACCTATACCGTCATTGACGACACCTTTACCTTTGATTACAATGGCGTGACCTATCACAATCATCCTGTATCCGACCACTATGGCGTGTTCTGTGAAGTGCAGCGCAAGGACCAACCGGGTGATTCTGCCATAGATGAAAGCGCTATCATCGATTATCCTGCCCGGACCTATGTGGGAGGGGAGGAGCTGTCCAAGGACGCTTTGGAGGATATTATCGGCGGGCTTTCTGTCCCAAATGTAGCTGCCAAAAGTTCCGTGACCTCCAATATCCAATGTGCTTCCAACAAGCCGGTTTCCAATGTCCTGGATACCACCAGCACTACGCAGGTGGGCGACTACAGTGGAAATGTCTACTGGGAGATTACATTGGCATTGCAAAAATTGACCAATATTCAGGCCGTTACCTATACGACCAGCACGACTATCGCCAATATCCCCAGCAATGTGGAAATTTTAGTATCCAACGACAATGCCACTTGGAAGAAGGTAGGAGGGACCATCCTGGAGAAAGCGGCGTCGGATTCCACTACTTATGTTATCCTGGAGCAACCGGTGCAGGCACGTTACGTCAAGATGGTTATGCCCGATACCTACCACGATACCAGTGTGAAAAACATCTCGGTTTATGGGGTGGAGGACAGTAGGTCTACCATTGCAGCCGATCGTTATACCCTGATCAGCGGGCCAAAACCCGGTGAAAAAGAGGGTTATGAGATGATGTTTGACGACAATGTAGGTACAAAGCTTTATGTGAAGGAGACCAGCTCCATTGAATTCCGTCTAGATCGGCCGGAAACGGCTCTTGCCTACTCTTTTACCAGCGGCAATGACAATGAGAAATATCCAGGCCGTTACCCATCCGCTTGGACGCTGTACGGTTCGACTACCGGTGAAGACGGTAGCTGGAAGGTCATTGATCGGCAGTCAGACGCTTCCTTTGCCGATGTCAACTATGCAGAATTCCAGTTTGATATCCAGGATCCTGCACCGTACCAATATTATAAAATTGATTTCACCGATCTTCCCAATGGGAATATGCAGTTCTCGGAATTTGACCTTTACAAAGAAGGGGACGATCAGGAGGAACCTTCCGAGGAATTGATTAAAATGGATCCATCGTCTATGACACCCATCAGCGGCCCCAAACCGGGAGAAACAGAAGGGTATGAAAATCTCTTTGACGGGGATGTAAATACCAAACTCTATTATAAAAATTCCCTGCCGGAGGCTATTGTTTGGAAAACCGACGAGGCTATAACAGTCCCCCAATATTCGTTTACCACGGCAAACGACAGCGCCCAATTCCCCGGACGGATGCCCAGCAAATGGACTTTGTACGGGTCTATTACCGGTGAAGACAGCAGCTGGCAAATCATCGATGATCAGACCGGTTACAGCATGCCAGACGTCAACACCACTGAATTTACCTTTGAGGTGAGCAATCCCATGGCATATCAGTATTATAAGCTTCAGTTTAATGCACTAGGCACCCAAGACCGCCTTCAACTTTCGGAAGTCAGCCTCTACCAGCAGCAGAGCCGTGCCGACTATGCCAAAGTGGACGGGGCCCTAGAAAAAATCCCAAAGGATTTGTCCCCCTATACCCAAGAGTCTTTGAAGGCTTTAGCCGATGCGTTGGGAGCAGTGGACAGGACCCAAAAGGCCGAGGCCCAATCGCTGGTAGATCAAATGGCGGAGCGCCTCTTAAAAGCAGTGGAAAATCTTGAGATAGAGGCGGATATTCCAGTAGCCAGCGTCGCCATCCAGAATGCCCCTGAAAAGATGATGCAGGGGGATAGCACAAGACTAACCTGTCGAGTCCTTCCGGAAGACGCCGGCGATCAGGAGGTTGTTTGGTCCAGCAGCGATCAGTCGGTTTTGATGGTGGATCAGGACGGCACCGTCCAAGCAGTGGGCGTCGGCAAGGCTACTATCACCGTCACAAGCCAGTGGGATCCATCCATTCAGGATTCCTGTGAGATTCAGGTTTCTGAAAAGACGGCCATCCTCACCGATAAGGATGAATATGATCCCAATGAAGCAATTACCGTTACTTTTGAAACCGATTTAACTGTGACGGGGATCTCTATGCGCAATGAACTAGGGCGATCCCTAGGCCTTCTCCGCATTCATTCCAGGATCCAAGGGGATCGTAAGGTCTGGAGTGTCAAGACGTGTATCGCAAGCACAGGAGACCGGATCATCTCAGTGTTTGCCAAAAACGACGGAGAGTACAATAAACTTGGCGAGTTCCAGGTGTTCATTGGCCGTCCGGTCACCGGGCCAACACAGATTTACAGCGCTGAAATCCAAGCCGATACCGCTGGGGTGGGCGAAGACTTCTTGGTCAAGGTGACTACCAATCAGAATGCCACCAAACTATCGGTTTGCAACGAACAAGGGAGAGGCATTAGTTTTACAGTGGAAGGCATCGAAGAGGACGGAGATCATCGTATCTTTACTATCCGCATGAATGTTGGAACGGCTGGATTCCGTATATTCTCCTTCATGGCTGCTGGAGACGATAATGTGTGGAACGGAGATTCTGTAGAGGATTCCATTGTGATTTCTTAACGATAGTGTCACTTTCCCTCGCTTAATATCAAAAAGCAGGACAGCATGTTACATGTTACAGTGTTGTCCTGCTTTTTACTCTTGATATGTAATTTGAATTCGATTCTTTAATGTAATGCATTAAAGATTACAAAAAATAGGATGCTTTATTTGAATAAATTGTCAATTGCATTTTCGTTCTAAAATCGATATAATAAAACACAAGGATTGGAAAGATGCACAAGAATTAATGCTTTATTTTCAATCTTTCACTATTTTTTGTACTTAGCTGATCTTGGTGCCAAAAGCATCTTAAAAAGGTTTCAAAACAAAAAGGAGGATTTTTTATGTTCCAGAAAGCAGTCAAAAGATCATTCGCCGTTCTTCTAAGCCTTGCCTTGGCGCTTACACTTATGGCGCCGGCTGTATTTGCGGAGGAGTTGGTGCAAAGTGTCACCATCCTAAACCCCGTCGATAAGCTGGTGGTAGGGGAGAGTGTCCAGCTTACCAGTGAAGTATTGCCGGAAAATGCTACCAATAAAACCGTCAACTGGTCCAGCAGTGATGAAAGTGTACTGACTGTTAGCCAAGATGGCCTTGTAGAAGCCGTTGGCGCTGGTACTGCGAAGATCATGGCCAGCGCTCAGACAGAGGACATGATTTTCGATACCTGCGAAATTAAAGTGATCGAGAAACCCGTCTTCAAAACCGATAAAGATACTTATGAACCCAATGAGACCATTCTTGTGACGGCTCAAACCGATTATGATGTAGCAGCTGTTATCCTGAAGGATGAGGCTGGCAATGAATTGAACCGGATTCATGTCCAGTCTTCCATCAAAGGGGACTACAAAGAGTGGAACATCAAGGTCAGTATTGCGGAGGCAGGAAATCACGTCATCTCGGTCATGGCGACGAAGACCGCAGATAATTATGTAGAAATTGCGAAACTTCCTGTAACTATTGCAGGAGGAAGCGGCGAATCTTCTGAGCCCGATACTTCTAAACCGGATTCTTCCGCCCCTGAAACCTCCGATCCAGACGCTTCTGCTCCAGACGAGTCCACCCCTGATTCTTCCAGCAATACCTCTGATACCTCTACCTCCGGCAGTTCCAATGCAGGTGCAGGTACTTCTTCAAGCAAACCTTCGGGAACTTCTTCTTCCCATAGTTCCTCATCCCAAAA
Organism: uncultured Clostridia bacterium; assembly: GCA_904397895.1. GTDB lineage: Bacteria > Bacillota > Clostridia > Oscillospirales > Acutalibacteraceae > Solibaculum. Next base: position 13,916 of record CAJFOZ010000075.1, read on the forward strand.
CCCCTCCACAGGCGAAAGCACTCCTCTGTTTGCCATGCTGGGCCTGGCTGTTGTGGCCGGTGCTACCATGATCATCGTGAAAAAACGTGAACAAAAGTAATTCGCAAATAAACCCATAAAGGGAGCTTCCCTTAAAGAAACAATACCCCCAACCATTGGTTGGGGGTATTGTTTCTTTATTTGTTTTGTAGGAAAAAGGGGGAGAACAAAAAGAAAAAACGCATCCACTAAAGTGAATGCGTTTTTATGGAGGCGCCACCCAGAATCGAACTGGGGAATAAAGGTTTTGCAGACCTCTGCCTTACCGCTTGGCTATGGCGCCGTAGCCGCAAATGGATGCTTAAATAAGATCATTTAAGCATCCATCCAACGAAAAAACATGGAGCGGATTACGAGGCTCGAACTCGCTACCTCCACCTTGGCAAGGTGGCGCTCTACCAGATGAGCTAAATCCGCAAATGGTGCCTCCG